>DDWF01000033.1 GCA_002345845.1 Betaproteobacteria bacterium UBA2293 | reverse complement strand
GCGCTTTTTCGGCGGCGTCAGGCGGTTCGGGCCGTGTTCGGCTACGGCGGTGCCAGTCCCCGCCCGGCCATGGCCACTACAGTTGCAACTCGGTGATCTTCATACCCTGCACCGACGCGCCGACGTCGAGACCTGCATTGGCCATCACAAAGCTCACCACGGGCTGGCGCAACGAGGTCGTATCAATGCGGCCGTTGGCGCCAACGTTGGCCACCGCCACGGTGGCGTCCACACCGGCCGTCCAGCCTTTGCTATTGCGGAAGTGGTCGAGCGCTTCGATCGTCGTGAACATGTACACGATGGCTTTCGACTGCGCACCCACCTGCCAGCCCACCGAGCCGATGGCGGCGCTGTAGTAGCGCCGCGCAGCGTCGCTCGAACGCAGGACACCACGCCCGTACTCGGCGCCGACGACGTAGCTGGCGCCCACCACCGCCGGAAACACCAGGATGCCCTTGGCCGTGGCGCCGATTTCGCGAGCGCCCGGCACTTCGCTGTAGAGCCTGGCCAGCGTGTCGTCGGCCCGGGTATCGATTGACGACTTTGACGAGGCGATGCCTGTGCGCCCGTCAGGTGACGTGGTGGTGCAGGCGACGAAAGAAAAGCTGCAAAGCGCCAGTGCCGAAGCAATGGCCCAGGGACGTAGACGGTTGGAAGTCATGGTGAGGATCATTTAAGGAAATCGATCTTTGGCGGTGAGTCAGGAGGGCTCGCCGTCAATAAATCGCTAATCAAGTCTGACGGGCGTTCTCGGCGCGAGTCTGTGCGGCAGCGCACGGGGCCACGGGGCTGGCGCTGCCGGTCGCCAACGTCTTTTTCGTTTCTGGTGGCGGGGCGAAACGCGTCTCGGTCTGGATGTGCCACACGGCAATGAACATCGCCGCCACGGTCGGGCCGATGACAAAGCCGTTGATGCCGAGCAAGGCAATGCCGCCGAAGGTAGTGATCATTACCAGATAGTCTGGCAAGCCGGTGTCGTGGCCGATGAGGATCGGTCGCAGGACGTTGTCGACCAGACCGATCACCAGAACGCCGAAGGCGACCAACCCGACGGCCTCCCACGGCGAGCCGGTCACGAACAAGTAGATCGCCAACGGCACCCACACCAGGCTGGCACCGACCACCGGCAGCAACGACAGCACGCCCATCAGCGCCGCCCACAGCAGCGCGCCGCGCACACCCAGGACCCAGAACGCCAGCCCGCCCAGCGCACCTTGAACGACGGCGATCACGAGGTTGCCCTTGACCGTCGCGCGCAACACCGTGCCGAACTCCTTGAGCAGCGCTTGCCGGTCGCCAGGTGCCAGCGGAATGGCGCGGTGCACCGCGCGAATCAGGGTGTCACCATCGCGCACCAGGAAGAAAGCCAGGTATAGCGCGATGAACAAGCTGACGAGCAGACTCAGTGCGTTCTGCCCCACCGTGAAGGTCTGGGTCGCGATGAACTGGGTTCCCCGGGACAGCGCCGCGGCCAGCTCGTTCTGCACGGTGTCGAAGTCGGCCAGGCCGAATTGCCCGAGCAGCGATGTGATCCATGACGGTAGCGCATCGAACAGCCCGCGCAGCCACTGGGCCGGCTGCAGCTCGCCGGATTCAACCAGCTCGAAGACGTGGCGCGCCTCGCGCACCAGCGCGCTCGACAACAGCACCGCCGGCAGCACGACGATCAGGGTGGCGGCCATGATCGTCAGCAAGGCGGCCAGGCTGCGTCGTTCGCGCAGCCGCGGCAGCAGCCAATGGTACAGCGGCTTGAACAGCACCGCGATGATCGCGCCCCAAAGGACACTGCCGTAGAAGGGCAGCAGGATCCACACCAGCGCCACGCTCACGGTTACCAGCAGCAGGCGCAGCACGCGTTGCTCGGACAGCGCCACCGGTTCGGGCACGGCGCTGCCGGTCTCTTCGGTGGCGGGTGTGTTCAGCAAAGCAGGACTCCCTGTTCAGCCGCAGGTCAGCGCCAGGGCACCCGGGCGCCTGATGATGGGCGTTGACGGGCGCTGCATCGTGGCTCACCCTCCGTCATGTGGTCGGTGCGCGTGGCAGGGCTGCAGTATGGCTGCAATGACGATGGCGTCCTGGACCGCGCGCTGATCAGGCATCAAGCTCCGCCTTGAGAAGCGGCGCGGAAGAAGACGGACCGACGGCAACGCACGCGCCGCCATGGCGGTTCGCGCAACTTGCGGTGTATCGACGGGCTCCGCTGCATCTGCCGTATAAGCTTGTACGGGTGTCGTGCCGGCATTCAGAGGTACGCGCGTCGTCTGGGTAACGGCACCGGACGCGGTCTCCGCCCGCATGGTCGCTGCCTTTCCGAGTAAGTGCCTGTACAGAAACTGACTCAGCCAGATTACGCCGAAGATCAGAATCATGAACAACTCCTGGGGAATGTCGCGCATGGAAGGTCTCGCCTACTTCTTCTGGCCGAGAGCAGGGTCATCGCCGGTGCTGGCGATCTCCTCGCGCATGGCCGTGTCGGCCTGCATGTTCTTCATGCGGTAGTAGTCCATGATGCCCAGGTTGCCGGCGCGAAAGGCTTCAGCCATCGCACGCGGCACCTCGGCCTCGGACTCCACAACACGCGCGCGCATCTCCTGCTCGAGCGCCACCGCCATGGCTCGTCGCTCTTCGGCCTTGGCCTGGGCGATCTGCTTGTCGGCATTGGCCTGGTCGATCTGCAGCTTGGCGCCGATGTTGTCGCCCACGTCTACGTCGGCAATGTCGATCGACAGGATCTCGTAGGCCGTGCCCGCGTCGAGGCCCTTGGCCAGGATGTGCTTGGAGATGTGGTCAGGGTTTTCCAGCACGTCCTTGTGGCTCTTGGCCGAGCCGATGGTGCTGACCATGCCTTCGCCGACGCGCGCCATGATCGTCTCCTCGCCAGCGCCGCCCACCAGCCGGTCGATATTGGTGCGCACCGTCACGCGCGACACCGCGATGAGCTGGATGCCATCTTTGGCCACGGCAGCGATGCGCGGGGTTTGGATGACCTTGGGGAGCACCGACATCTGCACCGCCTCCAGCACATTGCGCCCGGCCAGGTCGATGGCCGCTGCGCGCTTGAAGGGCAGCGGGATGTTCGCCTTGTCGGCCGAGATCATCGCGTTGACGACCCGGGTCACATCGCCGCCGGCCAGGAAGTGCGCCTCCAGGTCGTTGATCGACATCTCAATACCTGCTTTCGCCGCGCTGATGCGTGCAGTCACGATGGTCGCTGGCGGCACCCGTCGCAAGCGCATGGCGATCAACGTGAACAGGCCGACATAGGCGCCGGAGGCCCAGGCCGCAATCCACAGCGGTATGGGTATGAGATAGAGCAGCACAGCCAGTGCGGCGACCAACGCTACCAGCAGACCAAAGCTGCCGACAAGACCTGCCAACATTTCATTCATGGTTTGTTCCTTTTTCGATACTTGGGTGGGGGTTGATGCGGGATGGGACGTTTGCCCTGACGACGATGCGGTTGCCGTCGACGTGCGTTACCTGGATTGCCGTGCCACGTTCGATAAGCGCACCGTCGGACACCACATCGACGCGCTCGCCTTCGATGTCGGCAATGCCGGCGGGACGCAGCACCGATGCGGCATGACCCCGCTTGCCTATCCAGCGCTGATCAGACAGCGGCGCTGAGCCGTGGGTCGGGCCGGTGCCGAGGTTGGTCGCCAGCACCATGCGGCGTGCGAAGGGCAGGCGCGGCAGATAACGCAAGAGCACCCCGCCAGCCACGAGTGCGACCAGCAAGGCGATGACGACGCGCGAGGCCGCCGCCACTATGACGGTCGCCGTGTCGCCGGACCCTGTCATGCTGAGCACGAGCGCACCGAGCAGGGCGGCGACGCCCAGAGCTCCAGCGATGCCGAAGCCCGGGACGAAGAAAACTTCGGCAATCAGCAGGGCGAGCCCCGCACCCGCCAACAACATTTCCTCCCAGCCCGCAAGCTGTACCAACCAATGACCCCAGAAGAAAAGCCCCAGGCTGGCGATGCCCAGACCACCGGCAATGCCGAAGCCGGGGGTACGCATCTCGACCATGATGCCGAGCATGCCGACGCTGATCAGCAATGAACTCAACACCGGGTGGGTCAGAAAGCGCACCAACTGTTCCGCCCAGTGCGGTACTGCCGTGCGAATCTCGGCGCCCTCAAGCCCTAGGTGGGACAGCACGCCCTCCAGCGTGTCGGCTCGATGATCAACGACCTTGTTCAGGAGCGCTTCCTCGGTCGTCAGCGTCAGCAGCTTGCCCTTGTCCACGACACCGGACACTTTAACGTCTGCGTCAACCATGGCTTCGGCGAGCAGGGGCGGGCGCCCTCTCGCCTCGGCCGTGGCGCGAAATTCCTTGCGCACATACGACACCGTTTTCTCTTCCGCCGGCTTGGCCGCAGCACCGGGCATTCCGGTCTGCACTGGAGCCGCCGCACCGATCGTGCTGCCGGTGGACATCACCAGTGTCTGCGTGGCCAAACCGATCAGGGCGCCTGCGGAGATGGCACGCTTGTTGACGAACCCGACCGTGCGCAGCTTGGTGTTCAGCAAGGCATCGCGGATCTGCACCGCCGCATCGACGCGCCCGCCGAACGTGTCGATCTGAAGGACCACCGCCGCCGCGCCTGCCTGGGTCGCTTCGTCAATGACGCGTCGGACAAAGGGTGCCAGACCCAGGTCAATCACACCCTCGATGGGCAATACATAGACGATGGGCTTCCCAGCCACGTCTTGAGCCGTAGCCAATCGGACTGATGGCAACAGCAGGCCCAACAGCCCAAGCGCCACCAGCGCAAGGCTGCCCAAGCTCCTTGGCGTGCGCCGGGACATGCCACTTCCGGCGGCGACGCGGGCCTGTCGATGCGGGATGTGTCGACCCTGTTTGCGGCTGCGATCATTCGTTCTCCTGGCGGGTAGATCAGGTTGGGGGAATCCGATTGCGCGGAACTGGCGATCACCGGTCCGGCGAGCCAGCCACGTTGGAACGATGGGCGACCAGGACAAGCACTCATTCATTGAATACGTGCCACCTGATGCGTACATGTGTTTTTATATCGCTGAAGGTTATCGTGTCTGTGCGCTGGCGAACCCTTGGTAGAGAGGGTCCCGCGCTGGGGTCGCGTGCGCTGCACGGTCAGTGCAGTCGATGCACCGCATGTTCGACAGCGCACAGACCCCGGCGTGCTGACTCGCTAATATCTTCGGCGATGGTGGGTCGTGACGGTCAAGGAAGGACCGCAGCCCGAAGGGATAGGGAATTTTTAGCCGGCTTTCGGGCCACATGAGAGCCAACGTCAACCAATGAATGTTTCCGTGTCACCTAGTTCTTCTGCGCAGGAGAACATCGAGCAGGGATTGTTCGCTACCGCAGCGGTCCCGGTGGACGGCAGGCCAATCAGCTTGGCGCTGCAAGGCGGCGGCTCGCACGGCGCGCTGACCTGGGGCGTGCTCGATCGCCTGCTGGAGGACCCGCGGCTGCGCATCGCCGAGATCAGCGGCACCAGCGCCGGCGCGATGAACGCGGTGGTGCTGGCCGATGGCTTCGCGCGCGCCGGGCGCCGGGGCGCACGCGACAGCCTGCGCAACTTCTGGAAGGCCGTCAGCGACGCCGCGCGGTTCTCGCCCATCCAGCGCAGCCCGTGGGACAAGCTGCTCGGTCGCTACAGCATGGACCATTCTCCGGCCTACCTGTTCATGGAGGGTCTGAGCCGGATCTGGTCGCCCTACGACCTCAACCCCACCGGCTTCGACCCGCTGCGGAGCCTGCTCGAGGACCAGGTCGACTTCGGCCGCGTGAATGCCTGCTCGATCGCGGTTCACGTCACGGCGACCCATGTGCAAACCGGCCGCGCCCGCATCTTCTCGCGCGGCGACGTGACGGCCGACGCGGTGATGGCTTCGGCCTGTTTGCCACAGATCTCGCGCGCCGTCGAGATCGACGGCGAGGCATACTGGGACGGCGGCTTCAGCGGCAACCCGACATTGCAGCCGCTGGTCGAGAGCGCGGCCACCCCGGACATCCTGATCGTCCAGATCAACCCCTTCGTGCGCCACGCGACGCCACGCAACGCGCGCGAGATCATTAACCGCGTCAACGAGATCAGCTTCAACACCGCGCTGATCAAGGAACTGCGGGCCATCAACCTGATGCAGCGCCTGGTGTCCACCGAGGGATTGGACATCGGCCACGCCGGGCGGACCTACCTGCACATGATTCATGCCGAAGCCGATGTCCAGGACCTGGCCGCCTCGAGCAAGATGAACGCGGAATGGCCCTATCTTGAGATGCTGTTCGAGCGCGGCCGGCGCTGGTGCGACAGTTGGCTGAGCGCGAACTTTGACCGCATCGGCGTGGGCTCCACGCTTGACCTGGATGAACTGTTCGCCGCGCCCGTGCGGCCCGCCGGCATGCCCCCCCTGCAGGAGGACTGACGCGATGGTCGGCATGGTGGTGATTGCCGTCGCCCTGGCGGCGTTGATGTATTTGGCGTACCGGGGCGTGAGCCTGTTGTTGCTCGCCCCCGCGCTGGCCACTCTCGCCGCCGCCGCTGTCGGCGAAGGGCCGATGCTCGGCACCTACACGCAGGTGTTCATGCAGGCGACGGGAGAGTTCGTAATACGCTACTTCCCCCTCTTTCTGCTGGGCGCCGTCTTCGGCAAGCTGATGGAAGCCAGCGGCAGCGCGCAGGTGCTGGCACAGAGCATCGTTGCCCGCCTGGGCTCGCAACGCGCCATCTTGGCGGTGATCCTGTCGTGCGCGCTGATGACCTACGGCGGGGTGTCGCTGTTCGTGGTGGCTTTCGCGGTATTTCCAATCGCCGCCGCGCTGTTCCGGAAGGCGCGGCTGCCGAAGCGGTTGATTCCCGCGACGATTGCGCTCGGAGCCTTCACGTTCACGATGACGGCCTTGCCGGGTACGCCGGCGATCCAGAATGCCATCCCGATGCCGTTCTTCGGCACCACGCCCTTTGCGGCGCCGGGGCTCGGGGTGATTGCCGGCGCGATCATGCTCGGCCTGGGCTGGCAGTGGCTCGAACGCCGCGCCCGGGCGCTGGGGCCGGGCTACGGGCCTCACCCGGATGCCGACGAGCACGCGCCGCCGACAGACGACCCGCCCTCGCTGCGCGTTGCGTCGATTCCGCTGGTGCTGGTCATCGCACTCAACCTCGGGTTCACGTTCCTCGTGATCCCGACGCTCGACACCGCGTATCTGGCGCTGCCGGCATACGGCCGGACCGATGTGTCCGAAGTGCGCGGGGTCTGGTCCATCATTGCCGCGCTCACCCTGTCTTGCCTGGTCCTCGTCGGGGTGAATTGGCAACGGCTCAGGACGGGACTGGCGCAGACGCTCGACGACGGCGCGGCTGCGTCGCTCAAGCCGATCTTCAACACCGCAAGCCTGGTCGGGTTCGGTGCGGTGATCGCGTCGCTGTCGGCCTTCGTGCTGATCCGCGACTGGGTGGTGACGCTTGGCGGCGACAACCCGTTGATCTCGCTGGCGCTGGCCACCAGCCTGCTCGCAGGCATGACCGGGTCGGCCTCGGGCGGCATGAGCATCGCGCTGTCCACGTTGGGTTCCACCTACCTGGCCATGGCCACAGCCGCAGGCATCTCGCCCGAACTGCTGCACCGCGTGACGGCCGTGGCCACTGGCGGGCTCGATGCGCTGCCCCACAACGGCGCCGTGATCACGCTGCTGACACTGTGCGGACTGACGCATCGCGAGGCCTACCAGGACATCGCCGTGGTGGCGGTGGTGATCCCTGTAATTGCCTTGGTCGCACTTATCTCGCTGGGCACCTTGTTCGGCAGCTTTTAAATATCGCACCGCGCGCGCATCCATCGCCGAGACACCAGCTCAAGCGCTGTCATGACACCCACCCGCTCGACAGACCACCTGTCCGGCCCCGACCCCGGAGCCGCCAACCCTGCAACGCCGGCCTGGCATACCCGTACCGTGGCGCAGACGCTAACGGACCAGGGCATCGCGCTCGAGACCGGCCTCGGCCGCGACGAAGCCCACCGGCGCCTGCAGGCCGTGAAGACGCTGGGGTCGGTGACGGTGATCTGCTCGAACAAGACCGGCACGCTAGCGGTTTCGAGCGCGACGGTGTGGCGCATGCGCCAGCAAAACGAGTATGCCCGTGCCGGTAGAGCCGAACAACAGGGCCATCAGCATGCGGTCGGCCGCCGTCGGACCGCGCGCCGCCGCCAGCAGGGCAATCACCAGATTGCCGAGCGGGAACAGCGCGACGGCGAGATAGAGACCGCTCATGCGTCGACGCCGAGCTGCCGAAGCGAGCCGCGGTCATGAAGGAAGACTATCGCGACCTGGGAGCCGACGAGATCGATGCGCTGGTCGCTTATCTGTCGAGCCTCGGTGCCCCAACCCGACCCGCGCCCGGCTAGAGGGCCGCCCGCCATCCACGCATGCAAACCTGCATTTTCTAAAGTTGGCATTTTGTATTTACACATGCTGCCAAGGCACTTTCAGACCCACATCGCCACCCTGCTGCGCCATGTTCCCTGCATGGAGCACATGCCGATGATGCGCTCGGGCGCGCCCTTGACGAAGGCCAGCGCATGACCGGCATGGTCGTGGTGCAAGGTCGCCATGAAGCGGTGCTCGGATTCGAAGGGGATGACGTCGATGCGCGGCAGCGCCTCGGCCTCGTAATGCGGGTCGAGACCTGCCTTGAATGCCAGCGTCAGCAAGGCCCCCTCGGTCGGATCGCCTTCGAGTGTCCACTCATCATCCTTTTCGCGCAAACTGGCGTCATTGCATAACAAGGCAATGCGGGCGATATCGGCAAGCGTCGCGGGATCCAGTTCCCGGCCTTCGACCGTGAAACCACCCTGCGGGGCATAGCCGACACCGGTTACGTCGATGAACTGATCGGCCGTCGCCAGGCGCTGCACGGTCATCTCGTTCTTCGTCAGCGTACCGGTCTTGTCCGAGCAGATGGTGGTGACGGCGCCGAGCGTCTCCACCGCCGGCATGCGGCGGATGATGGCGTTGCGGCCGGCCATGCGCTGCACGCCGATGGCCAGCGTGATGGTCATGATCGCCGGCAGGCCCTCGGGGATCGCCGCGACCGCCAGTCCGACGGCAGCCAGGAACATTTCACCCGCCGACTGGCCATGCACCAGCATGCCGAAGGCGATCGTCAAACCGGCCAGAATCAGCACCCCCACAGTCAGCCAGCGGCCAAACACTGCCATTTGCTTCAGCAGCGGGGTATCGACCGACTCGACCTCGGCCAGCATGCGGCCAATGCGGCCGATCTCGGTGGCATCGCCGGTGGCGACGACGACACCCTTGCTTTGGCCGAATACCACCAGCGTGCCCGAATACGCCATGCCGGTACGGTCGCCGATGGGCGCGTCTTCGGCCACGGCGTCCGGCGACTTTTCGACTGGCTCCGATTCGCCGGTCAACGCCGCTTCCTCGATGCGCAGACTGCGCATCTCGATGAGACGCAGGTCGGCAGGTACCTTGTCGCCCGAAGCCAGCAGGACGATATCGCCGGGCACGAGTTCTTCCGCGGCAATTTCGCTGCGCCGGCCGTCGCGCATCACCATGGCGTGCAGCGACAGCATGTTGCGGATCGCATCGAGCGATTTCTCGGCTTTCCCCTCCTGAATGAAGCCGATCAGGGCGTTGATGACGACCACGCCAAGGATCACCGCCGTATCGACCCCGTGGCCCAGCGCGGCCGTAACACCCGCCGCGCCGAGTAGCACATAGATCAGGACGTTATGAAACTGGAGCAAAAAGCGCAGCAGCGGCCCGCGCTTTTTCGGCGGCGTCAGGCGGTTCGGGCCGTGCGCCGACAGTCGGCGTGCCGCCTCCTCCGCCGTCAAACCGCCGCTATCGGACTGCTGCAAGGAGAGCGCCTCGGCCACGGCGAGTTGATGCCATTTGTGGTTTGTCATGATGAATCCTTTCCATGCAGGCTTTCCGGATTTGCCGGTCGCGGCTGATTTTCGCGCTTGGGCGGCAGAAAGAACTCGCGTGGTGCGTGCCACAAATGATGCAGTACCGCGGCCAGAAACTGACGCCGCTGCGAGAACGTCACCCCCCGTGCCTTCAAACCGACCCACATGGCCAGATAAAAGCTGACCAGCAGGTTGGTCAGGCCGATGGCCAGCACACCCAGTACGCCCAGCATGGCGACTTGCCATGCCACGCCAAATTCGAGCCCGGTCAGCGCGTAGCCAAAGAAGGCTGAAGAAAATGCGATATGGCGAATATCCAGCGGCAGGCCGAGCAACATGCCCAGCCCGGAGGCGCCACCGAGCAGAAAACCGAAGAAGAAGTTTCCGGCCAGGGCGCCCAGATTATTCTCGATGTAAGTAGCAAAACGCGCCCAGCGGGCCCTGCCGATCAGGCGGCGCGGCAAAACGAGCTGCCGGAGGCGATCCGGAATGCGGCTGTAGGCACACAAGTTGTCGTAGTAGCCGGCAATCAGCCCAGCGAGAAACAAACAGACGCCGGCCACGGCGGCATACAGCACGGCGCCGCTACCGATCGGATCGATTTCCTGGAGCAACTGTCGCGCCCGGTCGGGATCGACAAAATGATTTCCGGTTTGCCACCAGATCGCCAGGCCGAACAGCATCGCCGTCGGTACCGCCAAGCCGATGTTGCCCAGGATGGCCGCCAGCTGGGTGCGCAGCGTCCGGGCAACCAGGATGACCACTGGCTGCAGGGTGCGTTCCCGCCCGGTCTGGCTCTCCTCGATGGCGGCGGCGATGGCGTTTGCCGTCATCGCGGGCTGCTTGGTCGCCACGGTGAAGTGCAGCATGTGAATGAGCACGAAGCCCAGCGCATAGTTGAGGCTGAAGGCCAGTACTTCGGTGAGCGGCGCCAGACCCAGCGTCGCCAGGAAGATCTTGTTTGCCGCCATGAAAGCGATGATGAAACCGCCACCGGCCGCCGAACGCAGCATGGCCAGGTATTCCGGGCGCGATTCGGTAATGTAGTGTTCGCCGCTCTTGCCGGCGTTTTCGCTGACGCGCAGTGCCACCAGCTCCGTATTCTGACGCCAGAAGCGTCGCAGATCGTTGCGTCGGCATTCGGCCGTCGCGAGCTCGACCCAGAGCGCGGCGACTTGTCGTTCCCTGTCGCCATCTCCGTCTGGCGCGCTGGCGATGGCGGACAGGGTTTCGAGGCGCTTCAGATGCTGGAGCAAGCGCCGCAGGCGAAACGTCAGGTGGAAACTGGCCCCCTGCTGCTGGGCGCGGCGGCGCACTCGCTCAATCGTCTGCCGGCACTGGTCGATCAGTACCAGAACGTGTTTGTACGATCCGGTAACGGCCTCTGTCGCTGGCGCCGTGGCGGTTTCGATCTCGCGTGTCAGGGTCAGCACCTCCCCGCACAGCGCGAGAAAAGGCGATTCGTGGTTTTCGAGACGTGGATCGAGACGCAGCATTTCCGCCTCCAGTCCCGCTGACGCGATTCGATGCGCGACCACCCTGGCCGCCTCGATCAGATCGGCTCTCAGCCGTTTCAAGCCGGTCAGATCATCGGCCTCGGCGAAGCGCAGAGCACGAATCAAGTCAGCCCAGGTCGCGGCGGAGACCGTCTCCATCCACGCCAGGTCGCGCCGCGACACAACGCTATCGATGGCGCTCTTCAACTGCGCGGCATCGTCCGCCTCGGGCAGTATCTTGTGTGAAACACGGCGCAAAGACTCGGCAAAGACACCGGTTTCCGGATAGATTCCCGCTGCCGCGAACAGGATCACGGCATGTCGCTCGGATAACAGCCGCAACAAGACCGTGCGCAGCGCAGCGCGCAAATCCGGACGGTTGGTCAGCAATGCGATCAAATCCCGCAGCTTTGCCTCGGCCGGAGGTGATCGCAAACCGGGACGCAGGCTGCGGAGCAGCGCCGCCAGCGCGTCGAGGGATGCCCCCCCGTGACTCATCATGCCGGCAAGAATATTTTCCACGTCTTCGTCCTTTCAATCAGGGAACAAGGAGGTTCCGGGTCACACTCCCCAACAGGCGTTCTTCGACGATGCTGCCGCCATGCTTGCCAATGACGATCAGGTCGGATTGGCGGCGCCTCGACTCCTCGAAAATAGCGGATGCCGGACGCCCGGGCAAGTTCAACGCGCTGATGACAGTGTTGACGCCAGCGGAGGGCTTTCTCGTAGCGCCTGCATTTGCATCTCCTGGAAAATCGCAGATTGTGCCACGCAGATGGCAATTTAGCCCAACCCAATCATGCGGTATATTCGTAATAAATTAATCATCACTACGGTAATTACGAACAACATGATTGACTGAATCTCAAACATCCATGTGACGACATGTTCGCCCTCGGGGTGGAACTCAAGCAGTTCTCAAGGAACGCCCCCGGAGGGTAACTTACCGCCTGGATTCATCTGGCACGCCCCAATCGGCGCTGGATGTGATGGCCAACACGCAGGGATGCGTCAAACGACGCTGCACCGACAGCGCGAAATACTCGATCTGGACTTGTTTGGCTTCGCCGAGCAACTGCAACTCACCGGACAGCAGATATTCATCGACCAATACGCTGGGGATGGGAAAAGCGCCAATCCCTTCACGACCGAAGGCTACCATGAGCGCGGCATCGTCAAACTCTCCGGCAATGCTCACCTGAAGGCGCATTTTGTCCAGCCATTCCGCAAGCTTGCGTCGCATCGAGGAATCTTCCCCCGGCAACAGTAGCGGAAGCTGATTCAGGCAACGGGGGAATGACTCGGTAAGCTGCCCGACAAGCTTGGGATGGGCGAGAAATGACAATCCGGACTTTCCAAGCTTATGGCTGTAAGCGCGCACGTCGATGTTCGAGGGAACCGGAGAATCCGAGATCACCAGATCGAGGCGATGCAAGGCAAGCTCGGCAAGCAAGCGGTCAAGGCGCCACTCGCGGCAAATGATCCGCACCGGCTCGGGCAGGCGCACGGCCGGTCGCAGGAGACGATACGCGAGTGATTTTGGAATCGCGTCTGCAACGCCGACCCTGAACTCGGTGGGGCGTCCCTTCGGGAAATCGCGTATGACCTGATCCAGTTCGGCG
>DDWF01000153.1 GCA_002345845.1 Betaproteobacteria bacterium UBA2293 | reverse complement strand
GTGCCGGAACTGGCGCGCGGCAAGACCGGCCGCGTCTACGGCCAGCTGATGAGCCTGCTGACGCTGATGAAGTCGCAGCCGCTGGCCTACAACAAGGACAACCAGGAGGACAAGGAACCGCTGTTCGACGCCGTCGACACGGTCACCGACACCCTGCGCATCTTCGCCGACATGGCCGGCGGCATCACCGTCCGCGCCGACAACATGAAGGCGGCGCTGACCCAGGGTTTCGCCACCGCCACCGACCTCGCCGACTACCTGACCAAGAAGGGCCTGCCCTTCCGCGATGCCCACGAAGCCGTCGGCCTGGCAGTCAAGGCGGCTGAATTGAAGGGCGTGGACCTGCCCGGCCTGACGCTCGAGGAACTGCAGCAGTTCTCGCCGCTGATCGGCGAGGACGTCTATGCCGTGCTGACTGTCGAAGGCTCGCTGGCATCACGCAATCACATCGGCGGCACGGCGCCGGAACAGGTGCGCGCCGCCATCGTCCGCGCCCGCAGCCGTCTCTGACCTGGCGGCGGCTAGCGCCTTTTCCGTTACCACGCCAACCCGGCCATGACGCGCAAACTCGGCAAGTACGAACTGGTGCGCAAGCTGGGCGAGGGGGCGAGCAGCACCGTCTACCTTGCCCGCGACCCCTTCGCCCAGCGCGATGTAGCGATCAAGGTCGGCACCCCGGATATCCTCAACGATCCGCAGAAGGGGCGCATCTACACCAACCTCTTCCTCAACGAGGCGTCGCTGGTCGGCAAGCTGAATCACCCGCACATCGTGCAGATTTACGATGCCGTGGTCGCCGAGAAGATCTGCTACATCGTCATGGAGTACGTGCCCGGCGGCACCCTGGAGAAGCACGCCCGCCCCGGCCACTTGCTGCCCCTCGACCGGGTCGTCGAGCTGACCTTCAAATGCACGCGGGCGCTCGAGTTCGCCCACCGTCTCGGCATCACCCACCGCGACATCAAGCCGGCCAACATCCTGCTCACCGGTGGCACCGACATCAAGATTTCCGACTTCGGCGCCGCCATTACCGGCCAGAACGAACGGACGCAGATATCCGGCATCGGCTCGCCGTCGTACATGTCCCCCGAACAGGTCAGGGAACTACCGCTCGACCACCGGACCGACATCTATTCGCTCGGCGTCGTGCTCTTCCAGTTACTGACCGGACGCCTGCCGTTCGAGGCCGACAATCCGTTCAACATCATCTATCAGATCGTCCACGGCCAGGTACCAGCCCCCTCCAGCCTGCGCGAGGGCATTCCTGCCGCCCTCGACGACATCGTCGCCCGCGCCACCTGCCGTGATCGCGAGCAGCGCTATCCGACGTGGACCGCCTTCGCCCACGATCTCGCGCATACGGTGAGCAAGCGCCTGCTGCAGAAACGGACGAGCGAATTTCCGGAAAGCGAGCGCTTCAACATCCTGCGCGCCCTGCCCTTCTTCGCCGACTTCAGCGATGTCGAACTCTGGGAAGTGCTGCGCTTCGCCCACTGGCAACGCGTCCCGGCCGGCACCCTGATCCTGCATGACGGTGCCCCTGGCGACGCCTTCTGTTTCCTGGCCGACGGCCAACTGAAGGTGAGCAAGGGCGGCAAGCCGCTCAATGTTCTGTGCAAGGGCGACTGTTTCGGCGAGATGGCGGTACTCAATCGCCACGCCCCGAGGCGCAGCGCCGACGTCACGGCAATCACCGAATCGGACATCATCACGGTTCGCGGTGAAGCCCTGGAAAAGGCCTCCGAAGCCTGCCGCATGCACTTCTACCAAGGCTTCGTCGAAGTCCTGGTCAATCGTCTGAATATCGCCAACCAGCGCCTGGCCAGTGCCTGAAAACCAGGGCGAGGCTAGCATGCTGCAGTGCACAATATAAGCAATCTGTTATATTCTTACGCCGCGTGCCCCTGGCATGCCATCGATAACAGCCCCCGAAGGACAGCATGTACACCACCACAATTGATAAAACGCCACTGATCAAGGTCAGCACCGGCAAGCATGAGACCACCTACGCCCTTGACGGCTCGCTGATGAATCCGCTGGAGGCTTTCTATGCGACGCTGGCCGGCTGTGCCGGCGTCTATGCCAAGAAGGCCTGCAAAGGTCTTGGCCTCTCCGCCGAAGGTATCGAGATTTCCTGCAAGCCCTTCGCCGGCCCGCGCGGCCCCTTGCATCTTGCCCGCTTCAAGACGGAAGTCCGCTTTCCGGCCGGCTTCAGCGCCGAGCAGAAGGCCGCCGTGCTGCACAGCATCACCGAATGCGCGGTCAAGGAAGTGGTCAAGGATGGCGCCAACATCGACTTCCAGGTTGCCGAAGTCTGAATCTGCGGCACCAATGAAAAGGCCCGGCAAGCTGCCGGGCCTTTTCAATTCCGGGCCGGATAATCAGGCGGCAATACCTTCCAGCATCTTCTGCAACTCGCCAGCCTGGAACATCTCTTTCATGATGTCGCAGCCGCCGACGAACTCGCCCTTGATGTAGAGCTGCGGAATGGTCGGCCAGTTGGCGTATTCCTTGACGCCATTGCGAATTTCCTCGTCGGCCAGCACATTGACCGTGACGAAATCATCGACACCACAGGCCTTCAGGATCTGCACGGCCGTCGCCGAAAAACCGCATTGCGGAAAACGGGCATCGCCCTTCATGTAAAGGACGACCGGATTGCCAGTGACGGTTTGGTGAATGCGTTGTTGCACTTCGGACATGATGACTCCAGATTAAAGATGGGCACCTGAAACGCGGTCGCTGCCGGCCAGGTCGGGATGGGTGAATGGTCCTTGGAACCCGGCCGCCGTCAATAAGTTCCGGCAGGCGGCGCCCTGGTCATGGCCGTGTTCGAGCAACAACCAGCCGCCGGGCTGCAGATGGGCAGCGGCAGCGGCGACGATGTGGCGGATGCAGGCCAGGCCATCGCCACCATCGGTCAGCGCCGACTGGGGCTCGTGCGGCAAACCATCGCCGTCCAGGTGCGGATCGCCGGCAGCGATATAGGGTGGGTTGGCGACGATCAGGTCGAATTGCTCGCCGGCAACCGGCTGATACCAGTCACCAGCCCGAAAATCGACGCGGGCGCCGAGTCGGGCAGCGTTATTGGCGGCGACCTGCAGGGCTGCTGCCGACAGGTCGACGGCAACGACGTCGGCCGCCGGCCATTCCAGGGCCAGCGAGATGGCGACAATGCCGGAGCCGGTGCCGAGATCGAGCACGCGTGGCTGTGCGCTTCCCGGCAACCGCTCCAGAGCCAGTTCGACGAGCACTTCGGTATCCGGGCGCGGAATGAGGACGGCCGGCGAAACCTGGAAAACGCGGCCGCGGAATTCCGCCTCGCCGACCAGATAGGCCAGCGGCTCGCCGGCGGCACGGCGCTCGACCCATTCGACGAACTGCGCGTAAGCCGGTTCAATGACCGGCGTTTCCGGCCGCGCCAGCAGGTCGGCATGGCTGCAACCGGTGGCGTACTGCAACAGCAGCCGGGCATCGAGCCGGTCGATCCGTTGCCTGGCCGCGGCCAAGGCCTGCCCCAGCGTGAGTTGCCGCGCCCCGCAGGACGAGGCTGCCTCGCCACGGATTTGAGCGGCGCCTGACAGCGCCTGATTTGGGTTTTGTCGCGCTGTTCCCGTCGCAAGCGACGGGGCTGCCGCTCGACGCGTGGTCATTGCTGTTCGGCCAGTTCCGCCAGCAGGTCGGCCTGATGTTCGGCGGCCAGGGCGCCGAGCAGTTCGCCCATGTCGCCGTCCATGATGGCGGCGATCTTGTACAGCGTCAGGTTGATGCGGTGGTCGGTGATCCGCCCCTGCGGGAAGTTGTAGGTGCGGATACGCTCGGAGCGGTCGCCGGAGCCGATCAGGCTCTTGCGCGTGCTGGAAATGTGCGCCTGCTGCGCCCGCACCTGGACATCCTTGATGCGCGCCGCCAGTACCTTCATCGCCGAAGCCTTGTTGGCATGCTGCGAACGGCCGTCCTGACATTCGGCGACGATGCCGGTCGGCAGGTGGGTGATGCGCACCGCCGAATCGGTCTTGTTGATGTGCTGTCCGCCGGCACCCGAGGCGCGGTAGGTGTCGATGCGCAGTTCGGCCGGGTTGATGATAATGGCATCGAGTTCGCCCGCCTCCGGCAGCACCGCCACCGTGCAGGCGGAAGTGTGGATGCGGCCCTGCGTTTCGGTAGCCGGCACGCGCTGCACACGGTGGCCGCCGGATTCGTATTTCAGACTGGCATAGGCACCGGCGCCCTCGATGCGCGCAATGATCTCGCGGTAACCGCCAAGATCGGATTCGCTTTTCGAAACCACCTCGACTTTCCAGCGGTTCTTTTCAGCGAAGCGCGCATACATGCGGAACAGGTCGCCGG
>DDWF01000214.1:8045-8634 GCA_002345845.1 Betaproteobacteria bacterium UBA2293 | reverse complement strand
TCAGCGATTCGATGTTGTAGCCACGGGCAGAGAACAGCCCGGCCACGCGGGAGAGCGCGCCCGCTTCGTTTTCGATCAGAATGGAAATGATGTGTCGCATTTTTCTTTTTCCTTCCCCGCTCACAGTTCTTCGGCGAGGATCATTTCGGTCAGGCCCTTGCCAGCGGCGACCATCGGGAAGACGTTGGCCGCCGGGTCAATGATGAAGTCCATGAAGACCAGATCGTCCTTGTGCTCGGTGAAGGCTTTGCGCAGAGCCGGCTCGACGTCCTCCGGCTTCTCGATCTTCATGCCGACGTGGCCATAGGCCTCGGCCAGCTTGACGAAATCGGGCAGCGAAGTGACGTAGGACTGTGAGTAGCGCTTGGAATAGAACATCTCCTGCCACTGGCGGACCATGCCGAGCATGCCGTTGTTCAGGTTGATGATCTTGATCGGGAAGCCGTACTGCTTGCAGGTCGACATTTCCTGGATGCACATCTGGATCGAGCCTTCGCCGGTGATGCAGGCGACCTGCGCCTCCGGATTGGCCATCAGCACGCCCATGCCGTACGGCAGGCCGACGCCCATGGTGCCCAAACCGCCGGAG
>DDWF01000214.1:0-8029 GCA_002345845.1 Betaproteobacteria bacterium UBA2293 | reverse complement strand
ACATCTGGTGCTGGCCGACGTCGGAGGTGATGAAGGCATCGCCGCCGGTCACTTCATAAAGCTTCTCGACGACGAACTGCGGCATGATGTGCTCGCTCTGACGATAGGCCAGCGACTTGCGGCCGCGCCACTGGTCGATCTGCTTCCACCAGTCGGCCACTTCCGGATCGGCCTTGAAGCCGCCGTCCATCAGCTTGAGCATTTCGTCGAGCACGTCGGCGACATTGCCGACGATGGGCACATCGACCTTGACCCGCTTGGAGATTGATGAAGGATCGATATCGATGTGGATGACCCGACGCTTTTCCTCGCCAAAATGCTCCGGATTGCCGATCACCCGGTCGTCAAAACGGGCGCCGACGGCAAGGATCACGTCGGCGTAATGCATGGCATTGTTGGCTTCGAACGTACCATGCATGCCGAGCATGCCGACAAACTGACGATCGGTGGCCGGATAGCCACCGAGGCCCATCAGCGTGTTGGTCACCGGAAAATCGAGCTTGCGGGCCAGTTGGGTCAGCTTTTCCGAGGCATCGGACAGGATCACGCCGCCGCCGGTATAGATGATCGGCCGCTTGGCCTCCTGCAGCATCTGCACGGCCTTCTTGATCTGGCCGAGATGGCCCTTGACCACCGGGTTGTAGGAACGCATCTGGATCGACTTCGGATAATCGAACTCGACCATCTGGGCAGTGATGTCCTTCGGGATGTCGACCACCACCGGGCCCGGACGGCCGGTCGCCGCGATGTGGAAGGCCTTTTTGATGGTGACCGCCAGATCCTTGACATCCTTGACCAGGAAGTTGTGCTTGACGCAGGGCCGGGTAATGCCGACCGTGTCACATTCCTGGAAGGCATCCTGACCGATGTACTGGGTCGGCACCTGGCCACAGAGCACGACCATCGGAATGGAATCCATGTAGGCTGTCGCAATACCGGTCACCGTATTGGTCACGCCGGGGCCGGAAGTCACCAGCGCCACACCGACCTTTTGCGATGAACGCGAGTAGGCGTCGGCAGCATGAACAGCAGCCTGCTCATGACGAACAAGAATGTGCTTGACCTGTTCCTGCTTGAAAAGCGCATCGTAAATGTGCAGAACGGACCCACCCGGGTAACCGAAAACACAATCGACCTTTTCTTCCTGCAGGCACCTGATTACAATTTCTGCACCGCTGATCATCATTCTTGAGCCCAAAAAAGCTGTTGCTTAAAAGGGCGTAACCTTAATCGACCGCCCATTTCCGGTCAAGGTTTCCCGGCATAACCCCATAGCGCTCAAGGCTTTTACTGGAAGAGACTTCTGGCTTCACCCCGACAACTTTCCAGCTTTCTCGAATCCGTGGAGCGTCGCGCCTTCAAGCAGGCGATGTATGCCGTACACGAGGAAGAAGCGGCGCTCGACATCGTCCAGGACTCGATGATGAAACTGGCGGAAAAATATGGCGATCGACCGGAAGAGGAGTTTCCCATGCTCTTCCAGCGCATCCTGCAAAACACCATTCGCGACTTCTACCGGCGGAGCAAGGTGCGTTCAATGTGGACGACGTTGCTATCGGCCTTCTCCTCCGACGATGACGAGGACTACGACCCGCTCGAAACACTCACCGTAGACAGTAATGACGGCGGCCCACGAACGCCGGAAAGCCAGCTACTGCAAGCACAAACCCTCAACATAATTGACGACGAAATAAAAAAACTGCCGGCGCGTCAACGCGAAGCCTTCCTGATGCGTTACTGGGAGGACATGGACGTCGCCGAAACGGCAGCGACGATGGGCTGCTCGGAAGGCAGCGTCAAGACCCATTGTTCGCGTGCCACCCACACACTGGCAGTTGCACTTTCGGCCAAAGGTATCAAGTTATGAATGAAGAACGTTACGCCTCCCGGGTTCGGCAAGTACTGAACCATGGCCTGCAGGAAATCCCGCCGGCCGCTGCGCGTCGCCTGGAAGCGGCGCGCCATCTCGCCGTGTCACGACAAAAGCAGGCCGAACCCGAACTGGTGCTGGCAACCGCCGGGAACTGGGCAGGTAGCCAGCTACTGCGCTCAAGCGTGGACTTCACTCGCTTCAAACCTTTCCTGGCCATCATTGCCTTGCTCGCCGGCATGTGGCTGGCCTTCTACTGGCACAGCATTCAATATGTCAGCGAGATCGAAGCGGTCGACATGGCACTGCTTGCCGACGACATCCCCCCCGAGGCATTTCTCGACAACGAATTCATTGAATGGCTAAAAGACGACTCGGCGGCGGATTGATCTGCGGGCTGCTGCTGGCCGGCTCGGTGCTGGCAGCCCCGCCCACCGCGGTCATCATCGGCACCCCCCCGCAGCCTGACTGGGCACAGTTGACGCCGCCCCAGAGGTCAGCACTGGCCCCACTGTCCAAAGATTGGGACAGTATGGAAAGCGTGCGCAAGAAAAAATGGCTTAACATCGCCGAGCGCTATCCGAAGATGAAAGCCGATGAACAGAACCGCATGCAGGAACGGATGCGCGAATGGGTACGATTGACGCCCGAACAGCGCTCGAAAGTACGTGACTCGTACAAGGACTTCAACCAGTTGCCCGCCGAACAGAAGCAGACCGTCAAGGAAAAATGGAAGGCTTACCTCAGCCTTCCCGCCGCCGAACGCCAGCGACTCCGCGAGGAAGGCAAGTCGATGCAACTGCTGACACCGCCACAACCCGAGCCCCAGGTTGACGAGAGCTTCGGCTCTGCTGTCGCCGGCGAGACTCCAGCAAGCCCGCCGGCAGGCCTGCAATGATCGGCGCCACGCCTGGATTCGGCCGCCGCCTGGCCTGCATGCTCTACGAGGGTCTGGTCGTCTTTGCCGTGCTGCTGATCGGCTTCTGGCTGCCGCAGGCCCTGCTTTCCGGCATAGGACTGGCCTTCTCGCCGCGCCTGCTCTGGCTGCATGTTCTGCTGCTGTTGCTCTTTTATTTTGTCTGGTTCTGGCTGCATGGCGGGCAGACCCTGCCGATGAAGACCTGGAAGATGCGCGTCGTCAATCCGGACGGCAGCTCACTTCGCCCCCTGCAGGCCGTGCTGCGTTATCTTGCTGCCTGGCCGAGTATCCTGCTGTTCGGCATCGGCATCTTGTGGGCGTTGGTTGATCGTGACCGGCAGTTCCTGCATGACCGGATTGCCGGCTCGCGGATCGTCAGCGAAACGTCCTGATCAACGTCGCTCCACCAGCCACAGCATGCCGATGGCGGCCAGCAGGAACATCGCCGAAGGCGCTGCGGCACTGGCAAAGGGCGGCCATGCATTGATGATGCCGAGATTGGAGAAAAGGCCATTGAGGGCATAGAACAGGATGCCCAGCATCACCCCGGCAAATATCTTCAGGCTGACCCCGCCGACACGGTTGTGTGAGTAGCCGAACGGCAAGGCAAGCGCGACCATGACCAAGGCTGCCAGCGGGTAGACCACCTTCTTCCAGATGGCGATCTCGTAACGCTCTGTCTGCTGGCGGTTCTCCGCCAGATGGCGGGTGAAATTCACCAGACCGAACAGCGACATCCGCTCCGGTGCGACCATCAGCACCGCCAGCAGCGTCGGCGTTACCGCCGACTGCCAGGTCATGCTGGGCAGCCGTTCGACGCGCGACACCTCGCCCTCAAGGCTTGTGCGAACAACGTTGCTCAGCACCCAGCCGACCGAAACATCGAAGCGCGCATCTTCAGCATCGGTCACTGATTGCAGCGCGTTCGACTGATCAAATTGATAGATGCGCAGCTTTTGCAGGCTGGAATCCGGCAAGACCGTCCGGATATTGATGAAGTTGCGCCCATCCTTGACCCACAGGCCTGAGGTAAAACCTTGTTGCGCGACCGCCTCGCTGACCGCCTTGGCGCGCATTTCATTGCCCAGACGCTCGGTAAATGGCACCAATACCTCACCGACAAGGAAAGTCAGTAAAGCCAGAAGGCCAGCCAAGCGAAACAGCGACTGGAGCAATTCGCTAGTTGCCAATCCCGAAGCACGCAGGACGGTGATCTCGGAATGACGTGCCAATGTGGATAAGGCATACAAGGTACCGATCAAGGTGGCAATCGGAATCAGTTCGTAGATCAGGCTCGGCAGGTTAAGAGAAACGGTGAGGATTGCATGCCCTAGCAAATATTTTTTGTTGACATTCCGCAATTCATTGATCAAATCAAAGAAGCTGAAGAGAACCAGAAAGGCCAGCAGAACGAGAAAAACCGCAGCCAGTGTTTCACGCATCAAGTAGCGCTGATAGAGCTTCATGCGGAACATCAGTTGCTCCTCCGGGCAAAAGGCCGGCCGACGACCGTTCGCTGATAGAACAGGAAGAGCAGCGGCAACAGCATCAAGGCGTGTACCGCCCACAGGCCAATCCAGAACGACAGCTTCTCCTGGGCCACCCAGGCCTGGCTGACCGAGAGCAGGTTGCTGTAGATGGCGTAGATCGGAATGGCGATCAACAGGTTGGCGGAACGCCCGGCCCGCGGATTGACGAAACCGAGGGGAATGGCCAGCAAGGCGAGAACCAGCGCCGACACGGGAACGCCGATGCGCCAGACCAGCTCGCCGCGGGCACGCGAACTGCTGTCGAAGAGCAGTTCGGTAATCGGCATGGTCTTCGGCGAACGTGCCACCGGCTTCGCTTCGCCATCCTCAACACGCACCTGGTAGCGCTCGAATTCCATGATCTTGAATTCCGGCGTACCTGGTTCGACCTCATAGCGCCTTCCGCTTTCCAGGACGATGAAGCGATCACCATTTTCGGCAATGCGCTGAAACCCGGTGTCGGACATGATGACGCCGAGCTTGCCATCCTGCGCCGAGGCGACGAAGACATTGCCGACCTGGGTGGCATCCTCGGCCAGCGCCTCGACGAAAATCACCCGCTGGCCGTTGCTGACCTCCTGAAAAGCCCCCGGAGAAACCTGAGCCAGCTCGCTGCGCGCCGATAGTTGCTGCTTGTATTCGTCGCGGCTGTGATAAGCCCAGGGCGACAGGAACCAGGAGAGCAGCGCAATGGCGCCGACGATGGGCAAGGCGAAGCGGAGCACCGGACGCACCCAGGCAGTCAGCGGCTGGCCGCTGGTGAACCAGATGACCATTTCGGAATCGCGGTAGGCGCGCGACAAACTGAGCAAAATGGCGACAAAAAGCGTCAGAGACAACAAAACCGGCATGAAATTCAAGGCGGCGAAGCCGAGCAACGAGGCGACGGCTTCCGGGACAATGCGTCCGCCGGCCGCGTCCTTGAGCAACCTGATCAACTGTGTGGAGGTCAGGATGGCCAACAGTGCAACACTGATGCCGGCCGCTGCCTGAGCGAATTCACGCCGGGCGGCGCGCTCGAATATCATGCTTTGACGAAACCGAAAAAATGCGGGGATAATCCCGCGGATACTGATATTTCCCAGAACAGGAGCAGCCTGTGGAATTTAGCATAAAAAGTGGCAGCCCGGAGAAGCAGCGCAGTGCCTGCGTCGTCGTCGGCATCTTTGAAGCGCGCAAACTTACCCTGGCCGCCGAACTGCTCGACAAGGCCGGCAGCGGCTATATTTCCGACATCGTCCGTCGCGGCGACATGGAGGGCAAGTCCGGCACCACCCTGCTCCTCCACAACGTACCCGGCACGCTGTGCGACCGCGTGCTGCTGGTCGGCCTCGGCAAGGAAAAGGACTTCCGTGAGAAGGAATTTGCCCAGGCCATCCGCACCGCCGTCAAGACGCTCAACGAAACCGGCGCCTTCGACGCCTCCATCTTCCTGACCGAATTGGCCGTCAAGAAACGGCATGTTGGCTGGCGGGTCCGTCAGGCAGCCATCGTCGCCCTTGACGCAACCTATCGCTTCGACCAGTTCAAGAGCAAGAAGGAAGAAGTCCGCCGGCCGCTGCGCAAGCTCACCCTCGGCGTCGAACGGCGCAGCGAACTGGCACTGGCCGAGGAGGCGCTGAAACAGGGCATCGCCATTGCTGAAGGCATGGCCTTGGCCAAGGATCTCGGCAACTTGCCACCAAACGTCTGCAATCCCGCCTATCTGGCCGAGCGCGCCCGCGGCATGGCCGAAGAACTGGGCCTTGAGTGCGAAGTGCTCGAACGCGCCGACATGGAAAAACTCGGCATGCACTCGCTGTTGTCGGTGGCCAATGGTGCTCACCAGCCGCCCAAGCTGATCGTCCTCAACTACCGCGGCACACGGGCCGGCGAGAAGCCGGTGGTCCTCGTCGGCAAGGGCGTCACTTTCGATACCGGTGGCATTTCGCTGAAGCCAGCCGCCGAGATGGATGAAATGAAATACGACATGTGCGGCGCCGCCGGCGTCCTCGGCGTCCTGCTCGCCGTCGCCCGCATGCAACTGCCGGTCAACCTGACGGTGATCGTCCCGGCCACCGAGAACATGCCGGGCGGCAACGCCACCCGACCGGGAGACATCGTCACCTCGTTGTCCGGCCAGACCATCGAAATCCTCAACACCGACGCGGAAGGCCGCCTGATCCTCTGCGACGCCCTGACCTACGCCGAACGCCTGCAACCGGACACCGTCATCGACGTTGCCACACTGACCGGAGCCTGTGTCGTTGCCCTCGGCGGTGTCGCCAGCGGCCTCTTCGCCAACAAGGACGCCCTCGCCCGCGACCTGCTCGAAGCTGGCGAGGAAGCCCATGACCGTGCCTGGCACATGCCGCTGTGGGACGACTACCAGGAATTGCTGAAGAGTCCGTTTGCTGACATGGCCAATATCGGCGGTCGCTGGGGTGGTGCCATCACCGCCGCCTGCTTCCTCTCACGCTTCACCAAGAAGTACGACTGGGCGCACCTGGACATCGCCGGCACCGCCTGGAAGTCCGGTGCCGACAAGGGGGCCACCGGGCGCCCGGTGGCGCTGCTCGCCCACTATCTGCTACAACGCGCCGGCCAGCTCAATTGACCCAGGTATTCTTCTATCACGGCGCCTCCGACCGCCTCGCCGCTGCCTGTGCCCTGATCGGCGGGGCTTGGGCGAAACGCCGGCCAATTCTGGTTTACGCCCCCGAATCACCGGTTGCCGAAGGCCTGGACCGGATGTTATGGACCAGCGCCCAGCTGAGTTTCATCCCGCACTGTCGCGCCGATTCGCCGCTCGCTGCGGAGACGCCGATACTGATCGCCAGTCGGCTGGAAAACATTGCCCAGACCGAGCGCCTGATGAATCTCTCGCGCACCATTCCGCCGGGTTACCAGCGCTTCCAGAGTCTGGTCGAGGTCGTCGGCCGTGACGAGGAAGACCGCCTGGCCGCCCGCGAACGGGTTCACCAGTACAAGGAAGAAGGCTGCGACGTGCAGTACTTCGACCTGACCAAGCGCGACTGACGCCAACCATGCCCAGCCCCATCCTCGCTCGTGCCGACGCCCTGATGCAACGGCGCCGGCAGAACGCCGAGGTCGATGACGTTCCAGTGCTGACCGATGCGATCGACATCAACACGCCGGAAACGGACGATGATGTGCCGGTACTCTTCGACATCGACCCCATCGCGCCACTATCCAGCACAGTCGACGCCTTCTTGCCGGTCGAGGAAGCGGCTTTACCTGAACTGCCCGAGATCCTGATTGAAGAGCCGCCTCTTCCCGAACTCATCGAGGTGGCGACGCCCTGCCCAGCGCCAGACGCCAGCCTACCGGCCGTAGTCGTCACCGAAGAAATCGCCCGCGAAATAGCCCGCCGGGTGGAGCAGCGCCTGACCGCTGAGCTGCCGCGCATCATCGAAGCCACCGTCCGCGATTTTCTCGCCGAGCAGACGACGACGGGCGGCCAACAAGCCGATTTCCAGGGCTGAAGCTCCCGGCAGAGCGGTGCGGCGCTCCGGTATAATTACCGGTTTTCCCCTTTTCCGCCAAGCCCATGGAACTCGCCAAAGCCTTTGAACCCGCCGACATCGAACGCCGCTGGTATCCCGAGTGGGAGTCGCGCAACTACTTCGCCGCCGGCGTGGACGACAACAAGCACGATAACTTCTGCATCCTGCTACCGCCGCCCAACGTCACCGGCACGCTGCACATGGG
>DDWF01000195.1 GCA_002345845.1 Betaproteobacteria bacterium UBA2293 | reverse complement strand
GGAACTTGAGGATCGACAGATTGACCGATGGGTGGAAGCGGATGCCGCCCTTGTACGGTCCGATAGCCGACGAGTGCTGGATGCGGTAGCCGCGATTGACCTGCACCTCGCCATGGTCGTCCACCCAGGAGACGCGGAACATGATGATCCGCTCCGGCTCGACCAGGCGGTCGAGCAGGCCGTGCTCGGCGTACTTCGGATGTTGCTCGATGTACGGCCAGAGGCTTTCGATGACCTCGGTGACGGCCTGCAGGAACTCGGGTTGGCCGGGGTTTCGGGCGGCTACCTGGTTGATGAATTGTTCAAATGACGTGTAGCGCACGAAACGGGTCTCCCTTGAATGATCAGTGTTGTGGTGTCTTGTAATCCGTAGCGCCAACCGCCGGCTGGCTGACCGCGACGACGGTCAGACGGCGGCTGCTGCCGGGAAAGTCCCAGTCGATTTCCTGGCCGACGGAAAGGCCGATCAGCGCGGCGCCAACGGGCGCGAAGACGGACACTTTGCCCAGGGCGGGGTCGGCTTCTTCAGGAAAAACGATCTCGACTTCGCGGCTGTGGCCGGTTTCAATTTCGGCATAGCGCACGCGCGAACCCATGGTGACAATGCTGGTCTGCATTAAATCGTTGGGAACAACAATGGCGCGCTCAAGTTCGGCGCGCAAGTCGGGCGGCGGCTGGGTAGCCATCAGGCGAATGAAATCCGATTCGCTGATGATCAGGTTAGTCTGTTGCATTTACGATGTTTTTTCTATGTTTTGGATGGGTTGTCCAAGGTGGTTTTGACGACCGTGAATGGTAGAGGCCGCTCGCAGACTTGATAAGCCGGCGAGTTTGAATAAAACTGTTTCCATTTGGATAACAATCGGGCGCTCATGCAAAACATCAACGACATGCTGCTGTTTGCCCAGGTGGTCAAGGCGCGCAGTTTTTCCGGGGCGGCTGCCCGCCTGGGTATTTCCAAATCGCGGGTCAGCAAGTCGGTGGCGCGGCTGGAGGCGGCGCTCGGCGTCCGTCTCTTGCAACGCAGTACCCGGCGGCTCAGCCTGACCGAAGTCGGCGAGGCCTATTTCGAGCATTGCGACCGCATCCTCGACGAACTGGCCCAGGCCGACAACACCATCGGCAGCCTGCATCGCGAGCCGCGCGGGCGCTTGAAGTTCAGCGCCCCGGTGGCTTTCAGCACCTTGCACGTGGCGCCGGCGCTGGCCGACTTCATGGCCCAGTATCCCGACCTGTCGGTGGACATGACCATCAGCGACCGCCTGGTCGACCTGGTCGAGGAAGGTTACGACCTGGCCCTGCGCATCACCCCGGAGCCGGGGCAAAACTTCGTCGCCCGCCGCCTGGCGCCGATCCGCCGCAAGATCTGCGGCAGCCCGGCCTACCTGGCCCGCTGCGGCGTGCCGCGGGCGCCGGCCGATCTCGCCGATCACAACTGCCTCGACTACACCTACATGAACGCCCAGGGCATGTGGCATCTGCACGGCCCGGAAGGCGAGGTGACCGTGCCGGTCGCCGGCAACCTGCGCATCAACGATGACGAGGCGCTGTCGCAGGCCGTGCTCGGCGGCCTTGGCCTGGCCCTGCTGCCGACTTTCATCGTTGGCAGCGAACTGCAGGCCGGGCGGCTGGTCGAAGTGTTGCCCGGCTACGTGCCGGTCGAGCGTTTCATCTATGCCGTCCACCTGCCCAACCGGCATCTGCCGCTGAAAGTACGAGCCTTCATCGACTACCTGCAGCAGCGCTTCGGCGCCGAACCTTATTGGGACCGGCCGCCGGCGCCGGGCGAGGAACGTCTGTGGCTGGGTCGCAGTCGCTGAACTGGAGAAAAACATGCGCAAGGGATTGATCGCCGCCGGCCTGCTGGCCCTGACCTTGAGTGGCCTGGCCGGAGCCGCCGGGCAGCCGGTGCGCAGCGAGAAGGCAACGTTTCGCGTCAGCATCGTCAGCGAAGGCCTGGAACATCCATGGGCCGTCGCCTTCCTGCCCGATGGCCGCTACCTGGTCAGCGAACGCCCCGGCCGCCTGCGCCTGATTGCTGCCGATGGCCGCCTCGAACCGCAACCGGTGGCCGGCGTGCCACCGGTGGCCGCGGTCGGGCAGGGCGGCCTGCTTGATGTCGTCTTGCATCCGAATTTTGCCGACAACGGCTGGGTCTATCTCAGCTATGCCGGTCCCGGGCCAGACGGCATCGGCACCGAAGTGGCCCGCGGCCGTCTGCTCAGCGATACCGGCGGCAGTCGCCTCGAAAACCTGCAGGTGATCTATCGCCAGCAGCCAAAATCGAACGGCCGCGTGCATTTCGGCTCGCGCCTGGTGTTCGACCGCGCCGGCTTTCTCTACATCACCCAGGGCGACCGCGGCGAGATGGAGCGCGTCCAGCGCCTCGGCGACCTTGCCGGCAAGCTGGTGCGTCTGCACGACGACGGCCGCATCCCGGCCGACAACCCATGGCAGGGTCAGGCCGGCGCCCGACCGGAAATCTTCAGCGTCGGCCACCGCAGCGTGCAGGGCGCGGCACTGCATCCGACGACCGGCGAGTTGTGGACGCACGAACACGGCCCGCAGGGCGGCGATGAAATCAACATTGCCCGCCGCGGCCTCAATTACGGCTGGCCGGTGATCACCTACGGCGTCAATTACGGCATCGGCACCAAGATCGGTGTCGGCACCCACCGCCAAGGGCTGGAGCAGCCGCTGCACCAATGGACGCCGTCCATCGCCCCGTCCGGCATGGCCTTCTATACCGGCGACCGCTTCCCCGGCTGGCGCGGCGATCTGTTCGTCGGCGCCCTGAAGTTCCAGATGCTGGTCCGCCTCGAACTCGACGGCGACCGTGTGGTCCGCGAGGAACGCCTGCTCACCGGCCGCGAAGGGCGCATCCGCGACGTTCGCCAGGGGCCGGACGGCCTGCTCTACCTGCTGACCGATGCGGCGGACGGGAGACTGCTGCGGCTCGAGCCGGTGGCGAATTAGCGGAGTCCCGCGCGCCACCGCAACAGACTTGCATTGCCGGCGGCTCGATACTGCAGACATAATCTGCGCATGAGTATCGCGCCATCCACAGCCGCCAAGGTCCGCGCCAGCCCCGCCGGGACCGACGGGGCGCTGGTTGCTCGTGGCGGCTACCCGCGCTGGCGCTTGAGCTTGTCGCTGCTGCTCTCCCTGCTCGTCCATGCCTTGATTTTGAGCCTGAGCTTCGGCGGCCAGGAATTTGGCTTGCCGGGCTTTACCTTTCCCTGGGAGGAAAGACGGGCGGAGGTGCCCGATCCGCTCGCCGAACTGGCGGGCACCGCCAGCGTGGCGCCGCCGCCCGCCAGCGCCTTGTCTCCTGCCCCCTTGCCGCCGCTGGCGAGTGGGCAAATACCGCCTGCCGGACCGCTGATCGTCACCTTCCGGGCGCCCCAGGCCGCCCCGGCGTTGCCGGCGCCGGCGCTGGCCTCGCGCAGTGCTTCGCCAGCCAAGGCCAGAGCCAGGCCAAAGCCCAAGGCAAAAGCGAAGGCGGCAAGCGAGGTTATCCCTGCGCAAGCACCGGCCGAAGTGCTGGCCAAACCTGAACCACAGCCCCAACCGGAAGTGCCACCCTTTCCTGCCGTAATCGCGCTGGAGCAGTCGGTCGAGCCCGAATTCGTCGTGCCACCGGCACCGCGGGATGAGGCGCCCGCCGAGTCGTCAGAGCGCGGCGATCAGGGTGAGGCAGAACAGGTGCCGAGCGAAGAGACGGTGGTCGAGGAGACGCTAGCCGAGGAACCGGTTCAGGTTGAGGCCGCACCGCCTGAGGTGGCGCAGCAGGAAAGCGAACGCGCCGAGACCGAACGCCTGGCAGCCGTCAGTCAGCAACGGGCGCAGCAAGAGGCTGAGCGTCAGCAGGCAGAGCGCCAGCTGGCAGCGCAAAGCCGTGAAATGGCGCGCCTGGCGGCCGCCCGTGAGGAACTGGCACAACAGGAAGCGAGTCGTCTGGCAGCGGCAAAGGCCGAGGCCGAGCGTCGGGAGGCGGCCAGGCAGACGCTGCGCCAACAGCAGATGGCTCAGGCCGAAGCCGAACGACTGGCGGCTGAACGCCGGGAAATAGCACGCCAGGAAGCGGCACGGGCCGAGGCCAGGCGCCTGGAAGAAGAGCGCCGGGAAGAGGAAAGACAGAAGGCGCTGCAGCAGGAAGCGGCTCGGACGGAGGCCGAACGACGGGAAGCCGAACGTCGCGAAGTTGCCAGGCAGGAGGCGGCACGGGTCGAGGCCGAGCGCCAGCAGGCGGAACGTCGTGAAGCCGCGAGACAGGAGGCAGCACGTCAGGAGGCAGCACGTCAGGAGGCAGCAAGACAGGAAGCTGCAAGACAGGAAGCTGCAAGACAGGAAGCTGCAAGACAGGAAGCCGCGCGGGCGGAGGCCGAACGCCAGGAGTCGGCACGCCAGGAATCGGCACGCCAGGCCGCCGCCAAGGCCGAGGCAGACCGTCAGGAAGGCGAGCGCCAGGCCGCTGCCGGGGAGGAGCAGGCGCGGCAGGAAGCAGCCGCTCGGGAAGCACGGGAGCAGGATGCAAGACGGGATGCCGCCCGGCGGGCGATGGGGCGTCAGCTGGACGAGGCGGCGGCTCGCCGGGCCGAGGAACAGGCGGCCAGGGAGCGTTCGCCGTCGGCAAGCTCCTTCCGCCGCGCCAGGCTGTTCGGGCGCACCGATCCCAATGCCCAGCTGATCCTCTACGCCGAAGCCTGGGCCCGGAAAATCCACTTCAACACGCCCTTCGAGACGGTGCGCGAGCTGGCGAAGCAGCCGCACACCCAGCCCGTCGTGACCGTGGCCATTCGCCGCGACGGATCGGTCGAGTCGGTCACCATCGTGCGCTCCAGCGGCCTGCCGGCGCTCGATGACGCGATCCGCCGCATCGTGCACAGCCAGACGCCTTATCTGCCGTTCCAGCCGGCACTCGCCCGGGAGTTCGATGTGATCGAGATTCGCCGGACCTGGCATTTCGATACGGCCATCCGGCTGTATTGACGACAGCAGCCTGGCATTCGGCGGCAACGGCGCCGATTGCGGCGACGGTACGCAACCGTCTGCAGCGAGTGAGGTAAACTGCGGTGCCCTCGATTTTGCGCGCCACGTTCTGCATGGGCAGGTGTCGCCAGCTCAGACGAACACTGTTCATGAAACATACCGGATCGCGCCTCAGACTTCGCATTGCCCTGATCGGGCTGATCATCCTGACGCTGGTCTGGATCGTCGCGGCTTACGAGATCGCCCGCAGCAAGGACGATGTGCTGCATGACGCCAATTTGCGGACGGCGGCCCAGTCGCAGGTCTTTGCCGAGTATTCCGAATCGACGATCAAGCGCCTCGATGAACTGACGCTCGACTTGCGTGACTACTGGGCTGGCGACTGGCGGGCTTTTGCCGACCTGATCCAGCGTCGCCAGGCGATCATCCAGGACATCGCCTTCCAGGTGGCGGTAATCGACCGCGACGGGCTGCTCGCCTTTTCCAACCTGGCCCGGCCGGACAACCGGACGGATCTCAGCCAGCGCGAGCACTTCCAGGTGCACAAGGCAGCCCCGGGGGCGGATCGGCTGTTCATCAGCAAGGCGCTCAAGGGCAAGATCTCCGGTAAATGGTCGATTCAGTTCACCAGGCCGATCTATCGGAACGGCGAGTTCGACGGCGTGCTGGTCGTTTCGGTCAGCCCCGAGCTGTTCTCGAATTTCGCCACCAAGCTGCAGATTCCCGCGGGTAGCATCATCGCCGTACTTCGCGACAGCGGCGAGATGATGGCCCGCTACCCGGTGCTGGAATCGAGCTATGGGCAGGTGTTGAAGGACCGGCACTATCTGCTGCCCGATGCGCCGATCGCTGGCAATGACCGCCGCGTAGCGGCAATCGATGGCACCGAGCGCCTCTATGGTTACTACAAGTTGCCGGCGCAGCAGCTGATCTTCGTCATCGGCGAGCCGGTCGACAGCGTCCTCGTCCCTTACCAGGCCTATCGCGACACCGTGCTCAGCGTTGCCCTCTTTGTCAGTGTTTTTGCTGGCTTCCTGTTCTTCGGTCTGATCCAGTCGCTGGCGGCACTCGACAAGGTACGCCGTGAACTGGAGGCGGCCAAGGAGAAGGCGGATGCAGCGAATCTGGCGAAGAGCAAGTTCCTGGCGACCATGTCGCATGAAATCCGGACACCGATGAACGGCATTCTGGGCATGGCCCAGCTGATGATGGCCAGTGAACTGACGGAGGGCGAGCGCCAGGAGTACGCGCGCATCATCCTGAGTTCCGGGCAGACCTTGCTCAACCTGCTCAACGACATCCTCGACCTGTCCAAGGTGGAGGCCGGTCGGGTGGCGCTGGAACACCTCGTCTTCAGCCCGGCGTCGATGATCCGCGAAGTGGCCGCGTTGTTCTCCGACGAGGCGCAGGCCAAGGGACTTGCCATCGAAGCCGTCTGGCATGGCGCCGAGGATGCGCAATACCGCGCCGATCCGCTGCGTCTGCGGCAGATGCTGACCAACCTGATGAGCAATGCCGTCAAATTCTCGACGCACGGAGTCGTCCGCCTCGAGGCATCTCCGGTCAAGCTGGCGACCGGCGCCGCAGCGCTGGAGTTTGCGGTCAGCGATGCCGGCATCGGTATCGCCGAAGACAAGCTTGCCCTGCTGTTCAAGCCATTCTCCCAGGTCGACAACTCGACCACCCGTGAATACGGCGGCACCGGCCTGGGGCTCTCCATCGTCCGCTCGCTGGCCCACTTGATGGGGGGTGAGGCGGGGGTCGCGAGCAAGCCGGGCGAAGGTTCGCGCTTCTGGTTCCGCCTGCCGGTCGACACGGTCGATGTCGGTCAGGCGCAACAGATTGGTGAACGCCTGCCGGAAGCGGCGGCTAAGCCGTTGGCGCGGCTGCCGGCGAGCACCGGTTACGTACTGGTTGTCGAGGACAACCCGACCAACTGCAAGGTCATCGAGGCGCTGTTGAAAAAACTCGGCCTTCCCTACGTCTGCGTGGGCAACGGCGAGGAGGCGCTGGCGGCGGTGACCGCCGGAACGGCGCCGGATATCGTGCTGATGGATTGCCAGATGCCGGTCATGGACGGCTTTGCGGCAACGCGCGCGATCCGCGACTGGGAAACAGCCAACAAGCGCCTGCGTCTGCCCATCATTGCGCTCACCGCCGATGCCTTTCCGGAGGACCGGGAGCGTTGCCTGGCGGTGGGGATGGATGACTTTCTCAGCAAACCGATCTCCTTCGCGCAACTGCAGTCGGTAGTCGCCAAATGGAGTGGCACTCCGGCGGCACCGCCGCCAGCCGCGGCGGCGCTCAATCCAGCGCCAGAATCCAGCCCACCGCCGCCTTCAGATCCTCGTCGCTGATCTTGTCCGCCGGGTGTGCCAGCATCGGCACCGTGCCCCAGTTGCCGGCGCCGCCGTGGCGAACTTTCTCGAAGAGCATGGCCGGGGCCTTGCCGTCACCTTTGTACTTGGCGGCGACGTCCTTGTAGGCGGGGCCGACGCGCTTGGCATCGACGGCGTGACAGGCGACGCAGCGGGCTTTCTTGACAATGGCTTCGCTGGCCTTGGCCGGCGTGGCGACGGCGAGCAGGGAGGCTGCCAGCAGCGGCAGGGTGAGGGCGGTGAGTTGTTGTTTCATGTGGGGTTCCTTACGAGATCAAACCAGGCCG
>DDWF01000140.1 GCA_002345845.1 Betaproteobacteria bacterium UBA2293 | reverse complement strand
GCGATGCCGTTGTCGACGGTGATGATCAGGTCCGGCGACTGCTCGGCGGCGACATTGACGATTTCCGGCGACAGGCCGTAGCCGAGCTTGAAGCGGTCGGGGAGCAGGAAGTCGACGTCGGCGCCGAGCATCTGCAGGGCACGCATGCCGACGGCGGTGGCGGTGGCGCCGTCACAGTCGTAGTCGCCGATGATCAGCAATTTCGCTTCCGCCTCGATGGCGTCGGCCAGCAGGCTGGCGGCATCGGTCGCGTGGGTCAGGGCAGTGGGCGGCAGCAGCGACTTCAGTTCGTAGTCGAGCTCGGCCTTGTCGGTGACGCCGCGCGACGCATAGAGGCGGGCGAGCAGCGGATGCAGGCCCTGCTGTTCGAGCTGCCAGACGGCGCGTTGCGGGATGGGACGATTGACGATACGGGTCACGGCTGTCCTTCGGCGAGTTGCTGGGCGAGTGCCGCCAGTGGCTGGCCACGGCGCCAGAATTTCCAGCGGTCGATGGCGCGCAGCGACCAGTGCAATTCGCCATAAATGGTCGGGGCGATGATGTTCAGTTCGCGCACCGGCTGGCCGAGTGCCCGGCGCAACGGCGCCAGCCAGTCGGCATCGAGGGCCTGCCAGGCGCTGCGCCAGCCGTCGCTGTCCTCGTAAAGCACCGGCGGCAGCAGGCTGTCGAGGACGACCAGCGGCGCCGTCCCCGGCGAGGCCAGACGCAACAGACCGGCGAGGCCGTCGGGCAGCGGATGGGCCGGCGTGCCGGCAGCCCGGGCGAGGCCGGTGGCCAGCGGCTGGTCGCTCCAGACGGCGGTGAAGTAGCCGGGCTGCGGACGGTTCAGGCGCCCGCCACCCCACAGCCAGAGGCTGTTGACCGCCGGCTTGCCGGCCTGCTCGCGGCGGACGTTGAGCGGATGGCCGTGGAGGAACATTTGGACTTCGTTCAGCCAGCGCGTCAGCGTCGCATCGTTGTCGGTGATCTCGCTGTCCACCCGCCGCCCGGCGACCACCGACAGCGGTGCGGCGACATGGGCACAGGCGCCGGCAAAGGCGCTGCCGGCCGGATTCAGTTTCAGATACCAACGGCGGGCGCTGGCTACCTTGAGCTGACCGATATCGGCAAATTCGTCATTGATGGCCGCGGCAATCTCCCTGGCTTCCCCGTCGTCGAGGGCGAAGGCACCGGCATCGGCGAGGACGATGCGCTCGTGGTGAAAACGCAGGTGCACCGGGTCGGCACAGAGCCAGTGACCGTCGACGGCGGCATCGCCGAGATCCTCGCCGAGCAGGCGCAGGGCGCCGAGGGCCGGGGTGCGCAGGCCGAACTGGCGGGCGAGGGCGGTCTCGAAGGCAGCCGCTGGCCGGCGCTCGAAGCGGGCATGGGCAGCCAGCCATTCAAAGCCGGGCAGGGAGAGCTTCCCCAGAGTGTGCTGGTCGCCGGGTTCGGGCCAGATCAGTTCGGGGACGAGCAGGGTAAGGCGCACGGTGGATCCAGGTGGTTGGGCGGGTACCGGGGCTGTTCCGGCGACGGCGAATTTTACCATCGGCGCCGAGTCGGGCAGCCGGCCGAATTTTTACGACATTTTTACGCCGGCCTTGCCAGAATGCGCGGCATGACCACTAGCGAAACCGTCGTCGAGCGCTTCAGCGAACGCCAGAAGATGGCATTGAGCGTGCTCGCCTGCTCGCTCACGGCCCTCGTCGCCGCACCACTGAGCGGCCTGCTTGACCTGGCCAACATGGTCATGCTTTTCCTGCTCACCGTGCTGCTGGTCGCCTTCAGCCTCGGCCGCAATCCGGCGGTGCTTGCCGCCGTGCTCAGTGTGGTGCTGTTCGATGTCTTTTTCGTGCCGCCGCGCTTTTCGCTGGCGGTGAGCAATCTGCAATACCTGATCACTTTCGCCGTGATGCTGGCGACGGCGCTGATCACCGCCCACCTGGCGGCCAGCCTGAAGGAGAAGGCGCGCGATGCCGAGTGCCGCGAACAGCGGACGCGGGCGCTTTACGAAATTGCCGGCAAGCTGGCCGGGGCGCTCAACCTGATGCAGGTGGCGGAAATCGTCGAGAGTTTTGTGGCTGGCGAATTGCGGGCGGCGAGCGCCTTGCAGATCGATGAGGCAGAGGTGGTGATGCCGTCCTGGTTCGATGTCACGCTCGCCAGCCGTGCCCGGGAGACGCGGGCGTGCATTGCCGGGGCCGGGGAGTCTGCCGTCTACTATCTGCCGCTGGCCGCGCCGATGCGCGTGCGCGGCATTCTCGCCATTCACCTGGACGCTGATTCGCCGCAGCCGGCGGCGGAAAACCGGGCACTGATGGAGGCGCTCGCTTCGCTGGTGGCGATTGCCGTCGAGCGCCTGCATTACGTCGAGGTGGCTCAGTCGTCCGAGCTGCGCATGGCGACCGAACGCCTGCGTAGTTCCATACTGTCGGCGCTGTCGCACGATCTGCGGACGCCGCTGACGGTGCTCGTCGGCCTCGCCGATTCGCTGTTCCTCAGTCGTCCGCAACTGCCGGCGGCCGCCCTGGAAACGGCCGGCACCCTGCGCGAACAGGCCGGGCGCCTGGCCGGCCTGGTAACCAATCTGCTGGAAATGGCACGTCTGCATGCCGGTTCGGTCAACCTGCGTCGTGAATGGCAGCCGATCGATGAAGTCATCGGCAGCAGTCTCAAATTGCTTGGCGGCGCCCTGAGCCGGCATCGGGTCCACGTCGACCTGCAGCCCGAACTGCCACTGCTCAATTTCGATGCCGTGCTGATCGAGCGCGTGCTCTGCAACCTGCTGGAAAACGCCGCCAAATATTCGCCAGCGGGGGGCGACATCGCCGTCATCGCACAGCAGGTCGGCAGTACGGTCGAAGTGGCGGTTGGCGACCGCGGGCCGGGCTTTGCCGAGGGCGGCAACCAGCAGTTGTTCGAGATGTTCGTGCGCGGCGAGCGCGAGTCGGACAAACCGGGCACCGGCCTCGGCCTGGCTATCTGTCACGCCATCGTCGAGGCGCACGGCGGCAGCATCCGCATCGAACAGCGGAGCGGCGGCGGGGCGCTGGGGGTTTTCGCCCTGCCGCGCGGCGAGCCGCCGGTGGTCGAGCCGGAGTGGCCATGAGCCTGGCGCCGCCCAGCGTCCTGATCGTCGAGGATGAACCGCAGATCCGTCGCTTCGTACGTCTGGCGCTGGAAGAGGAGGGCTGCGCCGTCATCGAGGCGGGCACTATCGCCCAGGGTCTGGCGGCGGTCGGGCAGGCGGCGCCCGATCTGCTGATTCTCGATCTCGGCCTGCCGGACGGCAACGGCATCGACTTGATCCGCGATCTGCGCAACTGGACCAGCCTGCCCATCCTCATCCTGTCGGCAAGGGCCGCCGAGCACGACAAGATCGACGCCCTCGACGCCGGGGCCGACGATTACCTGACCAAGCCCTTCGGCGTCGGCGAATTGCGTGCCCGCCTGCGCGCCCTGTTGCGCCGCCGCGAACGGCCGTCGGCAAGCGTCGCGCCGCTGCTCGAGTTCGGCTCTGTCGCCGTCGACCTGGCGCAGCGCCAGGTGAAGCGCGCCGGCGAGGTGGTCCATCTGACGCCCATCGAATACCGCCTGCTGGCCATGCTGGTCAGCCATCCCGGCCAGGTGCTGACGCAGCGCAAGCTACTGCGCGACATCTGGGGGGCGAGCTATGTCGAGAGCAGCCACTATCTGCGCGTCTATGTCGGCCACCTGCGGCAGAAGCTGGAAGACGACCCGACCCAGCCGCGGCATTTCCTGACCGAAACCGGCGTTGGCTACCGTTTTCAGCCTTGATCCGGCGATGAACCGCTACGCTCCTGTCCTGCGCGCCCTGGGCATGATCACCATGCTTTTCGCCCTGACCATCCTGCCGCCGCTGATCCTTTCCTACGCCGTCGACGATGGCGCCCAGGCCGTCTACGACGAGGTTTTTGCCCTGACCCTGCTCTGCGGCCTGTTCCTCTGGGTGCGCTATCGCCATGTCAGCCGCGAACTGGGCGTGCGCGACGGTTTTCTGATGGTGGTGCTGGTATGGACAGTACTGCCGGCCTTCGCTGCCTTGCCCTTCATGTTGTACCTCGGCGTCAGTCATACCGATGCCTACTTCGAGGCGATGTCCGGCCTGACGACGACCGGAGCGACCGTGCTTTCCGGCCTCGATATGCTGCCGATGTCGATCAACCTGTGGCGGCATCAACTGGTCTGGGTCGGCGCCATGGGCTTGATCGTGCTCGCCGTCGCCATCCTGCCGCTGCTCGGTATTGGCGGCCGGCAGATGTTCAAGGCCGAGACGCCGGGACCGATGAAGGATGCCAAGATGACGCCACGCATCGCCGAAACGGCAAAGGGCTTGTGGGCCGTCTATGTGGCGGTTTCGCTGCTCTGCATCCTGGCCTACCATTTTGCCGGCATGGATTGGTTCGATGCAGTCTGCCACGGCTTTTCGACCATGGGCCTGGGTGGCTTCTCGACACATGATGCCAGCTATGGCTATTTCAATTCACCGGCCATCGAATTGGTCGCCATTGTCTTCATGCTGATTGCCGGCATGAATTTCGGCACCCTGTTCCTGGCTGCGCGCGGTCGCTCGCTGCATCCCTATGTCCATGATCCGGAGGCCCGCTGGTTTCTTGCCGTCTGTCTGGCCTCGGTGCTGCTGATTGCCGTCTTCATCTGGCTGGCCGGCATTTATGCCGAACCGCTGACGGCGTTGCGCCACGCCGCCTTCAATGTCATCTCGATTGCCACGACGACCGGCTATGCCAGCGTGGACTACGCCCAGTGGCCGCTCTTTGCCCCGTTCTGGATGCTTTTCCTGTGCAGTTTTGCCACTAGTGCCGGTTCCACTGGCGGCGGCATCAAGATGGCGCGCGCCCTGTTACTCTACAAGCAGGTCTATCGCGAAGTGATCCGCGCCATGCATCCCAATGCCGTGCACAGTGTTCGTTTTGGTGGTCATGTTGCGCCGCAGCCCATCCTTTTTGCGGTGCTTGCCTTCGCTTTCATGTACATGGTCAGTATCGTCGCGCTGACCCTGATCCTCGTATTTACCGGCCTCGACGTCGTCACCGCCTTCACCGCCATCGTCGCCAGCGTCAATAACACCGGCCCCGGCCTCGGCGATGTCGGTCCATCCACCACCTTCGCCGTGCTCGAAGACTTCCAGACCTGGGTCTGCATCTTCGCCATGCTGCTCGGCCGCCTCGAAATATTCACCCTGCTGGTCGTGCTGACGCCGGCCTTCTGGCGGCGCTGAGCCGGGAAAAATTCATGAACATCATCATTCTCGGTGCCGGCCAGGTCGGCTCCAGTCTCGCCGAAGCCCTGGTTTCGGAAGCCAACGACATCACCCTGATCGACCTGGACGAGGACAGTCTGCGTCTGCTCGCCGATCGTCTCGACGTGCGCACGGTGGTCGGCAACGGGGCCTTGCCGTCGGTGCTCAAAACGGCCGGCATCAAGTCAGCCGACTTGCTGATCGCCGTCACCCACTCTGATCAGAACAATCTGGTGGCCTGCAAGATTGCCTACCAGAAGTTCGCCGTGCCGACGCGCATTGCCCGCCTGCGTACAGCCGATTTTCTCGATCCGGAGCTGCTGTCGGAACGCAACTTTGCCGTCAATTTCGCCCTCTGCCCGGAACAGGAAATCAGCGACTACATCGCCAAGCTGATCGAGTATCCGGAAGCCCTGCAGGTGGTGGAATTCGCCGAAGGGCGGCTGACCCTGGTCGGCGTCCGCGCCCATACCGGCGGCCTGCTCGTCGGGCAGCCGATCCGCGCCATGCGCGATCACCTGCCGCCCGGCGTCGATGCCCGCATCGCGGCGATCTTCCGCGAGACGCGGCCGATCGAGCCGGATGGCGATACGCCGGTGAAGGATGGCGACGAAGTCTTCCTGCTCGCTGCCAGCGAACACATCCGCTGCGTCCTGCAGGAATTGCGCAGTGTGCAGGGCCCGGTGCGCAGCATTCTTATTGTTGGCGGTGGCAGCATCGGCGCACGGGTGGCGCAGCGCCTCGAGGGCCATTGCCAGGTCAAGCTGGTCGAGCGTGATGTTCAGCGGGCGGCGGCAATCGCTGCCCAGATGGAGCGAACGCTGGTGCTGACCGGCGAGGCGACCGACGAAACCCTGTTGATCCAGCAGGGCATCGGCGAAACCGACATGTTCCTGGCGCTGACCAATGACGACGAGGACAACATCATGGCCGCCTCGCTGGCCAAGCGTCTCGGCTGCCAGCGGGTGCTGGCGCTGATCAATCGTCGCGCCTATGCCGAGATGGTCGAGGGCGGGCCGATCGACATCGGCCTGTCACCGGCGCAGATCTCCATCGGCAGCCTGCTCACCCATATCCGCCAGGCCGAGGTGGCGCGCATCCACCGTCTGCGCCGCGGTGCCGCCGAAGCCGTTGAACTGGTGGTCCGCGGCGAGCGCCGCAACTCGCGTGTCATCGGCCGCCGCATCGAGGAACTGCCGCGCATCCCCGGCGCCCACATTTGCGCCATCCTGCGGGAGGCCGAGGTGATCATCCCGCATCACGACACGGTCATCGAAAGTGGCGACCACGTTGTCGTCTTCTGCACCCGCAAGCGCCAGGTGGCGGCGGTGGAAAAACTGTTCCAGGAACGCAACGGCCTCTTCTGACGCGCCACTGGAGATTTCGCCGCCATGGCGTTGGCGAGAGGCGGACGACGTTCCGGTAGTACCATAGCGCCTTTCCCATTTTCCCCACGCCGCATGGCCCTGCCTTACGAACTGCTGATCGGCTTGCGCTACACCCGCGCCAAGCGCCGCAACCATTTTATTTCCTTCATCTCGCTGATCTCGATGCTCGGCATCGGCCTCGGCGTCGCCGCGCTGATTGTCGTGCTGTCGGTGATGAACGGCTTCCAGAAGGAATTGCGCGAGCGCATCCTCGGCGTCGCCTCGCACATCCAGATCACCGGCATCAATGGCGAACTGGAGAATTGGCCGGCGCTGGCGGCGCAGGCGAGCAAACACCCGGAAGTGCGGGCGACCGCACCCTTCGTCCAGTCGCAGGCGATGTTCACTGTCGATGGCAGCGTCAAGGGCGCCCTGGTGCGCGGTATCCTGCCCGAGCAGGAGGACCGCGTTGCCGACTTCCGCCAGACGATCAAGAGCGGCAGCCTCGACGACCTGCGCCCGGGTGAGTTCGGTGTCGTCCTCGGCGCCGACCTGGCGCGCTCGTTGCGCGTGTTCACCGGCGACAAGGTGACGCTGATCGCGCCGCAGGGCACGGTGACGCCGGCCGGCGTGGTGCCGCGGCTGAAGTCCTTCCGTGTCGTCGGCATCTTCGAGGTCGGCATGTACGAATACGATTCCGGCCTGGCGCTGATCAACCTGGAGGACGCCCAGCGCCTGTACCAGATGGAGGATCGGGTGACCGGTGTGCGCCTGAAGGTGGACGACCTGTTCATGGCCCCGCGCATCGCCCGCGAACTGGTCGGCTACATCGATGCCGACGCCTACCTGCACGACTGGACCAAGAGCCATGCCAACTTCTTCCGCGCCGTGCAGATCGAGA
>DDWF01000183.1:10622-13436 GCA_002345845.1 Betaproteobacteria bacterium UBA2293 | reverse complement strand
CGACAAGACGCCCGGCTTCACCGGTACCGTTTCCGACCTGGGCGGGCCGACCGCCAACATGTTCCACCTCAAGTGCAAGGACGAGAAGATCGAGTCTGCCTGTCGCCGGCTGTCCTGCGTCTATCCGGATATCTGCGAGAACCTGAACACCGACCACTCGCCGCTGATCTCGCTGTACCGCCGGGCACGGGCGGTCAAGGGAATCAAGCGCATCACCATCGGTTCTGGCCTGCGCTACGACCTAGCGGTGCGTTCGCCCGAATACATCAAGGAACTGGTTACCCATCACGTTGGCGGCTACCTGAAAATCGCGCCCGAGCATACCGAGGAGGGCCCGCTGTCGAAGATGATGAAACCCGGCATGGGCGCTTACGACCGCTTCAAGCAGCTGTTCGACCGCTTCTCGCGCGAGGCGGGGAAGGAGCAGTACCTGATTCCGTACTTCATCGCTGCGCATCCCGGCACCACCGACGAAGACATGCTCAACCTCGCGCTGTGGCTGAAGAAGAACAACTTCCGCCTCGATCAGGTGCAGGCGTTTGTACCGACGCCGATGGCATTGGCGACGACCATGTACCACACCGAGAAAAATCCGCTGAAGAAGCTGCATCGCGACGGCGGCGAACACGTCGGGGCGGTGCGCAACGGCCGTCAGCGCAAGCTGCACAAGGCCTTTCTGCGCTATCACGATGCCGAGAACTGGCCGCTGCTGCGCGAGGCCTTGAAGGAAATGGGCCGTGCCGACCTGATCGGCAATGGCAAGAAGCAACTGATTCCGGCATGGCAGCCGGCGGGGACTGGTTTGCGCAGCGCGCCGCAGGGCATGACATCGGCCAGTAAATCGGGGCAAAATGCGCGTCCATCCGCCGCTACGCGCTTCACCAACCCGCTCGGCTCACGAACGGGCCAGCCAATACCGACTCGCAATCCGGCAACACCGGGTCGAGCGCCGCAAGCCAAAAAGCGCCGCCCGTAATTTCAGGGAGAACACATGGAACAGCAGCAGAGTACTTACGAAAAAATAGGCGGCGAAGCGACCGTTGGCAAACTCGCCGACCGTTTCTATGAGTTGATGGATAGCGTTCCGCAGTTCGCCGAACTGCGCGCGATGCACCCGGAAAGCCTCAAGGGCTCGCGCGAAAAGCTGTTCATGTTCCTTTCCGGCTGGTTCGGCGGCCCCGACCTGTTCGTCGAGAACTACGGCCATCCGCGCCTGCGCGCCCGGCACATGCCGTTCGCCATCGGCACCCAGGAGCGCGACCAGTGGGTCGCCTGCATGGTGCTGGCGATGGAAGATGTCGGTATAGAGGAAGACGTGCGCAAGGTCTTGTTGAACAATTTCTTCAATACCGCCGATTTCATGCGCAACAAGGAGGGCTGATCCTGCCCGGCCTGCCTGTCTGGCGCCCGCCTGATCGCCAGGTCGTGGCGCGTGGCCTGCTGGCGGCGCGGAGAAGGGCGCGGCGTCTGGCTGCCGGGGGCTGCTTGACGCTGCTCGAACGCCTTGGCTACAAACCGGCGACGGTGCTGATCGCTGCCTTCGTGCCGCCGCTCGCCGGGCGACTTGCCGCCATGCTGCAGGCTGCTGATTACGATAATCTGAACTACGCCTTGCGGCGCCTGCATCCGGACAGCGTGGCCGGCACGCTGGCGGCGCTGATCAATGTCCTCGACCAGACGGAAAGCCGTGCGCGTTGGCTGGAGCGCCTCTGGCAGTGGTATCGCCGTCAGCGCGACATCCACTCGATGAGTGCGCTGATCGTCGGCTTGCTGCATGAGGCAGGCGCCAGTCATCAGCGAACGGCGCTGGACGCGCTGCCGGCGCGACGCCGGGAGGTCATTGCCGAGGATCTGGCCGAGGCCGAACGACTGCTCGACAAAGCCTGTCAGCAACAGCCGGGCAATGCCGATCTGCTTGCCCTGCGCCTGCTGACGGCGCGTTACCTGGCACTGCCGCCGAGCGAGCACTGGGTGCGCTTTCGTCTCCTGCTGGCGGTCGCCGCCGAGCATTTTCGCGGCCACCTGCTGATGCTGGAAAACCTCGGGCCAGACTGGTACGGTAGTGCCGAGGCGATGTTTCGCTTCGCCCGCGCCCGGGCGGCTCAGGTACCGGCTCACCATCCGCTGTGCGGGCTCCCCGTTTACGCGCATTTCGCCATGCACCGGCGACAGCGGATGGCAGAGGATGCGGCGCTTGATCAATGGTTCGCCCAGCCGGACGTGGCGGTCGAGGTACTGGCAATCTGGGAGTCGTTGCGCGAATCCCTGGCTTTGCCGGGGCGTCTGCAGGAGGATGAATTACTCAACCTGCTTGCCGGAGCGCTTTACCTGAGCGGTCATTCGCTCCAGGCCGGCGAGGCGCTGACGATCATGGACGGGCGCTGTCTGCCGATGCCATGGTGTCAGATGGCCATGAATGACCGGGAAGCGCACAATCCGGGCTGGGTGGTTGATCGAATCAGGGCAGAAATCGCTGAAAAATCATCGGCGAATTCGCAATAATCCATGTTGCGCTGCAGCACCGAGTGGTAAAATCCGGCCTTTGCTACTTTCAGGCCGTCCGTTCATGTCCGCTCGCCCCATTCGCAACATCGCCATCATCGCCCACGTTGACCATGGCAAGACTACCCTGGTTGACCAACTGCTCCGTCAGTCCGGTACCTTCGCCGCCCACCAGCAACTGGTCGAGTGCGTGATGGACTCCAACGACCTGGAAAAAGAGCGGGGCATCACCATTCTTTCCAAGAACACCTCGGTCGAGTACGAGGGGGTTCATATCAACATCGTCGACACCCCGGGCCACGCCGACTTCGG
>DDWF01000183.1:3954-10602 GCA_002345845.1 Betaproteobacteria bacterium UBA2293 | reverse complement strand
GAAGGCCCGATGCCGCAAACCCGCTTCGTGACCAAGAAGGCACTGGCCCTCGGTCTGCGTCCGATCGTGCTGGTCAACAAGGTCGACCGCGACGGTGCCGATCCCGACCAGGCGGTTAACCTGACTTTCGACCTGTTCGACAAGCTGGGCGCCACCGATGATCAACTCGACTTCCCCATCGTCTACGCTTCCGGCCTGAACGGCTGGTCGGCGATGGAACTCGATCAGCCGCGCGAAAACATGAAGCCGCTGTTCGACACCATCCTGCGCCACGTGCCGGCACCGGACGCCGATATCGAGGCGCCGCTGCAGCTGCAGATTACCGCCCTCGATTACTCGTCCTACGTTGGTCGCATCGGCGTCGGCAAGATCATCCGTGGTCGTGTCAAGACCGGTCAGAACGTCATGGTCATGTTCGGTACCGAGGAAGAGGCTGCCGAGCATGAACGTACCCCGATCAAGGCCAAGATCGGCCAGGTTCTCGGTTACAAGGGCCTGAACAAGATCGAACTGGAAGAAGGCTTGGCCGGTGACATCGTCCAGATCACTGGCATCGAGGATCTCGTCCTGGGTTGTACGGTGACCGATCCGGAAAATCCGGAATCCCTGCCGCTGCTGAAGATCGACGAGCCGACGCTGTCGATGCAGTTCATGGTCAACACCAGCCCGCTGGCCGGCACCGAAGGCAAGTTCGTCACCAGCCGCCAGATCCGCGACCGCCTGCACAAGGAACTGCTGACCAACATGGCGCTGCGCGTGCATGACACGCCGAATGGCGACGTTTTCGACGTCGCTGGTCGTGGCGAACTGCACCTCGGCATCCTGCTCGAGAACATGCGCCGCGAAGGCTACGAACTGGCTGTCGGCCGTCCGCGCGTGGTCAAGAAGGTCATCGATGGCGTCGAGTGCGAGCCGTATGAACAACTGACCGTCGACGTCGAGGAAGACACCCAGGGCGGCGTCATGGAAAGCCTCGGCCAGCGCAAGGGCGAATTGCTCGACATGGTGCCGGACGGTCGCGGTCGCGTCCGTATCGAATACCGCATTCCGGCTCGCGGCCTGATCGGCTTCCAGGGCGAATTCATGAACCTGACCCGCGGCAACGGCCTGATGAGCCACGTCTTCGACGATTACGCGCCGGTCAAGGAAGGCAATGTCGCCGAGCGTCGCAACGGCGTGCTGATTTCCCAGGACAACGGCGAAGCCGTGGCCTACGCGCTGTGGAAATTGCAAGATCGCGGCCGGATGTTCGTCGTCCCGGGCGACAAGCTGTACGAAGGCATGATCATCGGTATCCACAGCCGTGAGAACGACCTGGTCGTCAATCCGATCAAGGGCAAGCAGCTGACCAACGTTCGTGCCTCCGGTACCGACGAGGCCGTGCGCCTGGTGCCGGCGATCCAGCTCAGCCTGGAAGCCGCCGTCGAGTTCATCGACGAGGACGAACTGGTCGAACTGACGCCGAAGTCGATTCGCCTGCGCAAGCGCTACTTGACTGAAATCGAGCGCAAGCGCGCGGTACGCGGTTTGTAAAAAAGCCCGATGCGCTTCTGCCAGCCCTGCAAGGATCTGGTTCTGCGCCACAGGAAGGCGGCCCGCTGGGTCGCCTTTTTCATTGGCCTGTCGATTTTTTTCACTCTGCTCGGGCTGGTCTCCGACCCGGTCAACGGCGTCGGTTTCTGCAAGATCTATCCCTGATTGCCGGCGCCTGGCCGGGCCTGATCAGCCGCCGGTCATCGACATGAAACGAACGACCTGGGGCGCCTCCATCTGCTGCGTGAAATCGTGGCCCAGCGGCTTGATGCCCATGCTGTCCATGATCGCCTGGCGCAGGGCGGCATCGTCCGCCCCAGAGCGCAGCACTTCCATCAGGTTGACCGCATCGTTCTGGCCGAGGCAGGGATAAAGTTCGCCACGGGCGGTGATGCGCACCCGGTTGCAGCTGTCGCAGAAATTGTGGCTGTGCGGCGAAATGAAGCCGACCCGCGACGGGCTGCCGGGAATGCGCCAGTAACGCGCCGGGCCGCCGGAGTCTTCGGTGGACGGGATCAGTTCGAAGTGCTCTGCCAGTCGGCTACGCGTTTCGTCGGAAGAGATATAGGTGTTGCTGCGCCCGTGGATCTCGCCAAGCGGCATTTCCTCAATGAAGGAAATGTCCAGTTCGTTGGCGACGGCAAAGCGTACCAGATCGACGAATTCATCGTCATTGACGCCTCGCATCATGACTGTGTTCAGCTTGGTGCGGCGGAAGCCAGCAACCCGGGCGGCTTCGATTCCCCTGAGCACCTTGCCCAGATCGCCGATGCGGGTGATCTGGCGGAAGCGGTCGGCCTGCAGGGTGTCCAGGCTGATGTTGATACGTTTGACCCCGGCGGCGAACAGCGGAGCGGCAAAACGGTCGAGTTGCGAGCCGTTCGAGGTGATCACCAGATTGTCGAGGCCGGGCAGGGCGCCCAGGCGCTCGATCAGCCATAGCGCATCCTTGCGCACCAGGGGCTCGCCGCCAGTGATACGCAACTTGCTGACGCCGAGGCCGACAAAGACGCTGGCGACACGCAGGCATTCCTCCAGGCTCATAACGGCATCGCGCGGCAGGAAGGTCATTTCCTCCGACATGCAATAGGTGCAGCGGAAATCGCAACGATCGGTAATCGACAGGCGGACATAGGTGATCCGGCGCCCATACTTGTCCACCAAGGTCCCTTCTGGATGCACGCCGGTCTGGACGAGCGGCCGGAAACCGGCGAGATCGTCGGGAGTGGACTCGGGTCGGAGGGTTTCGTTGTGCATGGTCAGCCGCAAGGCCCGCAGGCCGGAATGTGAAGGGTGACGGCGATTATCTGCAATGCTGTGGATGCAGACAATAAGAAAGGTCAATTAAGGAAAAGTTCTGCGCATAACGCCGTAGCCGAAGCATCTAGGCGGTTGGCGATATAGGGCAGGACAACGGGGTAAGGTAGAATTCCCGCGGATGTTGCGGAAACCTTCACCGATTGTCGTGTTGGCGGGGGCCGTGGCCAAACATAAGAAGAGGATTTGTTCAGCGTGGCCAGCGAAATGCCGTTTGCCGAAGACAAAATGAAAGCGGCCCGCAAATTTGCGGGCCGCTTGAATGGTGGCTCCCCGACCTGGGCTCGAACCAGGGACCTACGGATTAACAGTCCGGCGCTCTACCGACTGAGCTATCGAGGAACAGAGGAGCGCATTATAGGCATCGAACCCGCTTGTGTCAAGCGTATTGCGAAGTTTTGACCGAAAAAAATGACCATGGATCGAAGTCTCATTTATGCAAAAACGCCGGTCGGCGATGAAGCGGTTCGTCAACGGACACGCGTAGTGCAAAGAAATTTGCGCATGGTTTTGCTGCAGGTTGATGGCAGTCTCAGTGTTGATGAATTGATTGCCAAGATCGGCAACCAGCGTCTGGTCGAAACGGCCCTGAAAGAGCTGGAAGACGGTGGCTTTATCGCCATCTCGAGCGCTGCCGAGGGGCGCGAAAAGGTTCGCTCGCCATCGCCAGGGGAGAGCTTTTCCGGCTTTTCGGTCGTTTCCGAATTTTCCACCTTTGGTCCGAAGAGCGGCGCTCCCAGTGTCATCCCGGTCAGCAGCCGGCTTGGCGCCAGTTTTTCCTCCTTTGGCAAGCCCGTGCTGGCCGCGCCGGATGGCCAAAGCGAACTGCCGCCAGTGAGCAACGAGCCAGCCCAGGTTCACCTGAGCAGGCCTGGCGGATGGGGAGGATGGCTGCTGGGTGCCGGCGGCCTGTTCTTGTTTGGCTTGATCGCGCTGCTGCTTTTCTACCCTTATGGAAATTTCCGACCAGCCATCGAAGACTCCCTCTCGCAGCTGTTCGCGGCCCCGGTGCGTGTCGGCAGCGTCAGTCTCCAGGTATTGCCGAAACCGAAGTTGTTGCTGTCGGATGTGGTGATTGGCGAGCGTGGCGAGTCGCGCATCGCTACGGTTGCTGTCGACGCACCTTACGTCCTGCTCGGCAAGGCACCTTACCGTATCGACGACGTCACCCTGTCCGGTGCGGTGCTGGCGGCCGATCGTTTGGTCGACCTTCGCCTGTTTGGGGCGCGCCCCGAACAGATGGGGGATATTTCGGTCCGCCGCATCGAGGTCGAGAATCTGCAGGTGATGCTGGGTGATCTTGCGGTTCCGGTATTGTCCGGGGATGTCATCGTGCGCAACGACGGAACGGCCGAAAAGGCAGTTTTCCGAACTGCCGACGGCAGTCTGCGCCTGCTGGCGGCGCCGAGTCCTCAGGGGATTTTGCTGACCGTCGATGGGCTTGGCTGGAAACCGGAGGGTAGCTCAGTCATTTTTGAATCACTGCAGGCGATGGGTTTGTTGCAGAAGAATCGTCTGTTGGTGCAGCGGCTGGATACCACCTTCCTCGGTGGCATTCTCAAGGGCAACTGGTTGGTTGACTGGAGTGCCGGCATGGTGATGGCTGGGGAAGCCAGTCTGGCACGCCTCGATACGCGCAAGGTAAGCAGTTTGCTGGCGCCAGCGCTGAGGCTGGAGGGGGAACTGAGCGGGTCGCTGCGTATGCGCGCTACCGGTGCGGACTGGCACGACATGCTGGCCGGGATCGAGGCCAGTCTCGACGGGGAGATGAGCCGTGGGCTGCTGACCGGTATCGATCTTGGCGAAGTGGCTCGACAGGGTAGTGGTGCCGTTGTCCGTTCGGGGGCGACGCGTTTCGACAGCCTGGCGGCACGTCTCGACATCGGCGGCGGTCGGGTCGTCGTACGCAGTATCGAACTGGATGCCGGATTAATGACGGCGAAGGGGCGGCTGAACGTCGAAGCGGATGGGCGGGTGGACGGCGTGCTGTCGGTACAGGCGCGTAGTTCGGTGTCGCGTATCGTGGTTCCGGCGCGTTTGTCTGGAACGCTCGGCGAGATGACCGTCGTGGCGAATAACTGAAATTCAGCGCATGAAAAAGGGGCGTTGCCGGCAAGCCGGCAACGCCCCTTTTTTGCTTGCTCCTGGCGGCCGCAGCCGCCAGGGCGGGGGTCAGGCTTTGGTGACGGTGGCGATCGCCTTGGCCACGTAGCCGAGGTTCTTCGTGTTCAGTGCGGCCAGGCAGATGCGGCCGGTGGACACGGCATAGATGCCGAACTCTTCCTTCATCCGTTCAACCTGGGCGGCGGTCAGGCCGGTGTAGGAGAACATGCCGCGTTGCTGGGCGACGAAGGAAAAATCCTGCGGGCAGCCGGTGGCCTTGATCGCATCGACCAGACCGGAGCGCATGGCGCGGATGCGGTCACGCATGCCGGCCAGTTCGGCTTCCCACTGGGCGCGCAGTTCGACCGAGGCAAGCACGGTGGAAACCAGGGCGCCGCCGTGGATCGGTGGGTTGGAGTAGTTGGTGCGGATGACGCGCTTGACCTGTGACAGCACTCGGGCCGACTCTTCCTTGCTGGCGGTGACGACGGACAGGGCGCCGACGCGCTCGCCGTACAGCGAGAAGTTCTTGGAGAACGAGCTGGAGGCGAAGAACTGCAGGCCGGAGGCCGAGAAGGCGCGGATCGCCACAGCGTCGGCGTCAATGCCATCAGCAAAACCTTGATAGGCCATGTCGAGGAAGGGAACCAAGCCGCGTTCCTGGCAGATGCCGACGACTTCCGCCCACTGGGCGTCGCTCATGTCGGCGCCGGTCGGGTTGTGACAGCAGGCGTGCAGCAGCACAACGGAGCCCGGGGCCATCTTGTTCAGGTCGGCCTTCATGCCGGTGAAGTTCACACCGCGGGTAGCGGCATCGTAATAGGCGTAATCCTCGACGACGAAGCCGGCGGCTTCGAACAGGGCACGGTGGTTTTCCCAGGACGGGTTGCTGATGTAGACCTTGGCTTCCGGGTTGAGGCGCTTCAGGTAGTCGGCACCAATGCGCAGGGCGCCGGTACCGCCGATGCCCTGGGCGGTGATCACGCGACCAGCGGCGAGCAGTTCGGAGTCCTTGCCGAACAGCAGGTTCTGCACGGCGGTATTGTAGGCAGCCGGGCCTTCGATCGGCTGGTAGCCGCGCGGCAGGCCAGCCTTGACGCGTGCATCTTCGGCGGTCTTGACGGCGGCGAGCAGCGGAATCTTGCCGTTGTCGTCGAAATAGACGCCGACGCCGAGATTGACCTTGGTGTCACGCGGATCGGCGTTAAAGGCTTCATTCAGACCGAGGATCGGGTCGCGCGGGGCCATTTCCACCGCAGCGAAGATCGAAGAGGACATAGCGACTCCGTGGAATAATAGATGTGAGGTCCAACAATAACGCGCGAAGCAGCTCGCGCGCAGACAAAACCGCGAAATTTTACCATGACAGCCCCACTGACAGAGCGCATCGTTACCTATCCCGACAGTCCCTACCGACTGCATCAACCCTTTCTGCCAGCCGGCGATCAGCCGCAGGCCATTGAGCAGTTGGTCGATGGCATCAACGATGGCCTGTCGTTTCAGACCCTGCTCGGCGTCACTGGTTCAGGCAAGACCTACACGATGGCCAATGTCATCGCCCGCACCGGGCGTCCGGCACTGGTGCTGGCGCCGAACAAGACACTGGCGGCGCAGTTGTACTCGGAGTTCAAGGAGTTCTTTCCGGAAAACGCCGTCGAGTACTTTGTCTCCTATTACGACTACTACCAGCCGGAA
>DDWF01000183.1:0-3928 GCA_002345845.1 Betaproteobacteria bacterium UBA2293 | reverse complement strand
CACATCGAGCAGATGCGGCTGTCGGCGACCAAGAGCCTGATTGAACGGCGCGACGTGGTGATCGTCGCCACCGTGTCGTGCATCTACGGCATTGGGGATCGCGACGAATATCACAACATGATCCTGACCATGCGCGTCGGCGACCGCATGGACCAGCGCGACATCGTCAAGCGCCTGACCGACATGCAGTACGAGCGCAACGAAATGGATTTCCACCGCGGCATCTTCCGTGTGCGCGGCGACGTGATCGACATCTTCCCGGCCGAGCATGCCGAGCACGCCATCCGCGTCTCGCTGTTCGACGACGAGATCGAGAACCTGCAGTTCTTCGATCCGCTAACCGGCCAGCTATTTCACAAGGCGCTGCGCTTCACCGTCTTCCCGGCTTCGCACTATGTGACGCCGCGGGCCACCGTGCTGCGGGCCATCGAGGCGATCAAGGAGGAGTTGCGCGAGCGCATCGACTTCTTCACCAGGAACAACAAGCTGGTCGAGGCCCAGCGGATCGAGCAACGCACCCGCTTCGACCTCGAAATGCTTGACCAGATCGGCTTTTGCAAGGGTATCGAGAACTACTCACGGCATTTTTCCGGGCGTAAGGCCGGCGAATCGCCGCCGACGCTGATTGATTACCTGCCGCGTGATGCGCTGATGTTCATCGATGAGTCACACGTCTCCATCGGTCAGGTCGGCGGCATGTACAAGGGCGACCGCTCGCGCAAGGAGAACCTTGTCGACTACGGTTTCCGCCTGCCGTCGGCGCTGGACAACCGGCCGCTGCAGTTCAACGAGTTCGAGGCACACCTGCGGCAAACGGTGTTCGTCTCCGCGACCCCGGCCGATTACGAAAACCAGCATGCCGGCCAGGTGGTAGAGCAGGTGGCCAGGCCGACCGGTCTGATCGACCCGGAAGTCATCGTCCGCCCGGCCGCTACCCAAGTCGACGATCTGCTCGGCGAGATAGGCAAGCGCGTCGCCGTTGGCGAACGGGTGCTGGTGACCACGCTGACCAAGNNACCCTGACCAAACGCATGGCCGAAGACCTAACCGACTACCTCGGCGATCACGACGTGCGGGTGCGCTACCTGCATTCGGACATCGATACGGTCGAGCGTGTCGAGATCATTCGCGATCTGCGCCTGGGCGAGTTCGATGTGCTGGTTGGTATCAACCTGCTGCGCGAAGGCCTGGACATACCTGAGGTTTCGCTGGTCGCCATTCTTGATGCCGACAAGGAGGGCTTCTTGCGCTCCGAACGCTCGCTGATCCAGACCATTGGCCGGGCGGCGCGTCATATTCATGGCACAGCCATCCTTTACGCTGATAGGATTACGCAATCCATGCAGCGGGCGATCGCCGAGACGGAGCGGCGGCGCGAGAAGCAGATTCTCTTCAACCAGTTGCATGGCATCACGCCACGCGGGGTGTCGAAGAAGATCAAGGACATCATCGACGGTGTGTACGATGCCGAATCGGCGCAGACCGAACTGAAGGCGGCGCAACAGCGCGCTACCTACGAGGCAATGGATGAAAAGACCGTCGCCAGGGAGATCAAGCGGCTTGAGAAGCAGATGCTCGAGTGTGCAAGAAACCTGGAATTCGAAAAAGCGGCGGCTGCCCGCGATGAACTGTTCCGGCTCAGGGAGCAGTTTTTCGGCGCGGCGAAGCACGACCCGGACGGAGACGAGAAGAAATGAGCTATCGCGTGCTATTGGTCTGCATGGGAAATATCTGCCGTTCGCCAACGGCCGAGGGTGTGTTGCGCAAACATATCCAGATGAACCGGCTTGGCGACAAGGTCGAGGTCGATTCAGCCGGAACGCATGGCTACCATGTTGGCGAAGCGCCGGATGCACGTACTCAACGTGCAGCCTCTGTCCGCGGCTACAACCTTTCGCAACTGCGGGCGCGCAAGGTGGCGCCGCAGGATCTCGATTATTTCGATCTGATTCTGGCCATGGACAGGACCAATCTGGATAACCTGAAACGCATTGCGACTATTGAGCAGCAGAAGCGAATCAAGCTGTTCATGGATTACGCCAGGAATTTCGATGACGACGAAGTACCCGATCCATACTATGGCCTGGGCCACGGGTTCGATCTGGTGCTCGACATGGTTGAGGACGCAGCTCAGGGATTGATCGAAGAAATAAGGAAGGATCTGAGCAGGGACTGATTCGAAGCAAATAAAAAGGGCGCCTCATGGGCGCCCTTTTTATTGTTCAGGTCGGCTACTTGCTGGTTTCGACCATCTTCAGCGGCTCATCGGAGCCCTGTCCTGCATCCGTCCTGACCTTGCGCGGACGGCCCAGACGTACCGGTGGCTCCGGCTGGGCGACGACGGGCGCAGACGACGAAGTTTGAACCAGGATCAGGCCGCTGTCGGCCAGCGTTTTGTCCAGGTCAACCGTGGGCATCGCGATCGGGGTGACGGTAGCGGCCGGCATCGGTGCAACTGGCTCAGCCGCGGAGGCTTCAGGCAGTACTTCGATCACCGGAGCGACGGTTGCGGCAACCGGCAGCGGTTCAGCTTCGGCTGCCGGTGCGGCTGCGGCCGGAGCCTCTTCAGTCACTACCGCGACGATCTGCTCGGTTTCTGTCACGACGACTTCGACCGCCTCGGCCGGTTGTTCCGGAAGCGCGTCCGCAACCGTGGTCGGTGCTGGTGCTGCGGCTTCAGGTGCCATCTCGGTGACAGGTGGTTGCGCAATGACCAGCGGAGCGACAGCAACGGTCTCGGGGGCAACAGCGTCGCCAGTGTTCACTGGCAGGTCGGCAGCGATTGTGCTTGCCGCATTCTCGCCTTCGTTACGCCGACCTTCGCCACGGCCGCGGCCACCGCGCCGTCCACGCCGACGCGTACCGGCCTCTTCTCCACCCGCTGCCTCCTGGGCTTCGATGCCGGCCGGAATGGCGCTGACGCTTGCGGATTCGACCGGCAGCTTGTGCTCGACAGCTTCCTGTTGCGGACGCTCGGATTTTTCCTTGCGCTCGCCACGCGGACGACGCTCCTTGCGCTCACCGGCGGCCGGCGCTGCGGCGCTCTCGTCGCGCGGCTGGCGTTCGCCATTGCGCTCGTTGCGATTGCCGCGTTCCGGGCGCTCGCCACGTTCCTCATCGCGACGATTGCCGTTGCGGCCACCGCGGCGGCCGTCATTACGTTCGCGCTTGCCATCGCTGCGGGCTTCGCGCGGCTTGCGGGCGGGTTCGGGCGCCGGCGTGGGCTCTGCCGGTTTCGGGCTGCTGCGGAACCAGGAGGCAATCTTGGCGAACAGGCCGGGTTCGGCAGGGGAAACCACTGCTGCCGGAGATTCGACAGTCTTTTCGGCCATGACCGGTGCCGGCTGTTCAGGCGAGATGCCCTTGACCATCGCTTCCTGGCGCGGCTTAGCCGATTCCTGCAGGGTCGCCAGCTTGATGGCTTCCTCGATCGGCGCGTCGACCATCCGGTATGACGGCTCACGCGTATCGTCACTGTTCAGATCGTCGTGGCGCAGACGGGTAATTGTGTGTGCCGGCGTTTCCAGATGGATGTTCGGAATTAGCAGGATGGTCACCTTGTGGCGCAACTCGATGGCCTGAATGTCCGGGCGCTTCTCGTTGAGCAGGAAGGTGGCAACATCGACCGGCATCTGCACATGCACGGCGCCGGTGTTTTCCTTCATCGCTTCCTCTTCAAGGATGCGCAGGATGTGCAGGGCGGCCGATTCGGTGGAGCGGATGTGGCCGGTGCCGGTACAGCGCGGGCAGGAGATGTAGCTGGTCTCGGCAAGGGCCGGGCGCAGGCGCTGGCGCGACAGTTCCATCAGGCCGAAGCGGCTGATCTTGCCCATCTGGACACGGGCACGGTCAAAACGCAGGCCATCGCGCAGGCGGTTCTCGACTTCGCGCTGGTTCTTGCTGTTCTCCATGTCGATGAAGTCGATGA
>DDWF01000179.1 GCA_002345845.1 Betaproteobacteria bacterium UBA2293 | reverse complement strand
TGCAGAAGAGGTGCGCATTATATAGGTCCCGAACGACCCGTCAACCCACTTTGGGAAAATAATGAAAAAAAGAAAAATGGCAGGGATTTTTCCTCAGCCAATCGCCTCATAGCGAACATCGATGATATCGAGCTCACGGGGTCCGACTGGACTCAGGAAGCGGATGCTTTCTCCGCAACGTGCCTTGATCAGCGCCCGGGCCAGCGGCGATATCCAGCTAATGCGACCAGCGGCAGCGTCAGCCTCGTCTACGCCGACAATAGTATAGGTACTCTCATTACCATCGTTGTCGGCGACGATCACCCGCGCACCGAAGAAGATCTGATCGTTGTCCCCCTGGCGCAGCGGGTCGACGATTTCGGCCAGCTCCAGGCGTTTGGTCAGAAAGCGGATACGCCTGTCGATTTCCCGCAGGCGACGTTTGCCATATATATAGTCACCGTTTTCCGACCGGTCGCCATTGGAGGCGGCCCAGGCGACGATATCGACGATGCGCGGACGTTCGCGCTTGACCAGCTCTTCCAGTTCGTCGCGCAGACGAGCGTGACCGGCTGGGGTTATGTAGTTGCGGGTACCGGCCGGGAGACTGGGTGCTGCTTGCAGCTCTTCTTCGTCATCACCATCGCTCTCCCGGACGAACGCCTTGTTCATCAGTATCAGTAACCGATGCTGTAATGCTCGACATCGACGCGAATCAGGTCGCGCCCGAGAATTGCCGCTGTGTTCTTGGCGAACTGCTCGGCCCAGGTGAGTTGGTTGCGGAAACGTTCTTCACCGGCATATTTGGCCACGCTGAGAATGCGATCGACTGCCAAAATTTTCCCCGTTGGGGTCGCCACATCGCATTCGAGGGCAGTGAACTCCCGATCGAACCACTGACGAGCTTCGTCAGCGGGCGATCCGCCAGCCAGTTTGAATTCGTACTCGCGGTCCTTGCCAAAGGAAACAATCACGTGGTGTTGCATTTCTCTCTCCTCCCGTCGTTTGTTCAAGTTATTCTAGCAAATCACCAGAAGCTGTCAGGAGTAGAGCATGGCCACCCATCCGCTGAGCGATGCCGACACCATCGATATTCGCAGCCAGCTGCACGAACTGCAGATGGAGCATCGCGATCTCGACCTGGTGATCACTCACTTGATCGAGAACCCGCCTCCCGATGACCTGCTCGTTCGCCGCCTGAAAAAACGCAAACTGGCTTTAAAGGATCGCATCCTGCTGTTGGAGCAGATGCTGATCCCGGACATCCCAGCCTGACCGGCGGCGCATGGTCAGATGAACATGCCGCGGATCATGTAATAGATCATCGCCGCGAACAGCGCCGACGCCGGCACAGTAATCACCCAGGCGGCGGCGATTTTGAACAGTTGCGAACGCTTGACTAGTTCCTGACGATAGACACGACGCAGACCCTTACGTTCGAACTTGGAGAAATGCGCCGGGTCAGCTCGCATCTTCGACTGGGTTTTCAGTTCTGACAGCATGCGCCCCTTTTCGTCGACCGAAGCCTTCTTGAAACGCGCCATGAAGGCATTGATCGCTTCCCGGTCGTTTTCCGGATGGTGCTGGCGGATCTCCTCTTCCATCCGCGCGTAGTTCGCCTTCAAATATTCACGCAGGAAGCCGACCCCGAAGACACCACCAACAGCGATGTGTGTGGAACTGACCGGTAACCCGAGCTGGCTGGCGACGATGACCGTGATGGTTGCCGCCATGGCGATGCAATAGGCGCGCATCTTGTCGAGTTCGGTGATTTCGGAACCGACGGTGCGAATAACCTTCGGCCCGAACAGCCACAGGCCAAGCGATATACCGATGGCACCAACCATCATGACCCAGGTCGGAATGGCGGCGGCCGTGCTCAAATTTGCGCCGTCCTTGCCGAGCACATCGGCAATCGCCGCCAAGGGACCGATCGCATTGGCGACGTCATTGGCGCCATGGGCAAAACTCAGCAATGCCGCCGAGAAAATCAGCGGCACCGTAAACAGGTCATTGACACTGCTCTTGCTGTTGGCGATACGATGCATCCGGCCCTTCAGCACCGGCCGCAAAATGGCAAATGTCAGGAAGCCGGCAAGCACACCGGCCATGATCGCCATGGAAAAACTGATCTTCCAGATCTTGTTCAGACCCTTCAGGAGCAGATAAGCGGTAAATGTCGCCACCATGACACCGACCAGGATCGGCACCATGCGTACAGCCGCCGCCACCATGTCTTCCTGGTAAGTGATGCTGCGCTTGATCAGATACAGGAAACCGGCAGCAAAGATGCCGCCAAGAACAGGCGAAATCACCCAGCTGGCGGCAATATTGCCCATCGTTCCCCAATTGACGATATCGAAACCGGATGCAGCTACGCCGGCACCCAGGATAGCCCCAACGATGGAATGGGTGGTGGAAACCGGCGCCCCGACGGCAGTGGCGAAATTCAGCCAGACCGCGCCAGCGAGCAGGGCCGACATCATCAGCCAGACGAAGCTGTCCGGACTCAGGCTCTGCGGATCGATGATGCCGCTGCGGATGGTGGAAACCACCTCGCCGCCGGCGATGATTGCCCCCGCCGCCTCGAAGATGGCGGCGATCACTAGGGCACCGCCCAGGGTCAGTGCTTGCGAGCCGACAGCGGGGCCAACGTTATTGGCAACGTCGTTGGCGCCAATGTTCATTGCCATATAGCCACCGATCATCGCCGCGACCACGAGCATGACGCCACCGCGCCCGACCTCGAGCGTGGACGCGTAGAGCATGATGCCGACGATGAAAATCAGGCCGATACCCAGCCTGAACAGTTCGTTCTGCCCCTTTTTGGTGGCTTTTTCTATCTTGTTGATATCACTGAATTCCATGCCGACTCCCTGAAGCAACTTTGAGCGGGGCGTATTGTTTCATATTTGTGACCATCCTCTGACATCTTGTGAGGGGCGGCTCCGCGAAGACGGGCCACGGTAAAATGCCGCATGACCACTCGCCCACTTGCCGACGATACCTTTGGCGATCGCTTCGCCCTGGAGACCTTGCCCCTGCCCCGCCGGGCAGACGGGTACGCCGTGCAGACGCTGGGCAGCGACTTGTTGCTCGACCGCAACAGTGGCGAATTCCTGCCGGTTCGCTCGCCCTCGTTGCATGCCTTGTTCGACACCTTCGACGCCGCCAGCGAAGCTGCTCAGGCGTGGCTGGAACGCCATGGCGTTTCGCCCGCCGAGCACCGGTTGGCCATTGTTCCATCGGCCTTCGACGACGTGCTCGAGCGCCATATTTTGATCTACGGGCAGCTTGAAGATCATCCCTGATTCGCCCCACTCCAGGAGAACCGCCATGACCCCATTCGAGAAAAAGCCACTCGGCTGCAGTGACCTGAACATACCCGACGTCTGTCTAGGGACAATGACCTTCGGCGAACAGACCAGCGAGCAGGACGCCCATCGGCAGCTCGATTTTGCCCTCGCCGCTGGCGTCAATTTCATCGACACCGCCGAGATGTACGCCGTCCCTCCGCGCGCCGAGACCTGCGGTGCATCCGAGAGCATCGTCGGCCGCTGGCTCGCCCGCCAGCAGCGCGACCGGATCATTCTGGCGACCAAGGTGGCTGGCCCGGCACGCAGTCTGACCTGGATCCGCAATGGCCCGCTGGCGATGGACCGGAGCAACATCCGGGCGGCCATCGAAGGTTCGCTGCGCCGACTGCAGACCGATTACATCGATCTTTATCAGCTGCACTGGCCGGAACGCAATCAGCCGATGTTCGGCCAGTGGCAGTACGAACCGGACAAGGAACGCGAGTGCACCGGCATCCGCGAGCAACTGGAGGTCCTGGCCGAACTGGTGCGCGAGGGCAAGATCCGCCATGTCGGCGTCTCCAACGAACACCCGTGGGGCATCATGCAGTTTGTCCGCCTGGCCGACGAACTGGGCCTGCCGCGCATTGTGTCGACGCAAAATGCCTACCATCTGCTCAATCGCACGTTCGAAAGCGGCCTCAGCGAAGTCTGCCACCGCGAAAAGGTCGGCCTGCTCGCCTATTCACCGCTTGCCTTCGGCCACCTGACCGGCAAGTATCTGGCCGATCCGGCGGTAGCCGGCCGCCTGACGCAATGGCCAAGCTTCGGCCAGCGTTACACCAAGCCCAACGTCGCCCCGGCCACCCTGGCCTACGCCGAACTGGCCCGGCAGAATGGCCTGACGCCGACACAACTGGCATTGGGTTTCGTGCGTTCGCGCTGGTTTGTCGCCAGCACCATCATTGGCGCCTCGTCGCTAGCGCAACTGCAGGAAACCCTGCCGGCCACACAAACGCCGCTGTCGGCGGAAATACTTGCCGAGATTGATGCCATCCACCTGCGTTACACCAACCCGGCGCCATGACCCTGGCGCTCTTCCCGCGACTGGCAGCAGCACTGGCCGCCAGCGACATCACCGAAAAATTGACGCTGACCCAGGCCCTGGCCGCCGACTGGCACGCCGGGAAGCTCGACTGGCAGGACACGACACCGGTCGAGCTGGTCTGTGGCCGGCCGGCGAAGCCCGAGCTGGTAGCACCGAAGCTGGTCACGCAACGCAGCACACATACGCCAGAAGGCCGCGCTGGCCTGTTCCACGCCATCACTCACATAGAGTTCACCGCGATCAATCTGGCGCTCGATCATGCCGCCCGCTTCCGCGGCCTGCCCGAAGCCTATTACGGCGACTGGATCGGCGTCGCTGCCGAGGAAGCGGAACACTTCATGCTATTGCGCCAGCGCCTGCAGGACTGCGGTCATGATTACGGCGACTTTCCCGCACACGGCGGCCTGTGGGCCATGGCGGAACGCACGGCCGACGATCCGCTGATCCGCATGGCGCTGATTCCCCGCCTGCTCGAAGCCCGTGGTCTCGATGCCACGCCACCGATCCAGCGCCGTCTGGAAGCAGCCGGCGACACGGCCAGCGCCCGGGTGCTCGACATCATCCTGCGCGACGAGATCGGCCACGTCGGCTTGGGCGACCGCTGGTTCCGCTTCCTCTGCGGACAACGCGGCTGCGAGCCGGAAAGCACCTATCGCGACCTGCTCACCCGCTTCAAGGCCCCCAGGCAGCAAGCGCCGATGAACGAAGTGGCCCGTCTGGCAGCCGGATTCACACCGGCCGAGCTGGCGGCCCTGGCAAAAAAAATGTAGAATAATCAGTTCAATGCGTGATGTATCGCCCGCAGTAATTCCGAGCAGCCCCCGGTTTTGTAGGTTCTTGTGCAGGATTCACCCCATTGATTTATTCCCCGGCAAGGCTGCGTCGGGGTCACTCAGGCCGCCCGACCATCGGGCCAATCCGTCGCCCGCCATAACAAATGCCAACAGCGACGAGGAAAGGAAACAGCACCATGACGACAGCCGTCGACAGCTTTGCCGATCTCGGACTTAGCGAATCACTTCTCAAGACATTGGCCGAAATCGGCTACGAATCCCCCTCCCCGATCCAGGCCGAATGCATCCCCATCCTGCTTGAAGGCAAGGACCTGATCGGCCAGGCACAGACCGGTACCGGCAAGACAGCCGCCTTCGCGCTGCCGCTGATGGAACAGATTGACGTCAAGCTGACCAAGCCGCAGGCGCTGGTGCTGACGCCGACGCGCGAACTGGCCATTCAGGTCGCCGAGGCGCTGCAAAGCTACGCCAAGAACCTGCCCGGTTTTCACGTGCTGCCGATCTACGGTGGCCAGAGCTACACCATCCAGTTGAAGCAGCTGTCGCGCGGTGCCCACATCATCGTCGGCACGCCGGGTCGGGTCATGGATCACCTGGAACGCAAGACGCTCAATCTCGACAATCTGAAGACCATGGTTCTCGACGAAGCCGACGAAATGCTGCGCATGGGCTTCATCGACGACGTCGAATGGATTCTCGAACGCACCCCGGCCACGCACCAGACCGCACTGTTCTCCGCCACCATGCCGGAACAGATCCGCCGCGTCGCCCAGAAGTACCTGGTCGAACCCCGCGAAGTGAAGATCAAGTCGGCGACGACCACCGTTGCCGCGATCCGTCAGGTGTACTGGCAGGTATCCGGCATGCACAAACTCGATGCGCTGACCCGCATCCTGGAAGTTGAAAACGATTTCGACGCCGCCATCATCTTCGTCCGTACCAAGAACGCCACCGTCGAACTGGCCGACAAACTGGCTGCCCGCGGCTATGCCGCCGCCGCGCTGAACGGCGACCTCAACCAGCAGATGCGCGAACGCGTCATCGAGCAGCTGAAGTCCGGCGCCCTGGACATCGTCATCGCCACCGACGTCGCCGCCCGCGGCATCGACGTGCCGCGCGTCAGCCACGTGGTCAATTACGACATCCCGTACGACACCGAAGCCTATGTGCACCGTATCGGCCGGACCGGCCGCGCCGGCCGCACCGGCAATGCCATCCTCTTCGTCGCCCCGCGTGAAATCCGCATGCTGCGCACCATTGAGCGCGCCACGCGGCAGCCGATCGCGCCGCTGACCCTGCCGTCGCGCGCTGATGTCACCAATAAGCGCGTCGCCGGCTTCAAGGAAAAAGTGGCCGAGGTGCTCAACGCCGAAGGCCTCGACTTCTTCGCCAACATCGTCGCGCAGATTGCCGAAGAGCAGAACGTCGGTGCCGAGGAAGTCGCCGCCGCTCTGTGTCAGATGGCCCAGGAAGGCAAACCGCTGCAGATCCCCGGCGAAGATCCGGCGCCGGCCCGCGCGCCGACACCGTTTGCCGCGGACAGCCGTCGTCCGTCCAGCTTTGCCGAACGCGAGCGCAAGCCGCGGAGCGAGGAACGGGGCGAACGGCCGCGTTTTGAAGACCGCGGCGACAAGCCCCGCTTCGAGGAACGCGGCGAGCGGCCGCGCTTTGAGGACAAGCCGAAGCGCGCCGCACCGAGCGGCGACATGGTGCGCTACCGCATCGATGTCGGCCGTGATCACGGCGTGCAGGTCAAGGACATCGTCGGCGCCATCGCCAACGAAGCCGGCATCGAAAGCCGCTTCATCGGCCGCATCGGTCTTTATGACGAATCGAGCACCGTCGAACTGCCGGCCGGCATGCCGGCGGAAGCCGCCAACGCCCTGAAGCGCACCCGCGTCCGCGGCGTGCCGATCAACCTGCGTCCCGACGAAGGTCGCCCGGACAGCGATGGTGAGCGCAAGTTCGACGGTGAGCGCAAGTTCAAGAAAAAGCCCTACGCCGAACGCTAAGCCTATTGGCTGGCTGCACCGAGAGCCACGGCAATATGCCGTGGCTTTTTTACGCCCACCGCACAAACAAGAATAATTCCTGTTTACAAATCAATTCATACGACCTAATATGCGAACCATTCTCATTAGGCGAATTGAATCATGCGCAGCCTCATTGCTCACATCTCCCTGGCCGGCCTGCTGATCTGGTCGGCACTGGCCAACCACTTGCCCATCTGAGCGGAGGACTGCATGCCGCATAGCGAACTCTGGGCCGGCGCGCTCAGCCAACTGCTGATCCATGACGAAACCGGCTGCCCGCATTCAGCACGCCATGCGACGCTACTGCTCGACCGCCTGTGCGCCATGGACGAGCTCGACGATGAGACGCGCGCCCTCTGCGAACGAGCCAGCCGCCGCCTCGATAACCTGGCTTACGACGGAGAACGACATGCTGGCACCGCTTAAGGATCGCAGCGTCATTGAACGCGAAAGCAGCCCGGGCAATGGGGATGCATCAGCGCCCGCCGATCTGATTGCCGAGAACGCCGCCCTGCGCCTAGCGCTACGTCAGGCTCGCCGCAGCCAACGGCGCAGCGCCACGCTGTCGACCCGCCAGGTGGTCGCCCTGAACAATGAAGTCAGCCGTTTGCAGCAACTCAACCTGAGCTTGCAGCAGCGGTGTGAGGAATATGCCTCCGGCCAGGCCATCGTCAGCCTCGGCCAGCGCTTGATGGCGCTTGAGGAAAGCAATGCGCAGCTACTCGCCGCGGCGCAACAGGTCTGGTACCTCGACAAGTCGTTGTGCGCCGCCCATCACGAATGCGAACGCCTGGCCCGCGAACGCGACGCAGCGATTTCCTGCCTGCGTACCGATTTAGCGCAACGCTCGACCTAACCCGCCACCTTCCAGCCAGCCAGCCGTCTCCGGTCAGCCAGCCAGCGCCCCCGCACCGGAAACGACCATGACCGAGACTCCCTATCACGTCGTCGGCGGCAGCTTCGCAACTGCGCCGGCCAATCCCCTCGCCGATTTCCTGGCAGCACGCAAACCGCACCCGGAGCAAGAGCCACCAGCCCGCCGCTGTTCGCGCCGGCGCCGCCTGTGGGAAGTGCCGCACAAGTTCCATTGCCCACTCATCGGCAGTTGCTTTGAAGTCGGCGAACTGCGGGCGTTCATGGCCAAGGTCATGCATTTTCCGCCCGGCACAACGGACTTTGTGCTGCACACCACGGCCGTTGGTGCCTGCGAGACGCGCAGCCAGCTCGCCGACCTGCTGCAGCGCCAACTCGAAAAACGCTTCCAGCCAAGCATCCGCCGCCTCAGCAGTGCCCGGGAAACTGACGTGCTGCGCCAGCAATGGCTGTCGGCGGTGCGCAGCGGCAGCGATATTCCGGCCACCCTGTGGGCGATCTGGACGCATCCGGCCTGCGACCCGCAACTGGAGCAAGAGCTCTATGCCGACATTCACATGATCCAGCACCAGATCGGCAGCGGCGCCCGCACCGACCTGAAGACGCTGACGCGCTTCAAGGAAGAAAGCCGGCAGTTGCGCATGCAACTGGACAAGGCGCAGAGCGAAGCAGAATCAGCACGGCGGGAAAAGGCCGAGGCGACGCAGCAGCTCGGCCGACGCATATCGGAACTGCGCGCCGAGCAGGTCGGCCGTGACGCCTGTATTGCCAACCTGACCGCCCAACTCGAGCAACTACGCGAAACGCTGCCGGATCTGCGCGATCGCCAGGCCCTGGCCCGCCGCGCCAGCGATGCCGAAGCCCGCCTGAGCGCATTGGATGCCCATGTCGCGATGCAGCAACAGGAGATCGAGCAGTTGCGCGAGCGCTTGCGTCAGCGACCGGCCATCCCGGATATGGCGGTAGCAGAAACGGTGAGCGTCTGCCCGGAAATACCAACGGATACCCCGGAGACGCTGACCGGAAAATGCATTCTCTGCGTCGGCGGCCGTTCCGGTGCGGTCGATGCCTACCGCCAACTGGTCGAACAGCGCGGCGGCCGTTTCCTGCATCACGACGGCGGCCTCGAGGAGAGCCTGCACCGCATCGACGGTGCGCTCGCCGCCGCCGATCTGGTCATCTGCCAGACCGGCTGCATCAGTCACAACGCCTACTGGCGGGTCAAGGAGCAATGCAAGCGCAGCGGCAAACCCTGCGTCTTCGTCAAGGGCAGCGGTGTTTCCAGTTTCGGCCGGGTGGTCGGGGCTGCCTGCGGGATTGATGACGGTCCGTAACTGTTGTTGACAATCATTCTCACGAATATAGAATGCGAAACATTCTCGTTTGCAACGGCGCACCATGAACCACCATCCCAAACCCGCTCCCCCAGCCCCGCCAACCGAAAACAGCGTCCAGCCGGTTCGCCTGGACAGCGGCGACATCCTGCGTGGCGCCTCCACCGTCGAAATCGAGCACGCCGGGCAGCGTTACCTGCTGCGCGTGACTCGCGAAAACAAACTGATTCTGACCAAGTAGCCCTCTCTCTCGTAGCAGCACTTTCCCGCAGCCAGCAAGCAAACGCCAGCAAGCCAGGGTTTTTTCCGGCCGGCACGGGTTTCACCGAAAACGCCATGAGTTACGCCTTATCCCGCCCCAGTTCCAGTCAGCGCAGCAGCCTGCTACTCGTCGTCGTCGGCGTGCACGTCGGCCTTTTCCTGCTGCTCATGGCAGCCAGGACCGTCGCCCCGCAGATCATGGAAATGCCGCTGATCGTCGATCTGCTGCCGGCGCCGCAGATCGATCAACCGCAGGCCAAGCCGCTGCCCGTGGTCAAGCCGGAACCGGTGCGCCGACCGCAACCAGCAGCGAAAACGCCGACCCCGGTACTGGAAACGACGACCAGCAGCGAACCTGCTCCGGCCGCCCCGGTCGCCACCCCGCCCGAGGTCAAGCCAGCCCCGCCAACGCCCCCTGCCGCGCCAGCCATAAGCGACGCCCGCTTCGATGCCGACTACCTGCGTAACCCGTCACCGCCCTACCCGCCGCTCTCCCGCCGCATGGGCGAAGAAGGCAAGGTCATCCTGCGCGTTTCGGTCAATCCGCAAGGCAGCGCCGATGCGGTCGAGGTGCGCACCTCATCCGGCAGCATCCGCCTGGACGAGTCGGCGCTGAAAACCGTGCGCAACTGGAAATTCATCCCGGCCAAACGCGGCGATACCGCCGTCCAGAGCTGGGTACTGGTCCCCATCATTTTCAAATTGGAGCAATAACATGCAGGAAACCGTGCAAGAAAACGCCTTCGGGCTCGCTCACCTGTGGGCAGCCGGCGACACCGTCTCGCATACCGTCGCCGTGCTGATCGTCGTCATGTCGGTGGCTAGCTGGTACCTGATCCTGGCCAAGGCCTGGGACTGGTGGCGCCTGCGCAAGGCGGCCAGGGCCGTCGCCGCCTTCTGGGCCGCCAGCAGCGTCAGCGAGGGCATCGACAAGCTGCGCCAGGCCGGCGAAGACAGCCCCTACGCCCAGCTGGCAACCCAGGCCAACTGCTGCAACCACGACTGCGAAACGGTGACCGGCCGCCTGGCCTCACGCTTCGACCCGTCGGAACAGATGGAACGGGCGCTGCGCCAGCAACTGAGCACCAGCCAGGCGGGCATGGAAAGCGGCCTGACATTCCTCGCCACGACCGGCGCCACGGCGCCCTTCGTTGGCCTGTTCGGCACTGTCTGGGGCATCTATCACGCCCTGGTGGCGATCGGCATGAGCGGCCAGGCGGCGCTGGAAAAGATCGCCGGCCCGGTCGGCGAAGCCCTGATCATGACCGCCGCCGGCCTCGCCGTCGCCCTGCCGGCGGTCTTCGCCTACAACACCTTCACCCGCGTCAACCGGCTGATCCTGGCCGATCTCGACGCCTTCGCCCACGACCTGCACGCCTTCTTCACCGTCGGCAAGCCTCTGGTCGCCAACAGCGCCCAGATCCACCCGATGCGCGCTCGCGCCGCAGCGGAGGTCTGACATGGCGATGGGCAGCTTCAACGGCACCGGCAGCCAGATGCCGACAGCCGAAATCAACATGACGCCGCTGGTCGACGTGATGCTGGTGCTGCTGATCATCTTCATGATCACCGCACCGCTGATGACCCATTCGGTCAAGGTCGACCTGCCGCGCGCCGCCAGCACGCCGACGCCGGAAAAGCCGATGACGCTGCAGGTGGCGATCACCGCCGACAACGCCATCTTCATCGGCAGCGAGGCAATCGACGCCGGCAGTCTGGAAGGCCGCTTCCGCAGCGCCGTCGCCGAAGATGCCAATGTCGAACTGCATCTCAAGGCCGACCGCGCCACCCGCTACGAGACCGTTGCCGAGACGATGAGCGCCGCCCGCCGGGCCGGGCTGGCCAAGATCGGCTTCGTCACGCAGCCGGGCGAAATGCACTAGCAGCAGACGCTGGGTCGCAAGATCGCAAAAAAAGCGTCGCGGCCACCAACAACAATCAGGGAGCTCAGCATGCACAACTTCGATCCAAAACCGCTCAGTCTGGCGGTCCTTCTGGCCTTCGCCGGTCCGGCGCTGGCCGACAAGCAACTTGGCGAAATCACCGTCAGTTCCGGCAAGAGCGTCGGCGCCAAGCCGGTGCTGCGCGACGAAATCATCGCCACCGAATCGCTCGGCGCCCGTGAACTGGAAAAGACCGGCGCGACGACGCTGACTGAAGCGCTGGACAAGCGGCCGGGCATTTCGACCCAGGTCGAATGCTCGATCTGCAACGTGCGCAATATCGTGCTCAACAACCTGCCCGGCCGCTACACGACGCTGCTGATCGACGGCATTCCCATCTTCTCGTCGGTATCCACCGCCTACGGTCTGGACAGCGTCAGCCTCGGCGGCGTCGAGCGCATCGACATCTCGCGCGGCGCCGGTACCAGTCTGATCGCCCCGGAAGCCCTGGCCGGTGCGGTCAATATCGTCACCCGCCGGCCGACCAAGGACGAGCTGCTGGTCAACCAGCAATTCGGCTCCTTCGGCCACCTCAACACCGACCTGTTCGGCGCCAAGACCTTCACCGGCGGCGCCCTGACCGCCAACTTCAACCACAACGTACATGACTCGGAAGACGCGGACGGCAACAAGGTCTCCGAGTACACCGGCTACCGCCGCAACCTCGGCGGCATCGGCTTCTTCCTTGACGACGTCGGCGGCTTCAACATCAAGGGCCGGCTCGACATCGTCGACGAGAAGCGCATGGGCGGCGCCATGGGCGACAACTATTCGCAGGTGAAAGCCAACGAAAGCGGCAATCCCTTCAACTGGAGCCAGGGCAAGAACGGCTCGCCAAACCCGGCTGGCTGGGTTGCCGTCGGTGCCGATGGCGTCGCCGGCACTGGCGACGACAGCTTCGTCAATTACAACGATGGCCTCGGCGGCATGTCGGAAATCATCTTCACCGACCGCCAGCAGTTCGTCTCCGGCGCCACGCGCAAGCTTGGCGCCGGCAGCCTGCGCTTTGCCGTCGGTGTCGCCAAGCATAAGCAGGATTCCTACTATGAGCACTCGATCTACAAGGCCGAGCAGCTTCAGTACTACGTCGAGGCCAGCACCCAGCAGCCGCTCGGCGCGACTCTGGTCACCGCCGGCCTCAACTACCGTTACGAGGACCTGGACAGCAAGGGCACCATGGCCGACGGCACGCCGAACGACGGCATCGACAACTACAAGTACCGCACGCCGGGCGTCTTCCTGCAGGCCTATCATGCCTTCCTCGACGGCGCCGTCGAGGTCAATGGCTCGATCCGCTACGACGACCACAACGTCTTCGGCGGCATCACCAGCCCGCGCCTGAACGTGCTGTGGAACCACAACCACGAACTGAACAGCCGCTTCGCCGTCGGCCGCGGCTTCCGCGCCCCGACCTCGTTCTTCGAGCAGGATCACGGCATTCTCGATACCTCACGCATCGTCCGCGACATCGACAAAGCGGAAGTCTCCGACAACGCCTCCTATGCCCTTTCCTACGCCAGCGACCGGCTGGCCTGGGTCGGCTCGTTGAACTACAACCGCATCAAAAACATGGCGATGCTCGATTCCGGAGCCACCGATCCGGTCAGCGGCGACCCGATCACGCTGTTCACCTCGGCCCGCAAGCCGGTCACCGTGGTTGGCGGCGACATCACCGTCACCTACAAGCTGACGCCAACGCTGGAAACCACTGTCGCCGCCGAGCACTTTGACTACCGCTTCGCGGAACCCGGCACGCTCGCCTTTGCCCGCCCGGAAACCCGCGCCTACCTGCGTCTCGACTACGAAAGCGGCCCGTGGAGCGGGATGGCGCGCGCCACCTGGACCGGTTCGATGGACCTGGAGAAGTTCTACGACTACGCCAACACGCCGCGTTACAACTTCGACGGCACGCGCAAGATGGACAAGAGCCCGTCCTTCTGGACCGTCGACCTGCGCGGCGAATACCGCATCGACAAGCGCTGGTCGGCCTACCTCGGCATCGACAACGCCTTCGACTTCAAGCAGTCGGACAAGGAAAGCATGCTCTGGGTGGATAGCGACGGCGCCATCGACGTGACCCAGATTTGGGGTCCGAATCGCGGCCGCTTCATCTACGGCGGCATTAAACTCGCCCTGTGATGTCCCGCAACCTGCCCGCCCTCACCCTGGCCCTCGCCTTTTCGCTGGCGGGTGCGCCGGCGGCCGCAATGCCGCCGGCGGCGCTGGATTTCGAACTATCCGACGGCCGGCGTTTCGTCACCCTGTCGTCGCTGCCGGCGACGCCCACCATTGTCAATTTCTGGCGCGCTGACTGCCCGCCCTGTCTGCGCGAAATGCCTGAACTGGCGGCGCTGGCCCGCAGCGGCAAGGCGCGCGTGATCACCGTCGCCCTGCAACGCCCGGCCGAAACGGCCGCCGCCCCGGCCGCCATCCTCGCCGCCCTGCAACCGCCACTGCTCAACCTGCACGGCCCGAGCGAACCGCGCGGCCTGCTGGCGCGCTTCGGCAACCGCGTCGGCGCCTTGCCGTACACTGTCATTCTCGATAGCGAACGTCGCCCCTGCGCCCGCCAGGCCGGCGAAATCAACCGTCACTGGCTGGACGGCAGGCTCGCCGCCTGTCGCCAAGGAACTTCATGAACGCCCACGCCACCACCGCCATCCTCCTCGTCGGCCACCCCAACGTCGGCAAGTCGGTCCTCTTTCACCGCCTGACCGGCGCCTACGTCAATGTTTCCAATTACCCCGGCACCACCGTCGAGGTCACCCGCGCCAGCGCCCGCTTCGATGCCACGGCGGCGCTGCTCGACACCCCGGGCGTGCTGGCCCTGCCCTCGC
>DDWF01000237.1:3159-8032 GCA_002345845.1 Betaproteobacteria bacterium UBA2293 | reverse complement strand
AGCACGGTGACAAGAAGTTTCATGGCCGCACCCTACCAGCCGCCCGGCTTTTTTTCAAGACCAGGTTGATCAGCGAATTGCAGGATTATCACGGGAACAGCTTTACCGTTCTTTCAGCGAAAAAAGCAACCCAACCCTGAAAACCATGCTTGCGGTGATGCGTGCACTCGGCGTTGACATGACAGCCAAGACACACGCCTGAGCAGACGGAGATTCCGGCGAAAAACGGGCGCGCCTTGAGTATCCTGTCCTTTCCGCAATCTTGACGCCGTGATTTTTTGAAGCAGCAGGGCAAACGCCACAGGGATTTCCGAGCTCCCGAGTTCCGGGGACATTCACTGCCTCGTTGTGTCAATCATAGACAGCAGTGCCGATAATTTATGTCGCGGACCTATGGCCTTTTCCTTTTTTGCGAGTTCATCATCTTTGCATAAGGCGGTGAAGATATTGCAGTCCGCGTTCCAAGCCAAGCAGGATATCGCCGGGCGGCAGCGCGGGAGCAGCCATGCCTCTGTGCGCAACCAGTGCGGTAATGACGGCGGCAAGCAGGATCGGCCAGCCTGCGTTCGCCCAGACGGCGATGCCGGCAGCGGCGGAAGGCTGCATCCAGGGCAACAGCACACCCGATGCCACCAGCATCCACCAGGGGGCGACCAGCCCGCTGCCTCCGTGCGGCGGCAGGCGCGCCAGCAGAAACAACAGCCGCGCCATCAGCAGGGCGGTGCCCAGCGCCGCCAGAGGCAGCAGCGCGGGCAACAGGCCAGCCCACGGCGCTGGCAGACCAGCCAAACCATTTTTCAGCGCGATTTTGGCCGACAATCCGCTGGTCAGCGGCGCGCCGGACAGTGCCATGGCCGGCAAGGCCATGCCGGCCAGCACCAGGCGGCGGGCCTGGCTGGCCTGGATCACGCCGACACCGAGAAACAACGCGCTTTTCGCCAGAGCATGGTGCAGGGCATACAGTCCGACCGCAGGCAACAGCACCGGCCACAGTTGCGGCTCCTGCAACCCCGCCCCCACGCCCAGGGTCATGAACCCCATCTGGCTGATGCTGGAGTAGGCCAGCAACACCTTGGGCTCGCGCTGGCACAGTCCGGCCGCGACGCCGAGGAATATCGCCAGCAGCCCCGCGCTCAGCAGCAATGTGCCGGCCTCCGGCAAGGCTGCGCCTCCCAATGGCAGGAAGCGCAGCCAGCCGAGCAGGCCGGCCTTCAGCATCACGCCGGACAACACCGCGCTGGCCGGTACCGGCGCCACCGGGTGCGCGAGCGGCAACCACATATGCAGCAACGGTATCCCCACTTTAATGCCGAAGCCGAGCAGCAGCAGCGTGATTGCCGCTGCGGATGGCGTGACGGCAGCAAAGTCGGACAGGTAATGAGAGGATGCCGCATGTACGACCAGTAGCATGCCCACCATCAGCGCCGACTCCCCCAGCACCGCCATGACGAGATATACCCGCCCGGCGCGGCATGCCTCGGCACTGCCGCTGTGGATCACCAGGCCGTAAGCGGCAAAGGTCATCAGCGCAAACAGCAGGTAGAAACTCGCTGCATCGCCCGCCAGACACAGGCCGAGATTGCCCGCTGCCGTGGCCAGATAGAAGCTCCAGAAGACATGGCGGCGCGGGTCGTCCGCCAGATAGCCGCGCGCGTACCAGCCGGAAAACAACCAGACCATGGCAGTGAAGCCGAGGAACAATCGCCCTGTCTCATCCAGCATGAAACGGCTGCCCAGCAACAGCCAGGGCAGGTCCAGCGCCAGGCCGTTTTTCGCGGCAAGCGCCAGCAGCAGTGCGGGCAGTGGGGCCAGCGGCGCCAGTCCTTCAGCAAGGGGCCGACTGGGCGGCCACAACACCAGCAGCGCCAGCAGCAAGGGCAAAACCAGCGCCACGATGATCAGGGCGTCCATGTCAGGTACTCCCGGTCGGCGATGAGTTTAACCCACTCCAGGGGGCTGAGGCTGCTCGCCGCAAATAGACCAAGGGCGAGGGTAAGGGCTGCCGTGGCCAGCGGTGGCCACAGCAGCAGGCGCGCGGTCTCCCGGTTGCCCTGCATAAGGATGTGTTCTTCCGGCCAGGCGGCGGCTTGAGGCATAAACCAGGCACGGTAGAGGATGGGTAGAAAATAGGCGGCATTGAGCAGGCTGGAGGCGGCCAGCACCGCCAGCACCCAGGGCATCCTTGCCTCCAGCGCCCCCAGGCCGAGATACCACTTGCTGATGAATCCGGCCAGCGGCGGTATGCCGATCATGCCGAAGGCCGCCAAGCTGAAGGCGACAGTGGTCCATGGCATGCGTTTCCCCACCCCGGCCATCTCGCTCACCTTGTGCATGCCCAGCGTCTCGGCGTAATTGCCGGCGCAGAAGAACAGGGTGATCTTCATCACGCCCTGGTGCACCAGATGAACCAGGCCGCCGATGGTGCCGATCGGGCCGAACAGAGAGATTCCGAGCGTGATGTAGGATACCTGGCTGATAGTGGAATAGGCCAGCCGCTTCTTTAAATCGTCCTGAAACAGCGCACGGAAACTGCCCCAGACGATGGTGATCGCGGCGGCGACGGCCAGCGGCGTCAAAAGATCGAGCGACTGCGCGAACTCGATGCCATAGATTCCGTACACGATACGCACGATACCGAAGGCGCCTGCTTTTACCACCGCGACTGCGTGCAGCAGCGCCGACACCGGCGCGGGCGCCACCATCGCCTGCGGCAGCCAGCCATGCAGCGGCACCAGCGCAGCCTTGACCCCGACTCCGCTGATCAGCAGCAGGAAGATCGCCTGCAACTGCCAGTGCGTGCTGCTGTCGAGCGTTGCCAGCACGCCGCCATGCGTGAATCCGGTGTGGCCCAGCAGGCTGTGCAGCCAGACGATGCCGCCCAGCAGCAGCGCACCGCCGACCAGCGTGTAGGCGAGATAGATCATGCCGCCGCGCATCGCCTGCGCCGTGCCGCGATGTACCACCAGCGGGAAGGTAACCAGCGTCAGCAGCTCGTAGAAGACGAAGAAGGTGAACATGTTGCCCGCCATGGCAATGCCCATGGTGGCGGTGACGCACAGACTGAAGAAACCGAAGAAGCGGCTGCGGTGCGGCGCTTTTTCCAGGTAGCCGATGGCATAAAACGTGGTGAACAGCCAGAGCACAGCCGACAGGGTGATGAACAAGAGGCCCAGCGCATCGGCCTTGAAGGTGAGGTCAAGGCCCGGCAACACCGCATAGGCAAAGCCGAATTCCTCGCCTGCCTGCACGCCGAACAGCAGGATGCCGACCAGCGCCAGTTTGGCAAGGGCGGCCAGCAGGTTGAGCGTGGTGCGAACGCCGACCCGGTTTTCCGGCAGGGCGAAGATGATCAGGCCGGGTAGCAGCGAAGAAGCCAGTACCGCCAGCGGCAGGAATTCATTGAGCGTCATGGCGCGCTCCCCGCCGCCAGCAGCGCCATCAATTCAACGCCTCGCAAACCCAGGAGCACGCTGGCGGTCGCGAGGGCGAAGGCCGTCCATTCCAGGGTGCGCGGTACCGCCGCAATTGCGTAGGCCACCGGTGCCAGCAGGAAAGCCTGGCGCAGCACGCGGAACACATACCCCGCCGCCAGCAAGCCGCCGGCGAGCGCCACCAGCGCGATGAACCAATAGCCCTGCGCCAGCGCCGCCTCGATCAGCAGCCACTTGGCGAGAAATCCGGCCGACGGCGGCAGGCCCATCAGCGTCACGCCGGCCAGCCCGAAGGAGAACAGGGTCAGCGGCAGACGCTGCGCCACTCCGGCCAGTCCGGCTACCATATCCTGTCCGGTCGCCTTGATCAACACCCCGGCCGCCATGAACATCGCGGCCTTGGCCAGCCCGTGCGCAACCGCCTGCATCACCCCGGCCTGCAAGGCACCGGTCGTCGCGAGCAGCGGAAAGATCAGGAACAGGTAGCCCAGTTGCGCCACGGTCGACCAGGCAACCAGCATCTTCAGGTGCGGCGTGCGGATCGCCTGCCAGGAGCCCCAGAAAATCGCGCCCGCGCCGAGCAGCATGGGCAGCCAGGCAAGCGCGCCCACCAGTGGCGCAAACGGGCCCAGCCACAGGCGCAGGATCAGGTAGAAAGAGGCTTTCACCACCAGCGCCGAAAGCAAGGCCGACACCGGCGCCGGGGCGCTAGCGTGGGCGGGCGGCAACCAGTAATGGAAGGGGAACAGCGCGGTCTTGAGCAGCAGTCCGGCCAACATCAGGCCGCCCGCCATCCAGACGATGCGCGGCGCGTCGGCGGTGAGTAGCGGTTCGAGGGTGACCAGCGATACCGTGCCATAGGCGCCGTAGATCAGCGCCACCCCGAGCAGATACATGCTCGAACCGAGCAGCGCGGCAAAGAGATAACGCAGCGCCGCCGCCACTTGCGCCGCGCCGCCGCCCGCCGCCACCAATCCCACCGCCGCTAGTCCGACCAGTTCCAGGGTGACGTAGAGATTGAACAGGTCGGCGGAAAGAAACAGCGCATTGAGTCCGGCCAGCAGGAATCCAATGAGCGGCCAGAAATAGCGCGTTTCCGTCTTGTCCGGCGCGAAGTAGGCGCGCGCGTACAGCGCCAGCGGCAGGGCGACACTCTGTGCCAGCAACAGCATCACCGCAGACAGCCCGTCCGCCGCAAGATCGATGCCCAGCGGCGCACCCCAGCCGCCGACCGCATGCAGCGCCGGGCCGCCCGCGCCGATTTTCATGGCCAGATCGAAAGCCAGCCACAGTTGCAGGCTCAACCCCGCAATCGCCGTCCGCGCGCCGCGCCCCGGCCCGAGCAGGAAGGCCAGCGTGGCCCAGGCCAGCGGCAGCAGGATCAGCCAGATCAGCGGATCAATCATCTTCGACTCGCGGCAATTCGGTGCGACCGTTCAGCG
>DDWF01000237.1:0-3105 GCA_002345845.1 Betaproteobacteria bacterium UBA2293 | reverse complement strand
TGCCCCCGCGCTGGGCCAGGCCGACGAGAATGAGAAAGGCGCCGCTGCCCATCAGATTGAAGGCGAGAATGCGGCGCAGCAGGTGCGCGACGAGCAGCATGCCGGCGCTCCCCATGGCGAACAGCACGACGCCGGTGATCGCGAAAATCAGGCCGCTGCTCACGAATCACTCCCTTGACCGCCGGACAGGAACAGAAACAAGCCGGCGAGGATCAGGCCCAGTGAGATGGTGAGGGCGGACTCGATCAGCAGGATCATGGTGCCGGCCGCTGCGTGCGGATACTGGAGCAACGTGCCCTGCGACAACAATGCGATCGCGACAAAAAGGAACACCAGGAACCCGGCGGCAAGCCCGCTTCGCAGCAGTGCCCCTGGTTCTCGCCATGCGGGCAACACCCCGGCCAAATGGAGGAGCACGGCAGCGGCAGCCAATACCGCGCCGGCTTGGAAGGCGCCGCCGGGCTGCCGCGCCCCGGCCCAGAGCAGATATACGGCGACCAGCGCCATCAGAGACGCGGCGAGGCGCGCAAAGGTTTGCAGCATGGGGTCGGCAGTGGGGGCAGCGTCCGCGCCGTCGTGGGTGCCCACCGCAAGCACGATCAACAGCGCCAGCAGGAGCACCCCGATTTCGAGCATGGTGTCGTATCCGCGAAAATTGAGCAGTACGGCGGTGACCGGATGCGTGACCCCGCTTACGGGCAGATTTGCATCAACGAGGCGCGGCAGATGGATGGCTGAGGGCGGCAGATCGAGCAGGGCTGCGATCATGGTGGCGGCGAACGCGGCAGCGCCGATGACGATGGCTGCTGTTTTCATGGTTGCCTGTCCTTGCCGCGCAAGGCGCCGATCGCGTCGAGCAGCAGCGCCCCGGTTAGTCCGGCGCCGATGGCCGCCTCGGCCAGGGCGATGTCGGGGGCTGCCAGCCTTGCCCAGGCCAGGGTCAGCAACAGTCCGAAAACAATGAACAGAATAACGGAACGGAACGTGTCTTGGTTGACGAGGGCGCGCCAGGCACTCCAGAGCAGTGCGGCGGCGAGCAGCAGATCGAAGGCCAGCGAGATAGTCATCGTTTGTCCTTGCGCCACGGGGCAATGCCCAGCGTATCGGCGCGCTGCGCGATGGCATAGCTGACCGCCGCACTCGCTGCCAGCGCGAGCAGCCAGATCAGCAGCAGCTTCAGCGCGGCAGCAAGAGTGTCAGCCTGTAAAGCCAGCCCCAACGCAACGCAGCCCAAGCCCAGATTATCCGCCTTGGTCAGGGCGTGCAAGCGGGTATAAATATCGGGAAATCGCAAAATGCCCAGCGTCCCGGCCAGATAGAAACCAGCGCCGGCCAGCAGCAATATGGCGCTGACAGCCTCACCCGGTGTTGTCATCCTGTCCTCCTGTCGCAGCCCAAGCCCGCCGCGCAAAGGCCATGCCCGCAATGGCGGCCAGCAAAGCCAGGGTCAGCGCCACATCCACCAATTCGGGGGCTCCTTGCGCATATCCAAGCAGCAGCAAAACACCGACACCGGTAGCGCCGAACAGCAGCGCCACCAGCATGCGATCAGCCGCCGTGGGCCCGTGCGCCGCCCGCACCAGAGCTGCCAACAAATTCGCCAGCAAAAACAGGGCGAGCGGCCATTCCAGCCCAGTCATCCCGGTATACCCAGCATGCACGCGATGCGCTTCTCGACGATGCGCACCCCCTGCGCCACCGGCCAGTGTTCATTCAGGGTGTGCAGGAGCAACACATCCTGCTCGATGCGCAGACAGATGGTGCCGGGCAGCAGGTTCATGGTGTTGACCAGCAGCACGCGCGCCAATCCGGGCGGCAGGGTCAGCGGCAATCGCAACAGGGTTGGAGTAAGATTCAGGCGCGGATGCAGTGCGATAAGCGCGACTTGAATGCCGGCCTTGACTGACTGGAGCAGAAAAAAACCGGCAAAGGCCAGCAGACCAGGAAAATAGAAACGAGTTTGCCCCGGCGGCCACAAGATCAGGTTGGCCGTCACGGCTAGGGTGACCCCCGCCAGTCCCACGCCCCACTGGTCGCCGTGCCCCTCTGTCAAAACCCACCAGAGCAGAGCAAACAGAAGGCCGCGCCGCAAGGCGGCACAAGCTATGCTGCTAAGGTTATGATCGTGGCTGTTTTTCATCCGGTGTTGTTCGTCGGCGCGCCGGGTAAGCCGCTTGTGTTTTTCATTGCGTTGGCTTTTTCGCCCCATTAATCAGCGTTCGAATCAGGGCCAGCAAGGAACTGCCGGTCAGCATGCCGAGTAAATAGACCAGCAGAATAAGCAGCGAAGCGGGCAGGGTGAGCGACGCGGTCAGAAACGAAATGGTAACCGTTTCCAGATTCTGCAACTTGAAGATGGCGATAATCGCCAGCGCCAGCACAATAATCGCAATATTGATGTAACGCATGGCATAACTCTCCTTTAGGCTACCTTTAAATTTTATATAGCTAGCTGGATATTGATGACAAGCAAAAAAATGCTGGGCACTTTTTGCAAAGGGGATTGCAGATGCTTCAATCCACCGTCAGTTGCCGCCGACGCACAAGTCAAACTTTTGGAGTCCCCGGCATAGCCGGGGCTTTGCCTCACTGAATAAATCCCACGCCGCCTTCGCCCAGCCCGACAAAAGATGGATGCAGGAAGAAAAGCAAAAGTGTATACTCTCGCACCATGATAACCCGGAAAAAAACACGACAAATCAAGGTGGGCCATGTACCGGTGGGCGACAACGCCCCCATCGCCGTGCAGTCCATGACCAACACCGACACCCGGGATGTGGACGCCACCGTGGCGCAGATCGGACGCCTCACCGAGGCGGGCTGCGAGATCATCCGGGTGGCGGTGCTGGATCTGGAGGCGGCTGCGGCCATCACCCAAATCAGGGAACAGATCTCCATCCCGCTCATCGCCGACATCCATTTCGACGCCCGGCTGGCCACGGCCAGCATGGAGCACGGCGCCCAGGGCATCCGGATCAATCCCGGCAACCTCGGCGGCCCGGACAAGCTTGCCAGGGTTGTGGCTGCGGCAAAACAGCACCGGGTGCCGATTCGGGTCGGGGTCAACTCCGGCTCGGTGGAAAAGGATATCCTGCAAAAACATGG
>DDWF01000264.1 GCA_002345845.1 Betaproteobacteria bacterium UBA2293 | reverse complement strand
GCGCCGGATTTCAATCTCTGGCTGGAGGCGCGCCTCAAGCGCGCCGGCATTCCAACGGTGCATTATGTCAGTCCATCAGTCTGGGCTTGGCGCGGCGGCCGGGTGCGGCGCATTGCGCAGTCGGTCAATCATCTGCTGGCACTGTTTCCCTTTGAGCCGCCGCTGTACGAAAAAACCGATTTGTCAGTGACTTATGTCGGTCACCCGCTGGCGGATGTGTTGCCGCTTGTGGTCAGCCGTAGCGAGGCACGCGAGCGGCTCGGCTTGCCGGACAGTGCCGGTCCGGTCTTTGCCCTGTTGCCTGGCAGCCGCCAGTCGGAAGTGCGTTGCATGGCTGCATTGTTTATCCGGACGGCGAGCCTGCTGCGCGAACGATTTCCCCATGCGCTCTTTCTGGTGCCGCTGGTCTCGCGCGAAACGCGCAATCTGTTTGAAAGTGCAATCTGGGCGCAAGGCGCGCAGGAATGGCTGGTGAGGGACCGTGTCTCGTCCGCCGCTCCCGACGCAGAGTCTCACGATGCCGTGGGACAACGCAATGGCGTCATCAAACTCCTCTTCGGCCATGCCCAGGATGCGCTGGCGGCCTGTGACGTCGCCCTGGTGGCGAGTGGCACGGCCACGCTGGAAGCTGCCCTGTTGAAAACGCCGATGGTCATTACCTACCGCATGTCCCCCTGGTCGTGGTGGCTGATGAAGCGCATGAGCTACCAGCCTTGGGTCGGTTTGCCGAATATTCTTGCCGGACAATTCGTCGTGCCGGAATTCCTGCAGGACGATGCCACCCCGGAAAATCTGGCACAAGCGCTCGGCAATCTGGTGGTGGACACCGAGGTCAGGAAGCGCCTCACGCATCTGTTCACCGCCATGCATCGCCAGTTGCGGCAGAACACCGCCGAAAAGGCTGCTGGAGCGATTTTGTCGGTGTTGCCGCAATGATTTGCGGCGACAAAAAAGAGCCCCCCACGCTCATTGCATGCGCTGCTCCTCAATCCCTGAGGAGGCAAGCCGCGCCTGACGCCTTGGGGCTGCCCTGCGGCGTCGATGAGGCCGGTCGTGGGCCGCTGGCCGGTCCGGTTGTGGCGGCAGCGGTGATTCTTGATCCGGCGCGGCCGATTGTTGGCCTGGCTGATTCCAAGAAACTTTCCGCCAAGCGGCGCGGGCAACTGGCCCTCGAAATTCGCGAAAAAGCCCTGTCCTGGGCGGTTGCCGAGGCCAGTGTCGAGGAGATCGACACCATCAATATTCTGCAGGCAACCCTGCTGGCGATGCAGCGCGCCGTTGCTGCCCTGGCCTTGCAGCCTGTCGAAGCATTGATCGATGGCAATCGCTGCCCCGCTCTGGCCATGCCGGCGCGCGCCATTATCGGTGGCGATGCCACGGTGGCCGAAATCTCGGCGGCCTCCATCCTGGCGAAGACCACGCGTGATGCCGGTCTGCTGGTGCTGCACGAGCGCTATCCACAATATGGTTTTGATCGCCACAAGGGTTATGGTACTGCACTGCACCTGACAGCCTTGCGCATCCATGGTGCCACGCCCCACCATCGGCGCAGCTTTGCTCCGGTCAGGGATGTGCTGAAGTGAAGCGGCGATGAAGTCCATCGCCTCGCGTGACAATCCCGGCTTCAAAGCCTTGCGCGCCCTCGCGCATGATCACCGGCTGCAGCGCGCTAGCGGGCGTACGGTGATCGAAGGACCGCACTTGCTGACGGCCTGTCTTGACCACGCTGGCGTGCCCGAGTTGCTGGCGGTGAGCGAGAGTGCGCTCGGCAAGCCCGAAGTGGCTGCGCTGCTGGCGCGCACTGCCGCAGTCGAAACCATCGTGCTGCGCGACACACTGTTTCACGAAATCAGCGAACTTGCCACTCCGCTTGGCATTCTGGCGCGCATCGCAATTCCGCCCCAGCCCGCAACTCACCCGCTTGGTGACTGCCTGCTGCTCGATGCCGTGCAGGATGCGGGCAACGTCGGCACGCTGTTACGCACGGCTGCGGCGGCGGGCGTGCACGACGTGTTGCTCGGCACGGGATGTGCCGGTGCGTGGACGCCACGCGTGTTGCGTGCGGGGCAGGGCGTACATTTCGCGCTGCGCATCCGCGAACGGGTTGACCTGGCGAATATTCTGCAAGGCTATGCGGGCATGTCGCTCGCCGCGGTTGCGCATCGCGGCACATCACTATATGAATTCGACCTGCGCGCGCCGATTGCCTGGCTGTTTGGCAATGAGGGCGCTGGCATTGATCCTGCATTGCTCGCCGCCACGCAGCAGCGCGTCACGATTCCACTGGCGCATGGCAGCGAATCGCTCAATGTCGCCGCTGCCGCGGCAATCTGCCTGTTTGAAATGCGGCGCCAGCGCGTTGCGACCTGATGAATCAAGGATAATAGGCCGCGACTGAAAGTCGGCGCTGGCAGGACGGCGTCTCAACTCGGAGAGGGCTAATGGAAATCGAATGGTGGCATTGGGCGGTAGGCGGCCTGGCCTTGATCGTGGCTGAACTGGTCGTGCCGGCCTTTGTGTTGGTCTGGTTCGGGCTTGGTGCGCTGGTCGTCGCCGTTGCGATGGCTTTGACCGCAATCGGCACGACGGCGCAGCTGGCACTCTGGCTGGTGGTTTCGATGGCCATGGTGGCCGGCTGGTTCAAGGTATTCAGGCCGAACATGCACAAGACGCGCATCGGCATGGCCGATGCCAACGTGGTCGGCGAGGTCGGCATGCTGGTCAGGAATGTCGCCCCTTTCGAAAAGGGGCAGGTGCGCTTCCAGAAACCGATTCTCGGTACGGATGTGTGGGAGTGCATTGCCGACGAGACGATCAAGAGCGGTGAACGGGTACGTGTGCTGGATGTGGAAGGTAGTTTTCTCAAGGTCGGGAGGGCCGAAACATGACTGATATGCTGTTTTTTGTAATTGCACTGCTGGTATTCGCCGGGATCACGCTGGCGAAAGGTGTGCGCATCGTGCCGCAGGGCCAGGAATGGATCGTCGAGCGCCTGGGCAAGTATCACGGCACGCTGCTCCCCGGTCTCAACATCATCATCCCCTACTTTGACCAGGTTGCCTACAAGCTGGTCACCAAGGACATCATCCTCGACGTGCAGGAGCAGGACATCATCACCAAGGACAACGCGGTGATCCTCACCAATGCCATCGCCTTCATCAAGGTCACCGACCCGATCAAGGCGGTGTATGGCGTGACGGATTTCTCCGAGGCGATCCGCAACATGATCATGAC
>DDWF01000220.1 GCA_002345845.1 Betaproteobacteria bacterium UBA2293 | reverse complement strand
ACCAGAAGGTCTATATCGATCTCGAGTTCTTCGATGAACTGAAAACCCGCTTCAAAGCACCGGGCGAATTCGCCCAGGCCTACGTCATCGCCCACGAGGTCGGCCACCATGTCCAGAACCTGCTCGGCATCGCCGAACAGGTGCAGCGCGCCAAGCAGCGCGTTGGCACCGCCGAGGCCAACGCGCTGTCGGTGCGCATGGAACTGCAGGCCGACTGCCTGGCCGGCGTCTGGGGCAAGCACACCGACACCATGAAGAGCGTGCTCGAACCGGGCGATCTGGAAGCGGCGCTGACCGCCGCATCGGCCATCGGCGACGACCGTCTGCAGCAGCAGACGCAGGGCCGCATCGTGCCGGAAAGCTTCACCCACGGCAGTTCCGCCCAGCGCATGCGCTGGTTCAAGCGCGGCTTCGAAAGCGGCGACATGAACCAGTGCAACACCTTCAAGGCCGCCCAGCTTTGAGCGAACAAGCCGGGCCATCCAGCCCGCCCCCGCCGGCCAAGACAAAACCCCGCTGGCGGCGCTGGTTGCTGGAAGCGACGATCTTCCTCGCCGCCTTCCTCGCCTTCCAGATGTGGCAGTTGCGCGATACGACGCGCGGTCCGGCGCCCGAGTTCGCCGCCCAGCGCCTTGATGGCAGCGCTTTCCGTCTGGCCGAATGGCGCGGCGAACAAGGCGAACGGGCCACCTTGCTCTATTTCTGGGCCGAATGGTGTCCGGTCTGCCGGACCACCGCCGGCAACGTCACGGCGCTGGCCGAGGACTGGCCGGTGACCAGCATCGTCAGCCAGTCCGGCGAGGCGCCGGTGATCACCCGATTGATGCAGGAACGCGGCTACGCCTGGCCAAGCGTTGCCGATCCGCGCGGCAGCCTGATGAAACAGTACGGCCTCCCCGGCGTCCCCGGCTTCGTCATCATCGCGCCGGACGGTGAGATCCGCTTCGTCTCGCTTGGCTATACCAGCGAGATCGGCCTGCGCCTGCGGCTGTGGTGGGCCAGCCGCACATGAAAGCCCGTCTCGGCCTGCTGCTCGGCCTGCTCCTGACCGGCGCCGCCGTCGCCCTGCCGACTCATGCGCCGGTGCCAGGCGGTGTCGCCGTCATCGACCTCGGAGCCGCCAGCGGCGGCCAGCCGACCGCCCGCTGGAACGAACAGCCGCTGGCCGTGGTCGCCGAGAACGGCCGCTGGTTCGCGATGCTCGGCATCCCGCTCGATACCCTGCCGGCGCCGCTGGAAATCACCGTCAGCGGCCCGACCGGCGAACACCGTCTGAGCGTGCCGGTCGGCATCAAGAATTACCCCGAGCAGCGCCTGACCATCAAGGACAAGCGCAAGGTCGAACCGGACCCGGCCGACCTTGCCCGCATCGAACGCGAAAAGACCCATACCGAGCAGATCAAGCGGCAGTTTTCCCCAACCACCCCCGATACCACCTTCGCCCGCCCGGCCGACGGCCGCCTGTCGTCGCGCTTCGGCCTGCGCCGCATCTTCAACGGCCTGCCGCGCAATCCGCACAGCGGCCTCGACTTTGCCGCGCCGGCGGGGGCGGCGGTACGTGCCCCGGCGGCCGGCCGGGTGATCGACACCGGCGACTACTTCTTCAACGGCAATACCGTCTTCATCGACCACGGCCAGGGCCTGATCAGCGCCTACATGCACCTGTCGCAAATCGGCGTGCGCGCCGGACAGCGCGTCGCCAAGGGCGAACGGATCGGCGCCGTCGGCTCGACCGGCCGCTCGACCGGCGCCCACTTGCACTGGACGGTGATCCTCAACGGCACGCCGGTCGATCCCGAACTGTTCCTCGGCCGACACTAATCCGGACAATAAAAAACCCGCGAAATTCGCGGGTTTTTGCGGTTTGCCGGGCTGATGTTACTTGCCCGTCTGCAGGAAGCCGTCCATGCGTCGTTCGGCCAGACTGAACCAGGCCGCCTGGGTACGCCGATACTTGTCGTACTCGACAAAGATCTTCTTGAAAGCCGGATTCTTCGCCGATTCGTCGGCATAGAGATCGGTCGCTGCCTTGTAGGTCGCCTTGAGGATCTCCGAGGAGAACTCGCGCACCTTGACGCCGCTCTGCATCAGCTTGGCCAGTGCCGCCGGGTTCTTGTGGTCGTATTCAGCCATCATCGTCACGTTGGCTTCGTACGCGGCCGCCTGGAAGGCTTCCTGGTATTCCTTCGGCAGCTTGGCCCATTCGGCCTTGTTGACGAAGAAGTGAATGACCGGACCCGGTTCCCACCAACCCGGATAGTAATAATTCTTGGCAACCTTGTAGAAGCCGAGCTTCTCGTCGTCGTACGGACCGACCCATTCAGCCGCGTCGATGGTGCCCTTTTCCAGAGCCGGGTAGATGTCGCCGCCGGCAACTTGCTGCGGCACGACGCCGAGGGCGGAGAAAACGTTGCCGCCGAGACCGGCGATACGCATCTTGATGCCCTTGAGGTCGGCGACGGTCTTGACTTCCTTGCGCCACCAGCCGCCCATCTGGGTACCGGTGTTGCCGCCGGCGAAGGACAGCACGTTGTAATCGGAGTAGAACTCGTCGAGCAGCTTCTGGCCGCCGCCGTAGTAGATCCAGGCGTTCATCTGACGAGCCGTCATGCCGAACGGGATCGAGGTGCCGAAACCGAAGGTCTTGTCCTTGCCCACATAGTAGTAGGAGCAGGTATGACAGACCTCGACAGTGCCCTGCTGCACGGCATCCAGTGCCTGCAGGCCGGGAACGATTTCGCCGCCGGGGAAGACGCGGATGTCGAACTTGCCGCCGGTCATGGCGCGCAGGCGGTTGGCCAGCACATCGGCACCGCCGTAAATGGTGTCAAGGCTCTTCGGAAAGCTGGAAGTCAGGCGCCACTTGATATTCGGCAGGGCCTGGGCGATTGCCGGAGCGGCGACGGTTGCTGCAGCACCGGCGACAGCGCCGACGGATGCTTTCTTGAGAAAATCACGACGTTGCATATTGTCTCCTCCAAAGTCATTGGGAACGTCAAGCCTTATGGCTGCCACCATTCTTCACCAGGAAAGTTTTTTTTGCGAGTCGTGGAAAACCCTAACCTCGGTCAGAAGACAAACCCCGGCGTAAACTGAGTGAGGAAACGCCGCTCAACCGGAGACAAGACCCATGCACGACGAACTGGCCGAAATCCGCGACTTCGTGGCCGAGTGCCCGCCTTTCGACGGCCTCGCCGAGGCGGCGCTGACCACGTTGACGCCGCGTTTTGTCATTCGTTACCTGCGCCGCGGCAGCCGTTTCCCGCCGGAAGGGCAGACCTGCCTGTGGCTGGTGCGTCAGGGCGCCATCGAACTGCGGACCACGGAAGGCGCCCTGACCCGGCGCATGGGTGAAGGCGACATGCACGATGCCGACTGTCTGCCCGACTCGCCGGAAAAGTCCTGGCCCGGCCACGCTGTCGAGGACACCCTGCTCTATGGTCTGCCGCTGGAGCATCTGGCGGCACTCTGGCAGGAGCACCCGGAACTGCGCCAGCGCGCCGTCCGCGACCTCGGCCAGCGCCTGGCCAGTGCCCGGAACAGCCACCGCATCCCGCTCGAACGCGACCTCGGCAGCCTGCCGCTGGCGACGCTGGTCGGCCGGGCGCCCGTGTGCACCAGCCCGGAAGCCAGCATTCGCGAGGCCGCCGGACGCATGACCAGCGAACGCGTGTCGGCCCTGCTCGTCGTCGATGAAGGCGGTTTGCTCGGCATCGTCACCGACCGCGACCTGCGCAGCCGCTGCCTGGCTACCGGCCTTTCCGACCAGATGCCGATCTCGGCGATCATGACCGCCGAGCCATGCACGCTGCCGCCGGACGCCCCCGGCTTCGAAGCCCTGCTCGAAATGACCCGCCGCGGCATCCACCACCTGCCGGTCGCCGAACCGGGCAAGTTGCACGGTCTGGTCAGCAGCACCGACCTGCTGCGTGCCCAGGGGGTCAGCAGCATCCATCTCGCCGACCGCATCCGCCGTGCCGACGATCTCGGCGCCCTCGCCGCACTGGCCGGCGAACTGCCCGAGCTGTGGCTCAACCTGGCCCGCCGCGGAGAGGGCGCGCCCATCCTCGGGCGCATCGTCTCCGGTATCGCCGATGCCATCGCCGGCCGCCTACTGCACCTGGCCGAACAACGCCTCGGCCCGCCACCGGTCGCCTACGCCTGGATCGCCTATGGCTCGCAAGGGCGCCAGGAACTGACGCTGCATTCGGATCAGGACAACGCTCTGATTCTCGATGACGAGTACTCGGCACAGCAGCATGGCGACTACTTCACCCAACTCGCCAACGACGTCTGCGATGGCCTGGCCGCCTGCGGCTTCAGCCATTGCCCGGGCGCCATGATGGCCAGCAATCCGGCCTGGCGCCTGCCAGTCGCCGGCTGGCAGGCGACTTTCACCGACTGGATCAGCCGTACCGATGCGCAGAAGGGGCGCCTGGCCTCCAATCTCTTCGACTTTCGCGTGGTCAGTGGCGAAGCGGCGCTGGCCAAGCCGCTGCGTGCGCTGATCGGCAACCTGGCGCCGCGCCACGAAACGCTGTTCACCCATCTGGTCGGCAATAGCTGCGCCAGCCCACCACCGCTCGGCTTCTTCCGCCAGCTGGTGGTCACTGGCAGCGGCGAGCACGAAGGCGAACTCGACATCAAGCGCCACGGCATCCTGCCGATCGTCGATCTGGCGCGCATCCATGCACTGGCCGCCGGTATCGGCGAAGTCGGCACCCTGGCCCGCTTGCGCGGCGCCGCCGGCTCGGCGCAACTCAGCCGCGACGGTGCCGACACGCTGATCAGCGCTTTCGAATTCCTCCTCGCCCTGCGCAACCGTCACCAGGTCGAGCAACTGCTCGCTGGCACCAGCGCCGACAACTACGTCGCCCCGGACCGCCTGAGTGCCGCCGACCGCCGCCACCTGCGCGATGTCTTCCTGGCCGTGGCGACGCAGCAGAAGGCCTTGCTGCATGCCTTTCCGCACGGGCCGATCCAATGAAGCTGCCGCCCATCCTCGATGGCTGGCACAACGCCTGGCAGCGCCGCCGGTTGCGCGGCCGGACAGCGGCCGAACCGCTGCTCGCCTATCTCGCCAGCCCGCGGCCGGAACGTGAGCAGGACTGGCGAAATGGCCGCTATCTGGCGCTCGATCTGGAAACGACGGGAGGCGAGGCGTGCCGTGACGACATCCTGAGTTTCGGCTGGCTGTGCCTGGACGGACCGGAAATCCGCCTGGCCAGCGCCCGTCACCGCCTGGTCCAGCCGCGCCGTAACCTGAGCGAGGAAAATGTCAGCATTCACCGCATCACCGATGATCAGGCCGCCGAAGGCGAGTCGCTGCGTGTCGTACTGGGCGATTTCCTCGCCGACCTGCAAGGCCGGGTGCTAATCGCCCATTATTCGCCGACCGAAGTCGGTTTCCTCGATGCCGCCTGCCGCGCCTGCTACGGTGGGCGCTTCCGGCCGCCGGTCATCGACACCCTGATTCTCGCCCGCCGCGCCGCTGGCGAGCAGCAACCCGGCAGCCTGCGCCTGGCGGCGCTGCGCGCCCGTCACCATCTGCCGCGCTATCCCATGCATCACGCGCTGTCGGATGCCCTGGCCGCGGCTGAGCTGTTCCTCGCCCAGGCGGAGGCAGCGAGCGCCCGCGGCCGGACGCGGCTCGGCGATTTCCTGCTCGATTGAGTGCCGGCGACTATTCGCCGGCGACGGTCATCCGGTCGATCAGGATGGAACCGGTCTGCTTGCTGCCGCGCACCTGCACGTCGTTGCCGACGGCGAGGATGCCGGCGAACATCGCTTTCAGATTGCCGGCGATGGTGATTTCTTCCACCGGGTAGGCGATCTTGCCGTTCTCGACCCAGTAGCCGGCTGCCCCGCGCGAGTAGTCGCCGGTGACATAGTTGATGCCGTGGCCGAGCAGTTCGGTGACGAACAGGCCGCGACCCATGCGCGCCAGCAGCGCATCGCGGTCGAACTCGCCAGGCTGGATGATCAGGTTGTGGCTGCCGCCGGCATTGCCGGTGGTCTGCATGCCCAGCTTGCGGGCGGTGTAGGTGCTGAGGAAATAGCCCTGCAGGATGCCATCGGCGACCACGTCACGGTCGCGCGTGGCGACGCCGTCGCTGTCGAAGGAAGCGCTGCCGAGGCCACACTTGATGTGCGGCCGTTCGACGATGTGGACGAACTCGGGCATCACCCGCTTGCCGAGATGATCGAGCAGGAAGGACGACTTGCGATAGAGCGCGCCGCCGCTGGCGGCATGGACCAGGCTGCCGAGGATGCCGGCGGCCAATGGCGCCTCGAACAGCACCGGGAACTCACCGGTCTTGACCTTGCGACCGCCGAGGCGGGCCACCGCGCGTTCGGCGGCGATGCGGCCAACGCCGAGCGGATCGTCGAGACGGGCGGCGTCGCGGTGCGTGGTGTACCAGTCGTCGCGCTGCATGGCGTCCTGTTCGCCGGCAATCACCGAGCAGGAAATATAGTGGCGCGAGGTCGGGTAACCGCCCATGAAACCGAGGCTGTTGGCCGAGACGAATTGCGCCTGCTGGGTCGATACCGTCGCCCCCTCGGAGTTGCTGATCTGCGGACTGGCATCGAAAGCCGCCTGCTCGCAGCGGCGCGCCGTCTCGATGGCCTCCTCGACGCTCAAGGCCCACGGATGATAGAGATCGAGATCCGGGCAGTCCCTGGCCATCAGCGCCGCCTCGGCCAGGCCGGCGCAGTCGTCTTCGGCGGTGAAGCGGGCGATGGCCAGCGCCGCCTCGACGGTTTCGCGCAGCGCCTGCGGCGAAAAGTCCGAGGTACTGGCGTAGCCCTTGCGCTGACCAGAATAGACGGTGATGCCGACGCCCTTGTCGCGATTGAACTCGATGGTCTCGACCTCGTCACAACGGACGCCGACGGTCTGGCCAAAACCCTCGGAAACATCGACCTCGCAGGCCGTCGCCCCGTTGCTACTGGCGTGGCTGAGGACATCGGCCGCCAGTTGCTGGAGGGTGGCGTAGGAATAGGAGAAGGCAGCAGTATCGGGCATGGAGGCGGCGTCGAAGCGGGAAAGCCGCTATCATAGCAGCCCGCTCCAGCCAGCCCGCGAAGACCCATGGAAGAAGAAGATTTCACCGAAAGTACCGGCCGCCCGTCGAAAACCAAGAAGAAAGAGGCGATGCACGAGTTGCGCGACCTCGGCGCCGAATTGGTCGAACTGTCGGTCGGCCAGCTGAAGCGCATCAACCTGCCGGAAGACATTTACGAAACCGTGCGCGAATGCCAGAAGATCACCGCTCACGGCGCCCGTCGGCGGCAGATCGCCTATCTCGGCAAGCTGATGCGCGGCGTCGATGATGCACCGATTCGTGAAGGCCTGGCCCTGCTGCGCGGCGAATCTTCCGCCGAGACGGCGCGTTTGCACCGCCTGGAACGCTTCCGCACGCGCCTGCTGGAAGACGAGGGCTTCCTCAGCGAAATCGTCGCCCTGTGGCCGCAGGCCGATCAGCAGCACCTGCGCCAGTTGCGCCGCAATGCGCTGAAGGAGCAGGAAGCCAACAAACCACCGAAGAATTTCCGCGCCATCTTCCAGGTACTGCAGGAACTTGAAAGGGAAGGAACGCCCGATGTCAGCGAATGACGAGCTGAAGGTCGGTCTGGTCTCGATCAGCGACCGTGCCTCGACCGGCGTTTACGAGGACAAGGGCATTCCGGCCCTGCAGGAGTGGCTGGGCAGCGCCCTGACCTCGCCCTGGCGGGCCGAGACGCGGCTCATTGCTGACGACCGGGCGAGTATCGAGCAAACGCTGATCGAACTGGTCGACGACTGCCGGTGCGACTTGGTCCTGACCACCGGCGGCACCGGCCCGGCAATCCGCGACGTCACGCCGGAAGCCACGTTGGCCGTCGCCGACAAGGAAATGCCCGGTTTCGGCGAGGAGATGCGGCGGATCAGCCTGAATTTCGTGCCGACCGCCATCCTCTCGCGCCAGGTGGCGGTGATCCGCAAGCAGTCGCTGATCATCAACCTGCCCGGCCAGCCGAAGTCGATCAAGGAAACGCTGGAAGGCGTGCGCAATGCCGACGGTGAAGTCACCCACGTCGGCATCTTCGCTGCCGTGCCCTATTGCCTCGACCTGATCGGTGGCCCCTACGCCGAAACCGATCCGGCGGTGATCAAGGCCTTCCGGCCGAAGACGGCGATCCGCCCGCCACGCTCCTGAACACCGCCCGCCGGTTCAGGCGAGGCGGCTGAGGTGGTAGCGGGCCAGCTCGTAATCGGCGGTCTGCTCGACGAGGGCGGCCGGCGCCAGCAGACAGCGGCGACCGTCGATGGTGAATTCCATGCTTTCCTGCAGGTCGAAACTGGCCGGCGGCAGCACCACCAGCACCTCGCCCGGCGCGCCACGGTTTTCCAGCAGCAGCGCCGGCGTGCCGGAGACGGCGGCATAGGAAGAGGCGCCCCGCACCTTCAGCTCCACCGAACAGGCCTGACGGGCCATGGTTTCGATCCCGACCCGGGCATCGCTCTCGGTTGCCCGATGATAGCGACGGACAATGCCGAGCAGCCAGTTGTCCCCGCCCTCGGGCTGGATGGCCACAAGGGCGCCGACGCGCAGCCAGTCGGCCGGGATGTCGTTGACCAGCGCGCCGAAGCCGCCACGACTGACGTTGTCGACCACCCAGCTCTCCATCTGCAGACCGGCCGGCTTGCCACCGAACTCGCCGGAGAAGGCGACAAAGGCATTGACCAGGCCATTGAGCACCGACATCCGGTGCTTGACACGGTGGCGGTCGTGCCGGCGTTGCGGCGGAATCGGCGCCAGGTAGGCGGCCAGATGCCGCAATACCGGAATCAGGGTCCGCGGATAGTACTGAGCCCCCAGCTTGAGGTCCGCCGGTATGTCATCACCGCGCTCCAGCCCGCGCAGCAGTTCGCAGATGGCAGCATGCGCAGGGCCGGGTTTGAAGAAGCGCTGGCTGGCCACTGCCGCCGCCGGCATCCGTGCCAGCCGAAGCGGTGGCTGGGCCTGGGTCAGATCGACCCAATAGACGCAATCGTGCTGCGCCTCGGCGGTGAACACGAAGCTGCCGAGGAAGTGCTCGATCAGCCGTTCGGCCAATTCGATCTCAAGCGGCAGCAGGCTGTCGGTCGAGGCCGCCTGAAAGATCATTACCTTCTGGTATTCCTGAACCGGCGAACTGATGACGCCGCCGAGCTGCACGGCACGCGTATCGACGCCAGCCGCCTCGGCAGTCAGCAGCGCCCGGCCCAGCCGCGCCCAAATGGCGCTGTCCGAAGGACCGTAGTGAAACTGCTCCCATTTCAGGGCAGCGGCCAGCGCCGCAATCAGCCGCGCACAGATCACCGGCAGTGCCGCCTTGAGTTGATCGGCCGGCCGACCACCAGCCGCCATGGCGTTCAGGCAGCGCTCATAAGCATCGGCGAGCAGTAGCCAGAAACCATGGCTGATCGACCACAGACGTTTTTCCTCGGCTCGCGACAGACGCGGCGTATGCAGATAGTCGCGGCACAGGCGGCGCAAATGTGGCTGTACCGCCTCGTCGAACTGGCGTGCCGCCTCATACAGGCGATCGATGGGCAACTGGTCGGCGGCCTGGGACGATTCCAGCCAACCGGCCAGTTCATCCACCGCGCGAAAGGCGTTGTCCTTGGGTAAGCTGGCAATGATGCGCTTCAACTCCTGCGCATCAGCCAGCGGATGCAGCTCCTTCTTGCCGAAAATACTGCCCAGATTGCTTACTTGATCGAGCACGACGCCTTCTCCTGCCGGTTTTTATCGCCTAAGTTTAGCCGGAGAATGGCAAATCCGCCGACATCCGGCCGCAGATGTAAAATTGTCGTTTTCGTTCGAGACCTTTCCGCCATGCAGCAATATCTGGATCTCATGCGTCACGTGCTGGACAACGGCCACGACAAAGCCGACCGCACCGGCACCGGCACGCGCTCNNCTGGCAGATGCGTTTCGACCTCGCCCAAGGCTTCCCGGTACTGACCACCAAGAAGCTGCACCTGAAATCGATCATCCACGAACTGCTGTGGTTCCTCCAGGGCGATACCAACATCAAGTACCTGCAGGAGCACGGCGTCCGCATCTGGGACGAGTGGGCCGACGACCAGGGTGACCTCGGGCCGGTTTACGGCAAGCAGTGGCGGCGCTGGGAAACGCCGGACGGCCGCCTGATCGACCAGATCACGCAACTGGTGCACAGCCTCAAGCACAACCCGGATTCGCGCCGCCACATCGTCTCCGCCTGGAATCCGGGCGACGTGGACAGCATGGCCCTGCCACCCTGTCACTGCCTGTTCCAGTTCTACGTCGCCGACGGCAAGCTCTCCTGCCAGCTCTACCAGCGCAGCGCCGACATCTTCCTCGGCGTGCCCTTCAACATCGCCTCCTATGCCCTGCTCACCCTGATGCTCGCCCAAGTCTGCGGGTATCGCCCCGGCGAGTTCGTGCACACCTTCGGCGATGCCCACCTGTACTCCAATCACTTCGAGCAGGCAAAATTGCAGCTGAGCCGCGAGCCGCGGCCACTGCCGAAGCTGTGGATCAACCCCGAAGTGCGTGACATCTTCGCCTTCCGCTTCGAGGATTTCCGCCTCGACGGCTACGATCCGCAGCCGCACATCGCCGCCCCGGTCGCCGTCTAGAGCATGATCCTCGGCGGCGACCTCGGCGGTACCAAGACACTGCTGGCGCTGGCCGATGAGAGCGGATGCATCGTCCGCCAGCAACGCTACGCCAGCGCCGAATATGCTGACTTCGCCGATCTGCTCGACGACTTTCTCGGCGGCCAGCGAGGCATCAACGCCGCCTGCTTCGGCATCGCCGGCCCGACCGATGGACAGCAGGCCAAGCTGACCTATTTACCCTGGCATTTGTCGGCTACCAACATCGGCCAGCGCTTCGCCATCGGCCGGGTGACGCTGGCCAACGACTTCGCCGCCGCAGCCCACGGCCTGACGCGGGTCGCCCCGGAAAGCATCCGGACATTGCAGCACGGCACGCTCCTGGCCGATGCCCCGCGGCTGATTCTCGGCGCCGGCACCGGCCTCGGCGTCGCCGGGCTGCTGCCGGAAGGCGACGGCTACCGGGTGGTCCCCGGCGAAGGCGGCCACCTCGGCTTCGCCCCGCAAACACCACAGCAGGGCGAGTTGTGGCGCTGGCTGCAGGCGCAGCACGGTCGCGTGACCATCGAGGACATCGTCTCCGGCCCCGGCCTGGTCCGTGTCCATGCCTTTCTTGGCGGCCCGCCGACGACGCCTGAAGCCATCGGCGCGGCCGCCTGCAGCGGCGGCAACGCCCTTGCGCTCGCCACCCTGCAACTGTGGCTGGCCTGCCTGGGGGGCTTCGCCGGCGACCTGGCCCTGCACTGGTTGGCCCGCGGTGGCGTCTACCTCGCTGGCGGCATCGCCGCCCGGCTGCTGCCGCAGGTCGACTGCGCGCCCTTGCTGGCTGCCTTCGCTGACAAACGCGAGCACGCCGCACTGATGCCGGCGATGCCCGTACATCTGGTCACTGATGAGGAACTGGGCCTGCATGGCGCGCTGGTTCTGGCCGGCGCCAGGCGACAACGCTAATCGGGCTCCACGGCACCCAGCCACTGCGGCGACCCCGATCCATTGAGCCGGAACAGGCTGCCGCCGGCAGAAGGGGCGCTGGCCTCGGTCAGGGCATTGATCACCACCTGATGGGTGACCAGGATCAACGCCTCGCCGTCGACCGGCTGCGCCGCGAGAAAGGCGCGCAAGCCGGCGATGATCTTCTGGCGCGCCTGCGGCTGCTCGAAAAAGGAATTCAGCGCCGGCAGCGGCTCGACCGCTCCCAGTCCGAGCAGTTCGGCGGTTTCGCGGGCGCGGCACCACTGGCTGGAATACACCCGTGCCTTGTTCACCCCGAGTGCACGCAGGCGTTCGCCCAGACGCCGGGCCTGGGCACGGCCAGCGGCATCGAGATTGCGCTGGCTGGCGCAGTCAGCCAGGGCGAACTTCGGCGGATCGCCGAAACCCGGCGCGTTGGCGTGGCGCAAAAGGAGCACGCGACCGGGCTGGCGCAACTCGGCCAACACATCGGCCAACGCCGTCGAGCATCCGAAAATCATCAGCAGCGTGACCAGCAGCACCTTCATCCCACGCCCCCTCAAGCCAGCTCGATGCGGCGGATTTCGAGACGGAAAGGGCCTGCCTGCCGCTCGCTGACCAGCAGGCCCAGTTGCTGCACGCACGCCGGGTCGAGCGGCGGCGCATCGGCGACTGCCCGTCCCCGCCAGCTCGGCTGCAGACTCCACAGCGGAATGATGACCTCCTGCCAGATGCCGGGCGCGCCAACGAATCCGGCCTGGTAGCTGACGCCATCGAAACGCTCGTCCATGCGAGCGGAAAATTTGTAGCGCCGGCCGTCGCCACGCACCGTCAGACGGTAGGCACTGCCGCCGATCGCACCAGTCGCGATGGCGGGCGAACGGACCGAGGCGAAGCCGCCCTGGTTGGCCAGCGAAACCTCGCCGGCGAAAACCGCGTGGCCCTCTGTCACATGGCTCAACCGGCTGGCTGAAAGACCGCCCATCACCGCATCATCGATGGGCTGCCAGCCGCGGACCGATTCCGGATGGTCAAAACAGAAGAGAAGCGTGCTCATGGTCTGCTCTGACCGCCGAACCGGCAAAAAGTTGGCGTCGCCGGCCAGCCTGACTTCAGTCCGGGCGCAGCATCACCGCCGCCAACGGCGGCAAGGTGATTTCCAGATTGGCCGGGCGGTTCATCCAGTTGCCGGCATGCGCCTCGACAGCGCCGACATTGCCCAGATCGCTGCCACCGTACCAGGCCGAGTCGCTGTTGAGTATTTCGACATGGCGACCGGGCTGCGGCACGCCGATGCGGTAGCCGCTGAGCGGCGCCGGCGTGAAATTCATGACGACGACGAGGTAGCTGCCATCCCTGCCCCAGCGCAGCCAGCAGAGCACCGAGTGCTCGCTGTCGTGGCAGTCGATCCATTCAAAACCAGCAGCGGCGAAGTCCTGCGAATACAAGGCCGGCAGGTCGCGGTAGAGACGGTTGAGGTCGGCCGACAGGCGTTGCAAGCCCTGGTGCGCCGGCTCGGCTAGCAGACTCCAGTCCAGTTCGCGGGCCTCCGACCATTCGCGCTGCTGACCGAACTCGCCGCCCATGAAACTCAGCTTCTTGCCCGGCGTCAGCGCCTGCCAGGCCAGCAGCAGGCGCAGGTTGGCGCAGCGCTGCCAGTCGTCGCCCGGCATCTTGCCAAGCAGCGAGCCCTTGCCGTGCACCACTTCATCGTGCGACAGCGGCAGCACGAAATTCTCGCTGTAGGCATAGACCTGGCCGAAGGTCAGTTCGTCGTGATGCCAGCGGCGATAGACCGGATCACGGTGAAAATAGCGCAGGCTGTCGTTCATCCAGCCCATGTTCCA
>DDWF01000266.1 GCA_002345845.1 Betaproteobacteria bacterium UBA2293 | reverse complement strand
GCGCCAGCAGGTCGTACAGGCAGTGCTCCTGCTTGGAGACGAGGACGACGACGCGTTTCTTGACCGCGCTGTCGTTGATCGTCCAGGTCATCGACAAGGGTTTGGCCACCTCGTTGGCGAAGCGCTCACGGAATTCGGCGAGGAGGAAAGGCAGCGAGTCGGCCTTGATCTCGATGCGCATGAAATAGCGACTGGTCAGCACGTCCGAATGGAAACTCGACTCGAGTATCCAGCCGCCGTGGGCGGCGATGAAGCCGGACACCCGGGCGATGATGCCGACCTGATCGGGGCAGGAGGCGGAGAGCGTGTAGAAACGGTCGCTATGCATGGGTTTGAGTTCAGGCTGCCTTGGCGAAAGCCTTGTCGATCTCGCTGCGCAAGTCGTCGTAGTTATACACCACGGGATACTGCGGGAATTCGCGGATGACGTTCTCCGGCGGGTGGAAGAGGATGCCGCCGTGGGCTTCGCCGAGCATGGCGGTGTCGTTGTACGAATCGCCGGCGGCGACGATCGTGAACTTCAGTTCCTTGAAGCGCTTGACCGCTTCGCGCTTCTGGTCCGGCATACGCAGGTGGTAATTGACCAGCATGCCCTCGGCGTCGGCTTCCAGCGAGTGGCAGAACAGCGTCGGCCAGCCGAGCTGGCGCATCAGCGGATGGGCGAACTCGTAGAAAGTGTCGGAGAGGATGACGACCTGGTAATCCTCGCGCAACTGGTCGAGAAAGGCGCGGGCGCCGGGCATCGGGCCCATTTCGCCGATCACCTTCTGGATATCCGGCAGGCCGAGCTGGTGCTGGCGCAGGATGTTCAGGCGGTAGGTCATCAGCTTGTCGTAATCCGGCTCGTCGCGCGTCGTGCGCATCAGCTCGGGAATGCCCGTGCGCTTGGAGAATTCGATCCAGATTTCGGGGACGAGGACACCTTCGAGGTCAAGGCAGACGATTTGCACGGGTTGGCTCCAGCGGAGTGATTCGGAAAGCTCGCGATTTTACCTGATGCCGGCTTGTTAGCCGTTGTTTCCGCGCCGATTCAGTCCACCGCCGGCAGGGCCTCCAGCGCCTCATGCACTTCCAGCCAGCGCATTTCCGCTTCGTCGATCTGTTCGCCGAGCAGGCCGGCCTGGCGGTGCAATTCTTCACTCTTGGCGCGGTCGACGGTGGCATAGAACGCCGGATCGGCGAACTGGGTTTCCAGTGCCGCCTTTTCCTCGTTCCATTTGGCCAGTTTCTTTTCCAGCTGCTCGATTTCCTTGAGCAGCGGCCGGCGCTGGGCGAGGACAGCTTGCCGGGTGGCCTTGGCGTCGGCGCGCTGCTGCAGGCGTTCGTTTTTCTCGGCGGCGACATCGGGTTGCGGCGCCTTTTCGGCATTGCGCTGGCTGGCCAGCCAGGCGGCGTAATCGTCGAGATCGCCGTCGAACTCGCTGACCTTGCCGTCGGCGACGAGCAGCAGTTCGTCGGCACAGGTGCGCAGCAGGTGGCGGTCGTGCGAGACGAAGACCATGCCGCCTTCGTAGTCCTGCATGGCGAAGGTCAGGGCTTCGCGCATTTCGAGGTCGAGGTGGTTGGTCGGCTCGTCGAGCAACAGCAGGTTGGGCTTGGTGCGAATCAGCAGGGCCAGCGCCAGCCGCGATTTCTCGCCGCCGGAGAAGGGGGCGATGGCGCGCGTCGCCATGTCGCCACGGAAGTCGAAGCCGCCGATGTAGTCGCGCAGTTCCTGCTCCGGCGTCGTCGGTTCGAGGCGGGCCAGATGCTGCAGCGGCGATTCGTCCGGGCGCAGCTGTTCCAGCTGGTGCTGGGCGAAATAGCCGATGTTCAGCGCCTTGGCTTCCTTGCGCTCGCCGCCCTGCTGGGCGATGGCGCCGGCCAGCAGCTTGATCAGCGTCGACTTGCCGGCGCCATTGCGGCCAAGCAAGCCGATGCGGCAGCCGGGGCGCAGGGTCAGCGAGACATGGTCGATGATCTTGTGCTCGGCGTAGCCGGCCGAAGCTTTTTCGATGGTCAGCAGCGGGTCGGGCAGGGCAGTCGGCTGGCGGAAGCTGAAATGGAAGGGCGAATCGACGTGCGCCGCGGCGACCATTTCCATGCGCTCCAGCGTCTTGATCCGGCTCTGCGCCTGGCGCGCCTTGGTGGCCTTGGCGCGGAAGCGCTCGATGAAGCTGTTGAGATGGGCGATTTCGCGCTGCTGCGCCTCGAAGGCTGATTGCTGGTTGGCCAGTCGGGCGGCGCGGGCGCGTTCGTAGTCGGAATAGCCGCCGCTGGTCAGCGACAGGCGCTGCAGGTCAATGGAAATGATCTGGCCGACCACGGCATCGAGGAAGTCGCGGTCGTGGGAGATCAGCAGCAGCGTCGCCGGCGTGTTCTTCAGCCAGCTTTCCAGCCAGAAGACGGCGTCGAGGTCGAGGTGGTTGGTCGGCTCGTCNNGGCTCGTCGAGCAGCAGCAGGTCGGCACGGCAGGACAGGGCGCGGGCCAGGTTGAGGCGGACACGCCAACCGCCGGAGAAATCGGCGACCGGGCGCGTGAAGTCGGCATCCTTGAAGCCGAGGCCGTGCAGCACTTCGGCGGCGCGGGCCTTGGCCGAATAACCATCAATCTCGCCGTAGCGAGCGTGCAGATGGCCGATCGCCTCGCCGTCGCCCGCCGCTTCGGCAGCGGCCAGTTCGCGCTGGACACGGCGCAACTCGGTGTCGCCGTCTAACACGAATTCGAGCGCCGCATCGGGCAGGGCCGGGGTTTCCTGGGCGACGCGGGCGATCTGCCAGCTGGTCGGGATGTCGACGTCGCCGGATTCGGCGTGCAGTTCGTTGGCGAGCAGGGCGAACAGGCTGGATTTGCCGCAACCGTTGGCGCCGACGACGCCGACTTTCCAGCCGGGATGCAGTTGGACGGAGGCCTCGATGACCAGCGGACGGCCGGCGCGGGCGAAGGTGACTTGGCGGAGGGCGATCATGAGGGAGCCGATTATAGCGGCGGCGATGCGCTAGAATCAGGGAGATTCGCCACCTACCGATGCCATGATCAAGCAGATTCGCACCGACCAGCTCAAGCCGGGCATGTACATCCACGATCTGAACTGTGGCTGGCTGGACCATCCCTTCCTGTCCAACGCCTTCAAGGTTCACGACCAGACGACGGTGGACAAGATCATCAATCTCGGCATCCGCGAGCTGTACATCGATACGCTCAAGGGGGCGGATGTCTGGGCGGCGCGCACGCAGCAGGAAGTTAGTGCCGATCTCGACCGTCGGATGCAGGAAATCGCCCGCAAGGAGCCGGAAAAGCCGGTGGCCGTGGCGCTCAAGGATGAGGCGGCACGGGCCCGGCGCCTGCACGGCGAGGCCAACAAGGTGGTCCGCCACATGATGGACGACATCCGTCTTGGCCAGCAGATTCAGGTCGATCGCGTCGAACCGCTGGTCGAAAACATGGTCGAATCCATCTTCCGCAATCAGGACGCGCTGTTGCCGCTGGCCCGGCTGAAGAACCACGACGACTACACTTTCGAGCATTCGGTCGGCGTCTGCGCCCTGCTCGTCGCTTTTGGCCGCGGCCTCAAGCTGGACAAGGCGGTGATCAAGGAGATGGCGCTCGGCGGCCTGTTGCACGACGTCGGCAAGGCGCGCATCCCCGATGCCATCCTCAACAAACCCGGCAAGCTGGACGAGGACGAGTTCGAGCGCATGAAATCGCACGTCGATCAGGGCGTGCAGCTGCTGCGCCAGACCCCCGGCGTCAGCGACATCGCCATACAGGTCACCGCACAGCACCACGAACGTTTCGATGGTACCGGCTACCCAAACCGGCTGAGTGCTGCCGGCATCAGTCTCTACGGCCAGATGGCGGCCATCGTCGACGTCTATGACGCGATCTCCTCCGACCGCATTTATCACAAGGGCATGCCGGCGACGCAGGCGCTGAAGAAGCTGCTTGAATGGAGCAGTCATCACTTCGACCCGCAACTGGTCCAGGCCTTCATCCGCGCCATCGGCATCTATCCGACCGGGGCGCTGGTCCAGCTGGAAAGCAAGCGGCTTGGCGTTGTCGTCGAGCAGAACGAGAAGAGCCTGCTCGAACCGGTCGTCCGCATCTTCTACCATGCCGGCCAGCAGTACTACATCCCGCCGGAAATCGTCGATCTCGCCAAGTCGCAGGATCGCATCGCCAGTTTCGAAAGCTTCGACAAGTGGAAAATCGACCCCTACCAATGGCTGCCCGCCTGATCGCGCTGCTGCTCTGCGGCCTGCCACTCCTGGTGTTGGCCGAAGAAGCGGTCGGTGACCGCCAGCAGCGGCAGGCGCGGGCAACGGCCCTGCAGGCCGAAGCGCAGGCGCACCGGCAGCAGGCTGATGATTTGTTCGAAAGGCGCCAGAAGGCCTGTGCCGACAAGTTTTTTGTCAATTCCTGTATCGAAGATGCGCGTGACGATCACCTGGCGAGCATCCGCGAAGCCCGCCGCCTGGAAAACGAAGGCGCCGCCCTCGAACGCATGGTGAGGCAGGAAGAAGCGCAAGAGGCGGAACTCGTCCGCCAGGAAAAGGCGCGCCAGAAGGCAGCCGACTTGGCGGTCCGCCAGGCGGAAACGACAGCTGCCCGACAAGCCGACGACGCCGCCATCGCCGGCCGCCTGGCCGACAAGGAGCGCAAGGCGGCCGAAGGCGCCAAGCGCAAGGCGGCCGAGGCCGAAAAGCAGCGTCAGAAACAGGCCCGTCACGCCGCCAAGGTGGAAAAGAAGAAGCAGCAGGCGGCTGGACAATAGGCGCCACGCGCGATGATCCGCAAACTCTCCATCGACCAGTTGCAGCCCGGCATGTTTGTCGTGGATTTGCACCGGAAATGGCTGGAACACTCCTTCTGGCGGCAGAAATTTGTCATTCGCGATGCAGAACAGATCGCCCGTCTGGTCGAGGAAGGCATCACCGAAGTCAGCATCGATACGGAAAAGGGCAGCGACCTGCCGCCGCCCGAGCCGCCGCCTGTTTATCGTAACGACGAAATCGAACAACACTTCATCGGTCGCCTGCAGCGGCTCAAGGCCAAGCCGGCGACGGTTTCCCTGGGCGAAGAGCGCCGCCGTTCGGCGCGGCTGATCGGCGAGGCTGCCAATACCGTTGCCGAGCTGATGCTGGCCGCGCGCAGCGGGCGTGAGGTGGATGCGGCGCGTCTTGAACCAGTTGTTGCCAAGATGATCGAATCGGTGCTGCGCAACCCGGATGCCCTGGCCCCGCTGGCCCGCCTGAAGCGCCACGATGCCTACGCCACCGAGCACGCCGTGGCGACGGCAGCACTGATCATCGCCCTCGGCCGGCAACTTGAATTACCGGAAGCGGAGCTGGAGAAGTTGGCCCTCGGCACCATGGTCAAGGACATCGGCCAGTCGGCCATGGATGCCCGCCTGATCACCAAGCCCGGCATGTTGTCGCAGTCGGAGTACGAAGTCGTCCAGAGCCATGTCGAGGAGGGGCTTTCCGTGCTGCAGGCGACGGTTCGCCTGCCTGAAACCTCGGTCGCCGTCGTCCTCGAACACCACGAGCGTTACAACGGCTGCGGCTACCCCTACCGCATGGCCGGCGACGAAATCTCCCTGGCCGGACGCATGGCCGCCGTCGTCGACACCTACGACGCGATGACCTCGGACCGTCCCTACCGGCCGGCCATTTCACCGTCGCTGGCGCTACGTCAGCTCTACGACCAGGGCGGCAGCCAGTTCGACCCCGAACTGGTCGCCGCCTTTGTCCGCACCATCGGCGTCTATCCGGTCGGCACCCTGGTCCTGCTGGAAAGCGGCCATCTGGCGGTGGTCGAGGAACTGCACCACGAGAGCATCCTCAGCCCGGTCGTCCGCGTCATCTTCCATTCCGGGCGGCGGCAATACGTTGAGCCGGTCCGCGTCGACCTGGCGCGCGTTGTCGGCAACCACTACGGGCAGATTGTCCGCGCCGAAACCTACGAGCGCTGGGGGCTCAGTCCGCTGCGCTGGCAACCTGCCTGAGCAGCTTGCCGATTGGCGTCGGCACTGCCGCCGTCGCCGCCTGCGCCAATTCGACCCATTCCAGGCCGGGTTCGGCAACAAGGCAGCTTGCCGATACATCGCACAACACCGGCTCCAGGGTCAGACGGAAATGGGTGAAGGCATGGCGCAGCGGTGGCAAGGCCTGTTGGCTCAGCGCCTGTAATCCAAGTCGGGCAAGCACCGCCGCCGGTAGACCCTCCGGTGGCACCAGCAACCCGCCCCAGAGGCCGCTCGGCGGCCGCCGTTCAAGCAGTACGCGTTGCCCCTGACGAATCAGCACGAAACCCGCACGGCGCTCCGGCACGGCGGCGCGCGGCCGGGCCTCCGGCAAGGCTGCCTGCAGCCCCTGCTTGCGCGCCAGGCAGCCGACGGCCAGCGGGCAGCGACCACAGGCCGGACGGCTGCGCGTGCAGGTACCGGCGCCGAGATCCATCAGGCCCTGCGTGTACGCCTCGATATCGCGCTCCGGCAGCAGACTTTCGGCCAGTTCCCAGAGCTGCTGATGCACCTTGGCGGCGCCGGGAAAACCAGTCACGGCAAATTGCCGGCAGAGCACCCGCTTGACGTTGCCATCGAGAATCGCCGCCCGCTCGCCAAAGGCGAAGGCAGCCACCGCCGCTGCCGTGGATCGACCGATGCCCGGCAAGGTTTCCAGTTCTGCCGCACTACCGGGAAAACGCCCGCCATGCACCGCCACCACCTGCTGCGCGCAACGATGCAGGTTGCGCGCCCGGGCGTAATAACCGAGTCCGGCCCAGTGCTCCATCACCATCTCCACCGGCGCCGCCGCCAATGCCCTTACGTCGGGAAAGGAAGCGAGAAAGCGCTGGTAATACGGAATCACCGTCGCCACCTGCGTCTGCTGCAACATGATCTCGGAAAGCCAGATCCGGTAAGGGTCGCGGGTGTTCTGCCAAGGCAGGTCGTGGCGTCCGGCGGACTTCTGCCAGGCAATCAGGACTTCGGCAAAGGAGGTGGTGGCGGTCAAATTCTGCCTCGACGCGGGCTGCGGGACCACGGATAATACGGCGTTTTTCGCCGTCCCCGACCCCGCCGATCGCCATGACCCAAGTTCCCAACGACACCCGCGCCCTGCGCAACGCCCTCGGGCGCTTCGCCACCGGGGTCGCCATCGTCACGGCCCTCGACCCCGACGGCAGGCCCATCGGTCTGACGGTCAATTCCTTCTCCGCTGTCTCGCTCGAGCCGGCCCTGGTCCTCTGGTGCCTGGACAACAATTCGCACAGCCTGGAAGCCTTCCGCCGCGCCAGCCACCACGTCATCAACATCCTCTCGGCACAGCAGATGGACCTCTCCAACCGCTTCGCCACCTGGCCCGCCGACCGTTTCGTCGGCCTCCCCTGGCAAGCCGGTGCCGGCGGCGTCCCGGTCTTCCCCGGCTGCTGTGCCATCTTCGAAGTCGCCAATGAAACCGCCCACGCCGGCGGCGACCACACCATCTTCATCGGCCGCGTCGAACGCTTCAGCGAAACCCCCGACCTCGCCCCGCTACTCTTCCACGCCGGCCGCTACCGCGAACTGGCCGACCAGCAGGACGATTGAACGCGCCGGCATCTGCGTTAGAATGCCGACCTGAAGCCCAGAGCGGGCGTCGTATAATGGTAATACCCTAGCTTCCCAAGCTAGAGCCGTGGGTTCGATTCCCATCGCCCGCTCCACATCGAACTCAGGCAGGTCGTTGATCTGCAAAAGAAAAAGCCAACCGGAAGCGGTTGGCTTTTTTGTTTTCTGGTCGATATCTGGTGAGCTTGGGATTTTTCGGGACAGTGTTGTCGCATTAACAAGCTAGGTCGAAGCTAGCAGAAGTGATGTATTGCACCCAAGTAAAAAGTCGATACGTGTATGGAATATGTCGGCTGCTATACTTTTGAGGACGACTCGAAGCAATCCTAGGAGGACAAATGGCAACACTTCCGTATGTCACAGCATCTGGAAATATCCGTAGAGCTTTGGATGGAATAATTTCGGCAGCCACCCCAGAGCGAGTCACGCAAGACTTTGTGAAAACTATTCTTCAGATTCCGGGCGGATCCGGCGACCAGATGACTTCGTACCTGAAGAAGATTGGATTTGCGGCTCCTGACGGCTCTCCCACCGAACTCTATCGACAGTTCAGAAATCAAGGAACTCGGGGGCAAGCAGCTGCGGCAGCACTTAAGAAGGCATATGAACCGCTATATAGACGCAATGAGTACATGCATGAACTCCCGGAGGCAAAACTTAAAGGATTGATAATTGAAGAAACAGGGGCAGAGGAGGGATCGAGTGCTGTTTCATGTGTAATGAGTGCGATTAAGGCCCTCAAGGCGTACGCTGATTTCTCAGGACAAGATTCTCATGCGAACGTAATTATTCAATCGGAACCGCAATACCGTGAAGCTAACAGTTCGGAGATTCCTGAAAGCGTAAAGTCCGCCACATCGGGTCTTGGGTTGAATCTCTCTTATACGATCAATCTTAATCTTCCGGCTACCTCAGACATTGCTGTATTCAACGCAATATTTAAAAGTCTTAAAGAAAACCTCTTAAGAGACAGCGATGAGTAGTCGAAAAGCAGCGGATCGGATTCGGTCGTTTGGAATGTCTGGCTTTCTAATTAACGAAGAGCTGCGAGACGTTGAACGCCGCTTAAACCTAGAATTGGGACATACCCCGTTTAATAATTCTGACGGTGATGCTTCTGAGTATTACCCTCAATTTGAAGGATCGGTTCGCGCTGAAGCTGCCAAGATGTCCAAACATTACGAGGTTTTCTATTGCCTCGAAATTTCGATTCGGAAACTTGTCTCAGAGACACTTGCAGAGGCATTTGGCGCTGATTGGTGGAATGGAACAGCGGTACCGCAACGAATCAAAGATGACGTTAGAGATCGTGTTCAGAAGGAACTCGACAGTGGCGTTACTCGACGTTCAGATGACCTATTGAATTACACGACATTTGGTGAACTTTCTGTACTCATTACTAATAATTGGACGCTCTTCGAGCCAATATTTAACAGCCGTCGTGCTGTTGAACGGATTATGAGTAGTTTGAATTTGCTGCGTGGTCCGATTGCCCATTGTTGTCCAATTTCGGATGACGAAGTTGATCGTTTAAGATTAACGGTTAAAGATTGGTTTAGAACAATGGCGTAAGGCAAGAAATTCCGCGTCTGGTCAGGGTCTGGTCACAAAGAAATCAAACTTAGTCTAACTGGATCGTACGATGCACCGCTCTGGTACGTGAGAAGTGTATGGAGATGTGTTCGTAATTTTCGGATATTTAGGGAGTTTGTCGCCGGGCTCTTTTCCGTTTAATCCCTTGCCCCACGTGTTCGATTCGCATCGCCCGCTCCATCCAGATGCTCCATAGATCAGGCCAGCCATTTCGGTTGGCCTTTTTGCTTCCTGATTGCGCAGAATTTCTACCCTTGCTCGAATAGCGGTAATTCAGGCTGGAGCACTGAGCTTTCCGTTGCGCCGGCATTCAGCGGCACGAGCGTGCCGGCCCGCACCCCGAGCAGCCGGATGCGTTGTTCCAGCGGGATGCGCTTGAGGCATTCGCCGGCGGCGCGGCGGATGGTGGCGGCGTCGGCGGTGGCGACGGGCAGGGTGAGGTCGCGGGTGACGGCGTGGAAGTCGGCGAAGCGCAGTTTGATGCCGATGGTGCGGCTGGTGTAGCCCTTGCGTTGCAGGTCGTCGGCGACGCGGTGGCAGAGGCCGGTGAAAATTTCCGAGAGTTCGGCGCGGTCCTGACGCGGGTGCAGGTCGCGGTCGAAGGTGCTTTCGCGGCTGATCGACTTGGGTTCGTGTTCGACGATGACCGGGCGCTCGTCGAGGCCGTGGGCGACGCGGTGCAGCCAGTGGCCGTAGCGCTGGCCGAAGTGGCGGACGAGAAGTTCGAGCGGTGTCGACGCCAGTTGGCCGATGCTCTGGATACCGAGTTGCGCCAGCCGGGCGTCGGCTTTCGGGCCGATGCCGTTGATCTTGCGCGCCGGCAGCGGCCAGATGCGGGTCGGGATGTCGTCCATGGCAAGCAGGGTGATGCCGTCTGGTTTGTCGAGGTCGGAGGCGATCTTGGCCAGCAGTTTGTTGGGGGTGATGCCGATGGAGCAGCTGAGGCCGGTGGCGTCGCGCACCGCCTGCTTGATCTGCCGGGCGAGGCTGAGGCTGTCGGCGGGGAGGGCGCTGAGGTCGATGTAGATTTCGTCGATGCCGCGATCTTCGATCTGTGGCGCGATGCTGGCGACGGCAGCCTTGAAGCGGCGCGAGGCCTCGCGGTAGGCGTCGAAGTTGGCGGGCAGCAGGATGGCCTCGGGGGCGAGCTGGGCGGCCTTCATCAGGCCCATGCCGGAAAAGACGCCGAGCGATCGGGCTTCGTAGGTGGAGGTGGTGATGACGCCGCGCCCGGCATAGTCGCGCAGGCGGGCGAACTGGCGGCGGCCATCGGCGCCGGTTTGCGGCCGGTCCACCCGGCGGCCGCCGACGACGACGGGCTGGCCGCGCAATTCCGGGTAGGCCAGCAGCTCGACGGAGGCGAAGAAGGCATCCATGTCGAGGTGAGCGATGCGCCGATTACTGTTCATCCGAACAGTATAATGCCTTCCGCCGGGTATCCGTTTATCCCCGGTTCCTGTGGACAAGTCTGTGGGTTGCCTCTGGGGCGTTGCGCCAGGCCTCTGACGCAACGGTGTTTTTCTTGCCTTGCCGAAAAATTGGGCAATCGGCGAAAGCCTTGGTGGCGAAGGCATCCAGCCGGACAATGGAGTTTGTCTGGTGGTTTGAGGAGTGCATGGCAATGATTATCTATCTGGCCGGTCCTGATGTCTTTCGTCCGGATGCCCTGGCCTGGGCCGAGTCGGCGCGTCGCCTGCTGGCGGCAGCCGGGCATCGGGCGTTGATTCCCCTGGATAACGAGGAGACGACGGCGGCTGGCATCTACAGGGCCAATATCACGTTGATCGGCGAGGCGGATGCGCTGCTCGCCAATCTCGATCCGTTTCGTGGTCGCGAGCCGGATTCCGGCACCTGTTTCGAGATTGGCTATGCCGTTGCCCTGGGCAAGCCGGTGGTCGGCTACCTGAGCGATGACCGGACGCTGGCCGACAAGCTCGCGGCTCACTATGGCGAGCGCCGGCTGCGCCACGATGGGCGGCCGGTCGATCCGCAGGGTATGGCGATCGAGGATTTCGCCCTGCCGGTGAACCTGATGCTGGGCGTTTCCTGTCGGATCGTCGCCGGCGACCTCGGGCGGGCGCTGGCGGAACTGACGGGTTGAGCCGGTGAAGCCCTGGTTCCTCTACCTGATCGAATGCGCTGACGGCAGCATTTATACCGGCATCACCACCGATGTCGCGGCGCGCTATGCCGCGCACCAGCGCGGCGTGGGCGCCCGCTACACGCGTTCGCACCCGCCACAGCGCCTGCTTGGTGTCGAACCCCATGCCGACCGAGCCAGCGCCTCGCGCGCCGAATACCGGGTCAAGCAACTGACGCCGGCGGCCAAGCGGGACTACGCGGCGCACCTGGCAACGGGCGATGGGGACGTTGCCGCCAGCCTTGAGTAAGCGATGAGTGAAATCGTTTGACAATGTGTAATCGCCGGAAACTTTTCTTCCGCTGGCCCGGTCTGTCCATAAACCTTAACCACCTGAAGGAGTCAGCCATGCCGAATCGTGCCGTGATCAAGATCATCCAGAATCGTGATTTCCTGATGTCGACGCCGGAGAAAAGTGTTCGCGCTGTCGCTGTTCACATGAAGCAGAATGCGGCGGCGGCGACCCTTGTCGTTGATGCTGAAAACGGTCGCTTGATCGGTATCTGCACCGAGCGCGACCTGGCGTTCAAGGTATTGGCGGAAGGTCTTGATCCGCTGACCACCCCGGTCAGTGCGGTGATGACTGAAGAGCCACAGAGTATCGGGCCGGACATGCCTTTCGGCCACGCCCTGCATCTGATGTACGAAGGTGGTTTTCGGCACATGCCGGTGATTGATCCGGCTGGCCGGCCGATCGGCCTGATTTCCTCGCGCGATGCGCTAGGCCTGGAAATTCTGCATTTCCGTCAGGAACTGGAGCAGCGCGAGACGCTGACGGAAATCCTGTAAGCGGTCGGGGCCGCTGCGCCGGCCCCGCTCAACCAAGCAACTTGCGCTGGTCAAGGAAGGTTTCGAGAATTTCCAGTCGGGCCAGAGGATCGTCCAGTTCCAGCAGCTTCTGCTTGGCCAGGTTCTGGATGGGCAGCACTTCGGTGATCCGGTAGCCGACCCACTCGGCGTCGTCGAAATGATGCGGCTCCGGCATGCGCTGCGGGCCGAGGTCGTTGACGATGCGCTGAAGCAGCGGCAACAGGCGCTGGCGTTCCACCGGGACGCCGGTCGGTTCGTTGACAGCCAGCAGTTCCACCGTGCCTTCAAGCAGGTTGTCAGCGTTGCTGCGCGTTTCAATGATGCGGAAGCGCCGGCCGCCGCGGGCGGTGATCTGCAGGATGCCGAGCTGTTCCATCTCCCAGTCGCCGATGGTGGCCAGCGTGCCGACCGGGTGTGGCTCGGCGGCTTTGCCGGTTTCGTTGCCGCTGGCGATCAGGCAGATGCCGAACGGGCTGTTGTCCTTCATGCAGGCGGCGGCCATGTCCAGGTAGCGCTGCTCGAAGATCTTCAGCGGCTGCAGACCACCGGGAAAGAGCACGGTATTCAGCGGAAAGATCGGCAGGCGTAACGTCTCGACGGTGGTGCCGGAGGGCGCGCGGGCGAAGTCGAACCAGCCCATCAGGCGCCCCAGCGCTGCATCAGTTGATGCGGCACGCGCAACTGGTCGAGGATGCGGGCGACGACGAAATCGACCAGGTCCTGCACCTGCTGCGGGTGATGATAGAAGCCCGGACTTGGCGGCAGGATGACGGCACCGGCGCGCGACAGGCGCAGCATGTTTTCCAGGTGGATGGCCGAGAACGGCGTTTCACGTGGAACCAGCACCAGCTTACGGCCTTCCTTGAGCACCACATCAGCAGCGCGACCGATCAGGTTGTTGGCCAGCCCCTGGGCGATGGCGGCCAGGGTGCCCATCGAGCACGGACAGACGACCATGGCATCGGGCGGATTGGAGCCGGAGGCGACCGGGGCGAACCATTCCTCGCGGCCATAAACGGCGAGCAGATCCGGGTCGGCCGGCTGCAGGCGGGCGAGCAGGGCGGCGCGGGCGTCAGCCGGGCGCGACGGCAGTTCGAAATCCATCTCCTGCCGGGCGACGATCTGGGCGGCTTGCGAATACAACAATTGAACGCGACAGCCGGCGGCGAGCAGGCACTCCAGCAAGCGCAGCCCGTAGGGCATGCCGGAAGCGCCGGTCAGGGCGAGGCAGACGGTTTGGGACATGGCGGGTCTTCCGATGATTCAGCCAGCAGTTTAGCCGCGATCAGGCCGTTGATGGTGCCGAAGACAAGGGCGGCAGCGGCGAATACCGGGGTCAGCAGGAACACCCCGTCATGTGGGATCAGCCAGACGCGGGCGAGCAGCAACTGGCCGCCGATATGGGCGAAGGCGGCGAAGACGGACAGCGTCACCGGGCCGAACCAGCGTCGCGGCAAATGCCTGGCCAGGCCGAGGGTGAGCAGGCTGAGGGTGGTTCCGGTCAGCGACAGGAAGAAGCCGGGGGCGAGGAAATGGCCGAGCAGCAGGCTGCCGGCGAGGACGCGCAGGACGCTGACCCAGACGGCGGTACCCCAGCCGTAGCGCAGCAGCACGACCAGGGTGACGATGTTGGCCAGACCCGGTTTGACGCCGGGCAGCGGCGTGGGAATCGCCGCATCGATCAGCGACAGGCCGACCGCTGCCGTGGCCAGCCAGGCGACGCGGCGGTCCTCGGCGCTGACCGTCAGTTGCGTCACTCCGGGCGGCGGCTCGGGGCTGGCGCTCGACCCGGGCTCAGTAACTGATCGAGTCATAGACGCGGGTGCGGCCGGCGATCTGCAGGCTTACGCGGTTGGGGGCACAAATGGCGATCTCGCCGGGGCGCATCAGCCAGCCCTGGCGGACGCAGTACTGGCGCGGCCCGGGATCGCTGACGACACGGGCGCGGCCGGGCTCGACGGCGATCAGCGTGATACCGAGCGGGCCGGAGACTTCCAGCTGACGTTTGCTGCGCAGGTCGACTTCGGCGAAAACCTTGCCTTCCTGGCGGATGATGGCGCGATCGGCCAGGCCGCCCTGCCAGAATATGGGGATGCTCAGTCCGACGAGCAGGGCGCCACCAAGGACGACCAGCCAGTCGCCCGGCCGGAGCAGGGCCAGCCAGGGTTTCAAGTGCCGGCCAGCGTCCGGTGGCGGACCAGCACGCGGGCGTGCCGGGCGAATTCGCGGCCGAGCCACTCGGCGATGTATACCGAGCGATGCTGGCCGCCGGTGCAGCCGATGGCCACCGTCAGGTAATTGCGGTTGTCGCGGATATAGGCCGGCAGCCAGCTGGCGACGAAGTTGGCGATGTCGTCGCGCATGCGCACGACTTCCGCTTCGGCCTCGAGGAAATCGATGACCGATTTGTCGCGGCCGGTGAGCGGGCGCAGGGCGGTGTCGTAATGCGGATTGGGCAGGCAGCGGACGTCGAAGACCAGGTCGGCATCAAGCGGAATACCGTGCTTGAAACCGAAGGACTCGAACATCAGGGTCAGGCCCTGGCCCGGTTCGGCTTCGATGAACTGGCGCACCCATTCGCGCAGGGCGTTGGCCTTGAGGCCGCTGGTGTCGATGCGGTGGCCGAGGCCGGAGATCGGTTCGAGCAGTTCGCGTTCGGCGCGGATGGCCTCCTCCAGCGACTGGCCCGGTGCGGCCAGGGGATGTCGGCGGCGCGATTCGGAATAGCGTTTGAGCAGCGTTTCCTCGTTCGCATGCAGGAAGAGGAAGGTCGGCGAGACGCCATCCTCGGCCAGTTTGGCCAGTTTTTCCGGCAGCAGCTCGATGCCGTGGCCGGAACGCCCATCGATGGCTACCGCCACCTTCTGCGTTTCCTCGCCCTTGAGCATGCGGACCAGCACGGTCAGCATCACCACCGGCAGATTGTCGACGCAGTAATAGCCGGAATCTTCCAGCAGGTTGAGGGCCACGGACTTGCCGGAACCGGAAAGGCCGCTGATCAGCACGAGTTGCATGCGACGCAGCATAATCAAGGCGGCGCCCCGTAGCAAGCCGCGGCATAATGGCAGGCCGACCGGCGCAGCGGAGACCACGCCTGCTTTGCCAACAGGCCGATGCGCGGGAACAAGCCGCCCCCTGGTCGGTCAATAAGCCATCAACAGGAGACGAACATGTCCGCGACCCCGCCCCTGCTCGAATTGCCGTTTCTTGCCGAACTGACGGCGCAGCGGCGCGATATCCACGCCCATCCGGAACTGGCCTTCGACGAATACCGCACTGCCGACCTGGTGGCCCGCGAACTGGAGCGCTACGGCCTGGAAGTGCATCGCGGCATCGCCCGTACCGGCGTTGTCGGCGTGCTGCGCGCCGGCGACTCGAGCAAGATGATCGGCCTGCGCGCCGACATGGATGCCCTGCCGCTGGCGGAAATGAACGAATTCCCGCATCACTCGAAGCATCAGGGGAAGATGCACGCCTGTGGGCACGACGGCCACACCGCCATGCTGCTCGGCGCCGCCCGTTATCTGTCGACGCATCGCGATTTCGACGGCACTGTCGTCTTCATCTTCCAGCCGGCCGAGGAGTCGGAAGGTGGCGCCGCGGTGATGATCGAGGACGGCCTCTTCGAGCGCTTCCCGGTCGATACCGTGTTCGGCCTGCACAACTGGCCGGGCATTCCGGTCGGCGAGATGATGGTGATGCCGGGCCCGGTCATGGCCGGCACCTGCGCCTTCGAGATTTTCGTCCGCGGCCACGGCTGCCATGCGGCGATGCCGCATCAGGGGGTCGATTCCATCGTCGCCGGGGCGCAACTGGTGCAGGCCCTGCAGACGGTGGTCAGCCGCACGCTGCATCCCTGCGAGTCGGCGGTGGTCAGCGTCACCCAGTTCCATGCCGGCGAGGCCTGGAACATCATTCCCGAGGAAGTCGTGCTGCGCGGCACCATCCGCAGCTTCAAGGCGGAAGTCCAGGAAAATGTCGAGCGCGCCATCGAGCGCCTGTGCAGCGGTATTGCCGCGGCCAATGGGGCGCAGATCAGTGTCCGCTTCGACCACCGTTATCCGCCGACGGTCAACAGCGTCGCCGAAGCCAGATTCTGTCAGGAAGTCGCCGCCTCGGTCTTTGGTGAGGAGCGAGTGCTCACTGACGTCCTGCCGTCAATGGGTGCCGAGGACTTCGCCTACATGCTGCGCGAGAAGCCGGGCTGCTACGTCTGGCTCGGCAACGGCCCGGGGACCGGCGGCTGCACCTTGCACAACCCGCACTACGACTTCAACGACGAACTGCTGACCCTCGGCGTCAGCTACTGGGTCAAGCTGGTCGAGCAGGCCTTGCCCAGGGCCTGAGGCTCAGCCGGTGCGGCCGACGACGGTCAGTGCCGGCCGTTCGCCGATGCCTTTCTTCAGCGTCAGGTAACGCAAGCAGGAGACGCGCAGGAAGGAGGCGAAATTGTCGATTTCGCCACGGTATTCGAGCAGCTCGTCGTACAGTTTGGCGATCAGCTGATTGGTCGTGTACCCATCGCTGGCTGCCAGTTCGGCGAG
>DDWF01000101.1:8500-9519 GCA_002345845.1 Betaproteobacteria bacterium UBA2293 | reverse complement strand
GATGCAGCACGGTGCCGCCGGTGTAGCGCGTCTGCAGTTCGTCCTGCCGCATCAGCGCCTCGAAAGGGTCGTCGGTGAAACCGACCGGCAACTGCGACGAATTGGTGTAATACGGCTTGTCCGCCGTGCCGGCCTGCAGGATGCCGGGCCAGCGCTTCTTGTCCTCCTTGGCGAAACGGTAGGTGGTGCCTTCGGCCGGCGNNCCTCAAGGTTGTAGAGGTTGCCGGTGGTTTCCTGATAAGCGCGCATCCGGTCGCGCAAGCGGTCGAGCAGGCGCAGCGCCAGCGCGTGGCCCTCGGGGCTGGCAATATCGGCGGCACCGGCGGTGAAGTTGCGCACCATTTCGTTGATGCCGTTCACGCCGATGGTCGAGAAATGGTTGCGCAAAGTGCCGAGGTAGCGCCTGGTGTAGGGAAAGAGGCCGTCGTCCATCAGGCGCTGGACGACCTTGCGCTTGATCTCCAGGCTGTCGCGCGCCATGTCGGCGAGACGGTCGACGCAGGCCATCAGCGCCGCCTCGTCGCCGGCATGCAAATGGCCGAGACGAGCGCAGTTGATGGTCACGACGCCAATCGATCCGGTCTGCTCGGCCGAGCCGAAGAGACCGTTACCGCGCTTGAGCAACTCGCGCAGATCGAGTTGCAGGCGACAGCACATCGAACGGACATGGTTCGGTTTCATGTCCGAGTTGAGGAAATTCTGGAAGTAAGGCAGGCCGTACTTGGCAGTCATGGCGAACAGGCGCTCGGCGTTGTCCGACTCCCACGGGAAGTCCTCGGTAATGTTGTAGGTCGGAATCGGGAAGGTGAAAGCCCTGCCCCGTCGGTCGCCGGCACTCATGACCTCGATGTACGCCCGGTTGATGAGGTCCATCTCGGCCTGCAGGTCACCGTAGGCGAAAGGCATTTCCGCGCCGCCGATGACCGGCACCTGGTCGCGCAGGTCTTCCGGGCAGACCCAGTCGAAGGTCAGGTTGGTAAACGGCGTCTGGGTACCCCAGCGCGACGGCACGTTGAGGT
>DDWF01000101.1:0-8439 GCA_002345845.1 Betaproteobacteria bacterium UBA2293 | reverse complement strand
CGGCCCATTCGTTCTGCAGCGTGCCGAGGAAATTGACCATCTGGCCGAGGGCGCTGGAGAAGTGCTTGGGCGGATCGGCCTCGGGCTTGCCGGGCACGCCGTTGAATCCCTCGAACAGCACCTGGCGCAGCGACCAGCCGGCGCAGTAGCCGGAGAGCATGTCGAGGTCGTGGATGTGGATGTCGGCGTCGCGATGCGCCTGGCCGATCTCCGGCGGATAGACGTGCGACAGCCAATAGTTGGCGACTACCTTGCCCGACACGTTGAGGATCAGTCCGCCCAGCGAATACCCCTGGTTGGCGTTGGCCCGTACCCGCCAGTCGGGGCGATCCACGTACTCGTCGATGGTGGCCGCCACGTCCACCAGCGTGCGACGGTCCTCGCGCAGTCTGTGGTGCTGGTCGCGATAGGCAACGTAAGCGCGGAATGTCCGCAAGTGGTTGGCGTCGACCAGGGTCTGTTCGACCATATCCTGCACCTGCTCGACGGTGGGCGCCGAATCGGCATAGCGGTGGCGAATCACCTTGAGCACGCGAGCTGTCAGCAACTGCGCCTCATCCACATCGAATTCACCGCTGGCGGCACCGGCGCGAGCCAATGCCGAAGCGATGCGCTCGACCTCGAAAGGTACATCGGAACCGTCACGACGCAGGATGCGACGCGGCAGCGACGGGGAAACCAGGGGTATCGCTTCCGAGATGGTCGCTTGCAGTGCGTTGGTACTCATTGGCAGGCCTCGCATTCCGGATTGTCGATCGAACAGAATTTCGGCTCATCCTGCGCCACGGCGTCGTCGCGCCCGCCCGCCTTCTCGGCCTGGCTGGCGCCCAGCGTGCGCAGGTAGTAGGTCGTCTTCAAACCGCGCAGCCAGGCCAGCTTGTAGATTTCGTCGAGCTTCTTGCCGGATGGCAGCGCCAGGTAGAGGTTCAGCGACTGGGCCTGGTCGATCCATTTCTGGCGCCGGGCTGCTGCTTCGATGAGCCACACCGGGTCGATTTCGAAAGCGGTCGCGTAGCGCGCCTTCAATTCGTCCGGCACGCGCTCGATGCGGGCCAGCGAGCCGTCGAAATATTTCAAATCGGCGACCATCACTTCGTCCCACAGCTCCAGCGCCTTGAGGTCGCGGACCAGCGCTTCGTTGACCACGGTGAATTCGCCGGACAGGTTGGATTTGACGTAGATGTTCTGGTACGTCGGCTCGATGCTGGCCGAGACGCCGACGATGTTGGAAATGGTCGCCGTTGGCGCGATGGCGACGCAGTTGGAATTGCGCATGCCGTGGCGGGCGATGCGTTCCTTCAGGCCGGCCCAGTCGAGCGTTGAGTCACGGTTGAGTTCGACATGGCCGCCCCGCCCGGCTTCCAGCAAATCGATCGAATCGAGCGGCAGGATGCGCTGGGCCCACAGGCTGCCGGGGTAGCTCGAATAGCGGCCGCGCTCGCGGGCCAGTTCGGTCGATGCCCCGTAGGCGTGGTAGCAGACGGCTTCCATGGTCCGGTCGGCAAATTCGACGGCTTCCGGCGACGCGTAAGGCAGGCCGAGTTCGTACAGGCAATCGGCGAAACCCATGATACCGAGGCCGACCGGCCGGTGGCGGAGGTTGGCGTTGCGTGCCTTGGGCGTCGCGTAGAAATTGATATCGACGACGTTGTCGAGCATGCGCAAGGCGGTCTGCACGGTGCGCGCCAGCTTGGCCTGGTCGAGGGCGCCATCCTTGAGGTGGGCCAGCAGATTGACCGAGCCGAGATTGCAGACGGCGGTTTCCTCGTCCGAAGTGTTCAGCGTGATCTCGGTGCACAGGTTGGACGAATGCACGACGCCGACGTGCTGCTGCGGCGAGCGCAGGTTGCAGGCATCCTTGAAGGTGATCCAGGGATGCCCGGTCTCGAACAGCATGGTCAGCATCTTGCGCCAGAGCTGGACGGCGGGCAGCTTCTTGTGCAGCTTCAGTTTCCCGGCGGCAGCCTTGGCTTCATAGGCGACATACGCCGCTTCGAATTCGGCGCCGAACTTTTCATGCAGATCGGGCACATCGACCGGCGAGAACAGCGTCCATTCGCCGTGGTCGATAACCCGCTTCATGAACAGGTCGGGAATCCAGTTGGCGGTATTCATGTCGTGGGTGCGGCGCCGCTCGTCGCCAGTGTTCTTGCGCAGGTCGAGGAATTCCTCGATGTCGAGGTGCCAGGTTTCAAGATAGGCGCAGACCGCGCCTTTGCGCTTGCCGCCCTGGTTGACCGCGACCGCCGTGTCATTAACCACCTTGAGAAAGGGAATGACGCCCTGGCTCTGGCCGTTGGTGCCCTTGATCCGGCTGCCCAGCGAGCGCACCGGCGTCCAGTCGTTGCCCAGGCCACCGGCGTATTTCTGCAGCAGGGCGTTTTCCTTGATCGACTGGTAGATGCCTTCGAGATCGTCGGCCACCGTGGTCAGGTAGCACGACGATAGCTGCGAATGCAGCGTGCCGCTGTTGAACAACGTCGGCGTCGAGCACATGAAATCGAAGCTGGAAATCAGGTCGTAGAACTCGATGGCGCGGGCTTCGCGGTCGATTTCGTTCAAGGCCAGGCCCATCGCGACGCGCATGAAAAAAATCTGCGGCAGTTCGATGCGACGGCCGTCGATGTGCAGGAAATAACGGTCGTACAGCGTCTGCAGGCCGAGGTAGCCGAATTGCAGGTCGCGCTCGGGCTTCAGGGCGGTAGCCAGGCGCGGCAAATCGAAGGAGGCGAGGCGCGGGTCGAGCAGTTCGGCTTCGATGCCCTGGGCGATGAAATTGGGCAAATATTCGCTGTTGACAGCAGCAATCTCGCTCAACGACCGCGCTTCGCCGAGCACTTCGCGGCCAAGGCTGGCCAGCAGCAGGCGCGCCGTCACCTGGTTGTAGGCCGGCTCGCGTTCGATCAGGGTGCGCGCGGCGAGGATCAGCGCCTGGTGCACGTCAGCCAGCGGCACGCCGTCGTAAAGGTTGCGGATGGCGCTGTCGAGCACCCGTTCGGCATCCACCGCACTGCCCAGCCCGGCGCAGGCATCGGCGCACAGGCCGGCCAGTTCGGCGCGGTCGAGCGGCCGGCGCTGGCCGCCATCGAGAACGTGGATCAGCGGCGCGCCGGCCAGCGGCTGGGCGACCGAACGCTCGCTGGCCCGCCGTTCGCGGTAGAGCACGTAGGCCCGCGCCACGTCGTGCTCGCCGGAGCGCATCAGGGCCAGTTCGACCTGGTCCTGGATGTCCTCGATATGCACCGTGCCGCCATCCGGCATCCGCCGGGTCAGCGAACGGACGACCGCCTGCGTCAGGTGGGCCACGACGTCGCGCACCCGTGACGAGACGGCACTCTGGCTGCCTTCGACGGCGAGAAAGGCCTTGGTCAGCGCGACGGCGATCTTGTCGGCATCGAAGGCGACGACCGCGCCGTTGCGGCGGATGACTTGCAGGGCGGCGGCGGCGATTTCGCTGCCGGTGGATAAGCTCAGGACATTGGATGACAAGGCGATTCTCCGTATCGGGGGGCGGAGAATCGACGAGGCGCCCGGCCGCCAATCGGCGCGACCGACCGCAGCGCCCGCGGGCAGCAACCCGTGGTCGAATCGGTCAGGCGAACGAACGGCAATAAAGACACGCAATAAACCTCTCGTCAGGGACACCCCGCCCCAAAACCATGAAAGAAAGTTCGTTGCGGCAGGTCTCCTGGCTCTCGGTTCAGCGCGCTCCACCTACCTTCCCGGACGCATCCAGTGGCATGTGTTGGCGAAGCGCTCGCCGATTACAGTTGCGGGGGCAGCCCCGGAATTCAGACCTTGCGGCCTGGCACCGGATTCCCGTTTTAATCCCCTTGCGGGGAACCTTCAACGGCTCGAAGTCTAGTTGGGGCATATCGGATATGTCAAGCGCGCGACCACTACATTTAGTACTCGAATACAAAAACACCACTACATGTAGTGGTGTTTCGAGGGCTTCGGCGAGTCAATTTGCAGGCTTGTTGCTCGTATCACTTCGGCTTGATTGCTCGGCATTGATTCTGTTGTGTTCGATTTTTCCTGGTTCCGATTTTTTCTCAACATGGCCTTGCAAAGGCGATCAGCATCTTTCCGTACCTCGCTAAGCAATTTGACTTTCAACTCCCGCAGGTAACGACAAGGTGAATTTCGTCATACCCTCCGTCGAGCTTACAGTGATGTCCCCGCCATGTGCAGCCAAGATAGAACGCGTGATTGCCAGCCCCAAGCCAGAACCCTCGGTTGTCCGCTGGCGAGAGCTATCAGCACGGTAAAAACGATCAAACAAGCGAGGCAAGTGCTCGGCTGGAATACTTGGCCCGGTGTTTTCAACGGCCAATTGAACCACCTCGTCGCGATGCATTTCGATTGCTACCGTTACCGTTCCACCGACCGGGGTATAGCGCAGCGCATTGGAGAGCAGATTGCTGATTGCCCGGCGCAGCATCAGACGGTCACCGGATACGGTGCCGTGCCCAACGACCGACAGGCGAATTTCCTTTTCCTCGGCCAGCAACCCGTAGAACTCCATCAATTCCGCAACCTCGTCGGCAAGTTCGAGTCGCTCCTGATGCGGGATGAGTTGCTTGTTCTCGGCCTTGGCCAGGAAAAGCATGTCGGCGATCGTCCGCGACAAGCGCTCGAACTCTTCGGCGTTGGACGCCAGAATGTCCCGATATTCGTCGGCCGATCTGGCGCGCGACAGCGTGACCTGGGTTTGGGTCAGCAAGTTGCTGACCGGCGTTCTCAGTTCATGGGCAAGGTCTGACGAGAAGTCCGACAGGCGCTGAAAGGACTCTTCCAGCCGCGACAGCATGTCGTTCAGGGTGCTCGCCAAGTCGCCCAGTTCAAGGGGAATAGCCTCGACTGGCAGACGGGTGTGCAACCGGTTGGCGGTGATCGCGGCAGCTTGACGCTTGATCGTCTGCAGCGGTGCCAGTCCGCGCCGGACGACAAACCATCCGAGCAGGCCCATGGCCAGCGTGGCCAGCAGCATGAACACCCACAGGGTTTGCCGGAAAGCGCCCATGAAATGTTCGTGATGCGATATTTCGGTGGCCACCACGACGGTATACGAGGATCCGGCCTGGCCTCCGGACGTCAAAGTGGCCGAAATGCCCCGCCATGGGAGACCATCGTCGGCGACCCATTTGATCGGGCGTCCACTACCGGTCGCCAGTCGATCGCTGAGCAATTCAGTGGGCAGAACAAGCCCTACATGGGCATCCAAGCGTTGCCGATTAGGTCCGACTACGGCAATGACCAAACCGTGATGCCCAGTCAAAGCCTCATCCAACTGTTTTGCCAGCGTCTCGCCACTTGGCGTGGCCAGCGCTTTCTCAAGAACATGCTTGGCCAACTCCATTTTGCCGGCCAGCACCTCGATGTCCTGCTCTTCGAAGTGTTGTTCCACCGAGCGCCCGATCAGCAACCCAAGCAGGAACAGCACGAATACCGACGCCAATGCAAACCACAAGGTTAGGTGAAGCGTCAGTGATCGACTCTGTGTTTGACTCAATCGGTAATCTCCAAAACGTAGCCCATGCCCCTGACCGTGCGCACCAGCTTCGGTTCGAAGCCTTCGTCAATCTTGACCCGCAGGCGTTTGATGGCGACTTCAATGACATTCGTGTCACTGTCGAAATTCATGTCCCAAACCTGGGAGGCGATCAATGAACGGGGCAACACCTCACCCTGGCGGCGCAGCAATAGTTCGAGCAAGGCGAACTCCTTGGCGGTCAGGTCGATACGTTTCCCCGCACGGGTCACCCGACGGCGCAGCAGATCGAGTTCAAGGTCAGCTGCACGCAGAAACTCCGACTCTTTTGCCTTCCCACCCCGCCGCAACAAGGTTCTGACACGGGCCAGCAACTCGGAAAAGGCAAACGGTTTGACCAGGTAGTCGTCCGCACCCAACTCCAGGCCCTTGACTCGGTCTTCCACTTGATCCCGGGCGGTCAGGAACAATACGGGCATCTCTTTCCCGGCCCGCCGAATTCCCTGCAACACCTGCCAGCCATCGATACCCGGCAGCATGACGTCGAGGATGGCCAGATCATGCGCCTCGGTCAGCGCCAGATGCAAGCCGTCCAGGCCGTTAGCCACCAGATCGACCACGAAGCCAGCCTCGACGAGACCTTGTTTCAGGTATATCCCGGTCTTTGGTTCATCTTCTACGACCAATATTTTCATGACGCTCTCCACCAACCGTTGGCTATCGTTGATGCATTTTGCGTCGGTTTCAGCATTGATCGCCCTAGATTACGCAAATGTAATCCGTAAGTCAGCCGATTGTTGGTTTCGCGAAAGCATGATGTCCACCATGGGAGCGATAGATTCCCAAGACTCCTCTTTCCCAGCGGAGGCATCATGAAACATAGAGCATTGATCCTTGTCGTCGCCATGAGTCCGGGATGGGCAGATGACCACGCACCGCCAGCGGCGACGCCAACTGCCGGCTACCGGTCGGTATTTGTTGACTACAAACCCATGGTGGACGAAGCGGTCCAGGATTGGCGGCAAGCCAATGACCGGATGGGGCGCTTGCAGGGCCATATGGGGCATCTTGAGCCTTCGAAAGCAGAGCAACAGTCGGGGGCAGCAAGCGCAGCCGCTCCGCGTGAGAAGAAATAAGCCATGTCTTCCCATTTCCCCATAGGGCTGTACAGCAGCGGCAAGCGCACATTGCTGGTGATCGCCCTGGCAGGTCTCGCCGGCTGCGCCACTTTCTCCAATGACGGCGGATTCGGCAGCGTGGAACAGACTGTCCAGGAGCGGCTCGGCAAAGAGGTGAAGTGGGTGCGCGGCGACCAGGAACGAGCCACCCTGCAAGCCCGCGTCGATGAACTGCTGGCGAAACCACTGGCGGTCGACGACGCCATCCAGGTGGCGCTATTCAACAACCGGGGGCTGCAGGCCAGCTTTTTTGATCTGGGGATCAGCGAGGCCGATCTTGTGCAGGTCGGTAGGCTCCCCAATCCGCACTTCTCGATGCTGCGGGCCAGCAAACCGGAAAACGGCATTCGCGAATACAAGATCGAGCAAGCGCTGACCTTTAATATTTTCGCCTTGATCACCATGCCACTGGCTGTCGAGGTCGAGCGGCGCAATTTCGCGCAAACCCAGCGCCTGGCGATCATTGCGGTGGCCCGGCTGGCCGCCGACACCCGGCAGGCCTATTTCACCGCCATCGCGGCCGAAGAGTCGGTGCGCTACCTGCGCAAAGTCAAACAGGCTTCGGAGGCCGGCGCCGAACTGGCCCGCCGGATGGCGCAGGTGGGCAACTTCAGCAAGTTGCGTCAGGCTCGGGAACAGGCGTTTTACGCCGATGCGGCGCTGAACCTGGCGCGGGCGGAACAGGCGGCTACCTCCTCCCGGGAGCGCCTGGCCAGAGTTCTCGGACTGGCCGACCGATCGGTCTTCCAACTTCCCGAGCGGCTGCCGGACTTGCCGACTACCGTCAATGAACTCCCCGTCCTGGAACAGGCGGCCCTTGACCAGCGCCTTGACCTGCAAGCCATTCGCCTCGAAACCGAAGCCCTGGCCAGTAACTTGGGATTGAGCAAGGCGACCCGCTTAATCAACGTTCTGGAGGTGGGGCCGGCCCGCGTCCTGGAAGGCGCCCGGGACAGCGGCTACAAGAAAGGCTACGAAATCAGCTTTGAGTTGCCGATTTTTGATTGGGGTGGCGCCAAGGTCGCCAAGGCCGAGGCCATCTATATGCAGGCGGTCGAACGGGCTGCCGAAGCAGCCACGAATGCGCGCTCGGAGGTTCGGGAGAGTTATCACGCCTATCGGACCCACTACGATATCGCCCGCCATTATCGCGACGAGATCGTGCCGCTCCACCAGCGGATCGCCGACGAAAACGTGCTGCGCTACAACGGCATGCTGATTGGCGTGTTCGAGTTGCTCGCCGATGCGCGATCACAGATCGCCACGGTTAACAGCTATATCGAGACGTTGCGGGACTTCTGGATTGCCGAGGGCGATTTGCAGATGTCGATGATCGGCAAACCCTCACTGAACACGCCAGCCCGCGCCACTGTCACGGCGACGGGTCGGGCCGACCACTGAGCGCAAAGGACTCGACCATGACTTCTCGTCGCGAATTTTTCAAGAACCTGGGGATGGCTGGTAGTGCCGTCGCCGCCGCTTCGGTCAGTTCCGTCGCCATGGCGGCGCTGCCCGAACTGATAACGATGGACAAACCAGAAACCATGCCGCCGCTCCAGCCAGCCAACGGACGTCTTTACAACCCGGTGGTAACCCTTAACGGCTGGACCTTACCGTGGCGGATGAACAAGGGCGTCAAGGAATTCCATCTCGTCGCCGAACCGGTCGTTCGCGAAATCGCCCCGGGCATGAAAGCCCATTTGTGGGGCTACAACGGACAAAGCCCTGGTCCGACTATTGAAGTGGTCGAAGGCGACCGCGTGCGCA
>DDWF01000243.1 GCA_002345845.1 Betaproteobacteria bacterium UBA2293 | reverse complement strand
CTGACCCACCGCGACATGGGCCCGAAGGCGCGCTACATCGGCCCCGACGTGCCGCAGGAAGACCTGATCTGGCAGGATCCGGTACCCGCCGGCAACGCCGATTACGACGTCGCGGCAGTCAAGGCGAGGATCGCCGCCAGCGGCCTGTCGATCAGCGACATGGTGGCAACCGCCTGGGACAGCGCCCGCACCTTCCGTGGCTCAGACAAGCGTGGTGGTGCCAACGGCGCGCGCATCCGCCTGGCGCCACAGAAGGACTGGGCAGGCAACGAACCGGCACGGCTGGCCAAGGTGCTGGCCATCCTTGAAGGCATTGCCGGGCAGACCGGTGTCAGTGTGGCCGATCTCATCGTCCTCGCCGGCAATCTCGGTATCGAGCAGGCAGCGAAAGCAGCCGGCTTCGATGTGGTCGTACCGTTCGCCCCGGGCCGTGGCGACGCCACGCAGGAAATGACCGATGTCGATTCCTTCGATGTTCTCGAACCCGTCGCCGACGGTTTCCGCAACTGGCTGAAGAAGGACTATGTCGTCAGCGCCGAGGAGCTGCTGCTCGATCGTGCCCAGCTGCTCGGCCTCAGCGCCCACGAAATGACAGCGTTGATCGGCGGCATGCGCGTTCTCGGCACCAACCACGGTGGCACCCGGCACGGCGTTTTCACCGATCGCATTGGCGCACTGACCAATGACTTCTTCGTCAATCTGACGGACATGGGCTATACGTGGAAACCGGCAGGGCGCAACCTGTACGAGATCCGCGAGCGGAAGACTGATGCCGTCAAATGGACGGCCACCCGGGTCGATCTGGTTTTCGGCTCGAATTCGGTCCTGCGCGCTTATGCCGAGGTTTATGCCCAGGATGACAGCCAGGAAAAGTTTGTTCAGGATTTTGTCGCTGTCTGGGCCAAGGTCATGAACGCAGACCGCTTCGATCTGACCTGATTCGGGCTGTAGCCGCTATTCCCGCAGTGGATCTCGCGTCCGCTGCGGGAATTTTTATTGGCCAGCGTCCGCTTGTCGCCTGGTAAAAATTTGCGGAACAAATCGGAAATCCAGCCGATCAAAGTTTCACAACTGTGAAACCTGCGTTTTCCAGTGGCTTTGAATCGACGAGGTACAGCCCATGGCGACCATTTTCGATCTCGTTGGCGCAGCATTTTTCCGCGGCATCTCGCCCCGCGAGGTGCCGGCGTGTTAGCCGCCCTGCTCGTTGGCGCCGTCCGCCAGGTCTGGCGCCAATCGTTCAATACCCTGCCGCCGCTCGCCAGCCCTGTTGCCCTGCCCTCTGCCGCCAGCCATCTGCGCTATTCGCTGTTGCGCTCGCTGCAGCCGATGCGCCGCAAGGTGACGCTCTATCAGTTGGGCGGAACCGAGTTTTCCGAGTTCTACATCCTCGGCCAATCGATATTGCAGCCGGTGCTCGCCAACATCCTGATCAAGAACGGCTGGGTGATTCCCGGTGACAAGCACTGGGTCGAGGCCATCATCACCTACCGCCTGTCGACTGCCGGACTGGCCATCGAGCAACAGCTGGAGGCCTGGTGGAACGGGCTGACACTCGACCAGCGGCTGCGCGCCGCCCTGCTCGAATAGCGGCCCGCCTCAGGGTGGGCTTTGCCGGCCTTTGGCCACCAGCAGCCGCTGCTTCAGCCAGCCATAACCGCTGACCAGGACAACGCCGGAGAGCACCAGCGCCGTGCCGGCGATGAAACCCGGTTCCAGCGATTCATTGAGCAGCCAGACACCGAAAACCATGCCGAACAGCGGCGTCAGGAAGGAAAACACACCCAAGCGCGAAGCCAGGTAGTGCTTGAGCAGCCAGAACCAGACCAGATAGCTGGCGAAGGAAACGACCAGCGACTGGAAGATCAGGCTGCCCCAGGCCAGCGGCGTCGGCTTGAAACTGGTCTGATCGAGAATGACGGCGGCCAGCATGAGCACCACGAAGCCGACGGCCAGCTGATAGAGCAAGGTCTGGGTGGCCGGGGCGCGGGATAGCGAGGACAGGCGAACAACGACCGTCGTCGCGCCCCAGGCGGCGCCAGCCAGCAGTGCCAGCAAGTCACCCCAGAGAATGTCCAGCGCCTCGCCGCCCGGTGCCGCTTGCTCGCGGCCGAAAAAAGCCACGGCGATGCCGGCAAAGGCCATCGCGATACCCAGCCATTGCACGGGCGACAGCCGTTCGGCCGGCAGCTTCCAGTGCAGGCCGAGGGCAACGAAGATCGGCGCGGTGTACAGCAGAACCACCATGTGCGAGGCCGAGGTGAAGCGCAGCCCCTCGCCAACCAGCAGGAATTCGAGGCCGAACAGGCCGCCAACCAGCAGGCCTGGCCGCCAGGTGCCGTCAGCCAGATTGAAGCGCTCGCACCGCCAGAGCATCAGCAAACCGACCAGCAGCGCCGCCACGCCGGAGCGCAGGGCAATCTGCAGCAAGGGGGTGATGTCCGGGGCGGCGGCCTTGAGGACGACCTGTTGCAGGCCCCAGATCAGACAGAGGATGGTCATGATGCCGGTTGCCCGTCCATCGAGCGCGCTGCGCGGGTCCATCAGTTCTCCATCGGGCGTTTTGGCGGGTTACGGATTATGCCCGCTCGGCTACGAAACGAGCACAGACGAGCACATGTTCTGCATTTAAAATCCGCCGATGATTTCCACCCCCGTATGGTTCCTGCTGGTCGGCGGCCTGCTGTTGTTCATGGCGCTGACCACCTCCCGCCTCAAGGCGCTGCCGATCACCTCGGCCATCATCTACCTGGCGGTCGGCCTGATCCTCGGGCCGACGGTGCTGCATGTCTTCCACTTCAACCCGCTGAAAGAGTCCGCACTGCTTGAGGTGCTCACCGAGGTGGCGGTGTTGATCTCGCTGTTCGCGGCCGGGGTCAAGATGCCGGCGCCGATCAACTGGCGGCACTGGCGGACGCCGGTGTTGCTGGCCACGGTGTCGATGGCCGTGTCCGTGGCCATGGTCGCCGGCTTCGCCTACTACCTGCTCGATCTGCCGCTGGGCGCCTGCGTCATCCTCGGCGCCATCCTGGCGCCAACCGATCCGGTGCTGGCCACCGACGTACAGATCCGCCATCCCGGTGACCAGGATCAACTGCGCTTCACGCTGACCTGCGAGGCGGGCATGAACGATGGCAGCGCTTTCCCCTTCATCATGCTCGGCATGGGCCTGCTCGGCCTGCACGACCTGGGTGAATCGGGCTGGCGCTGGTTGGCGCTTGACGTGTTGTGGGCGACGACTGCCGGTATCGCCGTCGGCATTGCTGGCGGTTACTTGCTGGCCAAACTGGTCTGGAAAGTTCGCGGCGCCCGTCAGCAGCGCGAACTGCTCGACGACTTCCTTGGCCTCGGCCTGATCGGCACGGTCTACGGCATTTCCGTGCTGATCGACGCCTGGGGCTTTCTGGCGGTGTTCTTTGCCGCCGTCGCCCTGCATCAGACCGAGCTGAAACTGGCCGGACTGGTTACCGAGGCAACGGCAGAACCGGCGCCGCCGGTTGCTGGTGCGGACACGCCAACCCCGCCGCTGGTCAGCGAAGGTTCGCTGGTCTTCAAGGAACATCTGGAACGCCTGTCGGAGGTCGTGCTCATCCTGCTCGTCGGCGGCATGTTGTTCATCGATTCCTGGAGCTGGCCAGCCGTCTTCCTGGCCCTCTTCCTGTTTCTCGTCGCCCGGCCGCTCAGCGTCCTGCTCGGCATGACCGGCAGCGGCGCCTCCTGGCGCATGCGCGGCCTGACCGGCTGGTTCGGCGTGCGCGGCATCGGCTCGCTGTATTACCTGATGTACGTGATCCAGCACGGCCTGCCCGAGCACCTGGCGCTGCAGTTGATCCAGCTGACACTGGTGGTCATCACCCTGTCGGTGCTCATGCACGGCGCCAGCGTCAAGCCGCTGCTGAGCATCTTCTGGCGGCGCCCGCGGACGATTTAGAGCGCCACCGAATCAGCCGGCGGACTTCCTGGCCGTGTAAGGCAGCAGGGCGGTGGCGGCCTCAATGCGCTGACTCAGGCTGACCGAGGGATCATTGATGACGGCGAGCAGGAAGCTTTGCGCATCGGTGAAGGTAGCCGACAGCGTCGCCGATGCCGGCGAACCCGGAGGATTGGATGCCGCGGCAGCCGGCACCGGCGCTACCGCAGCGGCGAGAAGGTGCTGGGCTCGCTGCAATGCCGCCGGCGAAATGCTGCGCAGGCCAGCCAGCATCTCCGCCTGGCGCTCGAGATTGGGCGCCATGTCGAGACCGGACTCATCGATGAACATGCTGCCCATGCCCGGATCGATGAAGGCCGACCACTTGCCGTTGGCCCCATGCAGCGCCGGAACCAGGCCCACCAGCCCGCTCTCTGAACCCGCTCCGGGGAGCATGGCGATCGCCGCTGGCGGCAGGTCGGCCAGGTAGCGTGTGCAAAGCGCTGCGAGAAAATTTCGGGCGACCGGCACCGGAGTCGCCTCGACCAGCGACAGCCACAACAGGTAGCCATCGTCGGCGCTGGCAGCGATGGCCGGCGCCGGCAGTTCAAGCTCTTCCTGCAAGGACTGGTACAGCTCGGCCACCCGAGGCCAGTCGCCACGGCGGGTAAAACGCAGGACCATGCCACGGACGCTGCCCTCGCCACTGGCCAGCGCCAGTTGCACCGGCGCCTCGCCGGCCAGACCCTGCGCCAGTGCGGCCGCACTCAGTTCCTGGATCGGCAGGGCATTGCCTGCGCCGACTCGTCCGCACCAGGGAGCTGGAAAATAAAGACGCTGCAGTTCGTCGAGCAAGCGGGTCATGATCGGATTCCTCAGGGATTCAGGGCCAATGGGCGGCAACGCTCGCAAAGCGCCCAGGGCGGACAGTCGCAGACAGGGCTCTGTGCCACATAGCCCGCACCGACGACGACCTTGCCGGCCGACTGCCGGGCGGCGGCAGCCACGGCTGGCGCTGCGCCCTCGCCTGCCGCATGTGGTGTCGGCGACCAGCGGGCGCAGGCGGCGATCTTCTCTTCGCTGTCTACATACCAGAGCTTGCGTGCGGCATCCCAGCGGGCGCCGAGCTTCTTGGCTTCATCCTTTTCGGCGAAAGGCACCTTCAGGTTCATTCTCATGCTGTGGTCCGGACGGGGTCGGTGGCTGCGGGGCTGGCCATTATAAGGAGGCGCCGCCGCTCAGCCGGGGACGGCCAGCCCGAATTTCTGCAAAGCGGCATGAATACCGGCGGCCATCACCTGATAACCCTCGGCATTCGGATGAATCTGGTCAGCGCACAACTCGGGGCGGCCGAGGATGTCGGAGAAGACATCCTCGATCACCGGCACCTGCTCTTCATCGCCGAGCTCCCGGTAGATCGACGAATCGGCGGGGCGACGGGCGACGACGCCGAGCAGCGAGAATTCCGGAACGGCGACCAGCACGGCCTGGGCGCCGGCCTGGCGGACCATCCCGAGCATCTGCCGCAGATCTTCCTTGACCGCCTTTCCCGGCCGCCGGCGGAGAAAGTCGTTGCCACCGAGTTCAATGATGACGAGCGCCGGCCGGTGTTCGTCAAGGGCGGCCGGCAGCCGGCTCTTCGCTGCTTCGGCGGTATCGCCGGGAATGCCGGCATTGGCGATCTGCCAGCCGGTGCGGCGGGCGAGCAGCGTCGGCCAGTCCTCGCCGCGACCGGCGCCGGTGCCATAGGTGACGCTGTCGCCGAAGGCGAGCACGCGGCCACCCGGCGCCATCAGCGGCAGTCGTTGCTCCTTGCCGCAGGCGGCGAGCAGCGCGGCGGCACCCATCAGTTGGGCAAATTGACGGCGTTTCATCGATTGCTTCCTCCGGTGGTCTTCGCCTTGGGCAGGTAGTACAGGCACTGTTCGCCGGAAGCCGAGATCACCTCCAGGCAGGGCTGGGCCTGACTCTTGAAGCCGAGCGCCCGGCAACCGTAGCGGAATTGCGGATCGTGCGTGATGTAGTAATGCTGGCAATGACGGCAGGTGGGCCGACCGTCATCGAGCGGATGGCGAGGGTCTTGCGGCATGAGTCGCGGACGGTGCTGATGATGCGTGCAGTTTAACCGTTGCCACGGCGAGATCGGGAATGCACCGAAAGGCAGCCTGCTGGTGTGGCAATGCACCATAGCGGTGCATTAACAAGCCGGGTTCGCGCCCTTTTTCAGGGCATGGAACCTGCTTTGTCGCTGACATGAGTTCCAACGCCCCAGCCCAACGCATCATCAAGATCCGCCGCGACTACAACACCTGGGTCGCCAATGAGACGCTGGAAGACTACGCCCTGCGGTTCACGCCGCACAGCTTCCGCAAATGGTCGGAGCTGCGAGTGGCCAATACGGCCTTTGGCGCCGCTTCCTTTCTTGTGCTCGAAGCGGTCGGCGCGACCATGCTGGTCAATGCCGGTTTCATCAATGCCTTCTGGGCGATCCTGGCGACCGGGCTGATCATTTTCCTGATCGGCCTGCCGATCTCGCACACCGCCGCCAAGCACGGGCTGGACATGGACCTGCTGACGCGCGGCGCCGGTTTCGGCTACATCGGCTCGACCATCACCTCGCTGATCTACGCCTCGTTCACCTTCATCTTCTTCGCCCTTGAAGCGGCGATCATGGCTTACGCGCTGGAGCTCGCCTTCGGCCTGCCGCCAGCCTGGGGCTATCTGGTCTGCGCCGTCGTGGTGATTCCGATGGTCACCCACGGGGTCACCGCGATCAGCCGCTTCCAGGCGTGGACGCAGCCGCTGTGGCTATTCCTGCTGGTGCTGCCTTACGTCTTCGTCCTCATGGAAGAGCCCGATGCCTTCGCCGGCCTGCTCGCCTATGCCGGCGAAAAGGGCGATGGCGGCAGCTTCAATCCGCACCTCTTCGGCGCTGCCCTGACCGTCGGCATCGCCATGGTCACGCAGATGGGCGAGCAGGTCGATTACCTGCGCTTCATGCCGGAGAAGACGGCCGCCAACCGCAAGCGCTGGTGGTTTGGTGTCATTGTCGGCGGGCCGGGCTGGGTCGTGCCCGGCATCCTGAAAATGCTCGGCGGCGCGCTGCTCGCCTGGCTGGTGCTGCGCAACGGTTTTCCTGCCGACAAGGCGGTGGACCCGAACCAGATGTACCTGATCGGCTTCTCCCACGTCTTCGACAACACGACCATCGCCATCGCCGTAACCGCCATCTTCGTCATCGTCTCGCAGCTGAAGATCAACGTCACCAACGCCTACGCCGGCTCGCTCGCCTGGTCGAACTTCTTCGCCCGGCTGACGCACAGCCACCCGGGACGGGTCGTCTGGGTGGTGTTCAACACGGCGATCGCGCTGCTCCTGATGGAGCTCAACGTCTTCCAGGCGCTCGGCCAGGTGCTCGGCCTCTACTCGAACATCGCCATCTCCTGGATGGCGGCGGTGGTCGCCGATCTGGTCATCAACAAGCCGCTCGGCCTGTCGCCGAAAGGCATGGAGTTCAAGCGCAGCCATCTCTACGACATCAATCCGGTCGGCGTCGGCGCCATGGCGGTGGCTTCGCTGCTCTCCGTCGCCACCTTCAGCGGTCTCTTCGGCGCCACCATCCAGCCCTATGCGCCCTTCGTGGCGATGGCCGCCGCCTTCGTCATTTCACCGCTGATCGCCTGGTGGACCGGTGGCCGTTACTACCTCGCCCGCGCCGCCGATCTTCCCGTTGCCGCCAGTCATGTCTGCGCCATTTGCGAGCGTCAGTACGAAGGCGAGGACATGGCCCATTGCCCGGCCTACCAGGGACCGATCTGCTCGCTGTGCTGCTCGCTCGACGCCCGCTGCCACGACCTGTGCAAACCGCAGGCCAGCCTTGCCGCGCAATGGCACGCTCTGCTCGCCCGGCTGCTGCCGAAAGCTGCCCTGCCCTACCTGGAAACCGGCCTCGGCCACTACCTGCTGCTGATGCTCGGCATCGTGCCCATCCTGGCGCTGGTGCTCGGCGTGCTGTACACGCACGAAGTCCTGATGCTCGGCGGCGGCAACCCGGCGATGGTTGCCGCGCTGCAGGAAACCTTCGTCAAGACCTTCGCCGCCTTGCTGCTGCTCTCCGGCGTCGGCGCCTGGTGGATGGTGCTGACCCAGGAAAGCCGGCGCGTCGCGCAGGAGGAATCGAACCGCCAGACGCAACTGCTGCTGCAGGAAATCGAATCGCACCAGCGCACCGACGAGGCGCTGCAGAAGGCCAAGCAGGTGGCGGATGCCGCCAACCAGGCGAAGAGCCGCTACATCACGGCGATCAGCCACGAACTGCGGACGCCCCTGAACAGCATCCTCGGCTACGCCCAGATCCTCGACGCCGACCCCGACGTGCCGCCCAAGCGCAAACAGGCGGTCAGCGTCATCCGCAAGTCCGGCGACCACCTGCTATCGGTGATCGAAGGCACGCTCGACATCGCCCGCATCGAAGGCGGCAAGCTGACGCTGGACGTACGGGCGATGGACTTCCCCGACTTCATGCAGCAGATCGTCGGCATGTTCGAGCTGCAGGCGCGCAACAAGGGGCTGTCCTTCGACTACCGGCCGGCCGGCGAACTGCCGGCGGTGGTCCGCGCCGACGAGAAGCGGCTGCGCCAGATCCTGATCAACATCCTCGGCAACGCGGTCAAGTTCACGGTGCGCGGCGGCGTCGAGTTCAAGGTCGAATGCCGGCGCGAGATGGCTGTCTTCGAAATCCGCGACTCCGGCCCCGGCATCCCGGCCGAGGACATGGAACGAATCTTCGAACCCTTCGTTCGCGGCAGCACGGTGCAGGCCGGCGGCAGCGGCGTCGGCCTGACCATCGCCCGCATGCTGACCGACCTGATGGGCGGCGAGATGCAAGTGTCGAGCACGCCCGGCGAAGGCACGCTGTTCCGCATCCGCCTCTTTCTGCCGCAGGTGCATTCGGCGCAGGCGGCGCGCGAACTACCGAAACTCAACCGCATCGGCTACGTCGGCGTGCGCAAGCGCATCCTCGTCGTCGATAACGAAAAGGTCGACCGCGACATGCTGCAGAGCGTGCTCGAACCGCTCGGCTTCGTCGTCGACCAGGCGGCCAGCGGCTATGAGGCGCTGCAGGTGATTCCGCACGTCAAGCCGCACCTCGTCTTCATGGACCTCGGCATGCCCGGCATCGACGGCTGGGAAACCATCCGCCGCATCCGCCAGCAGCACCTGACCGACGCCCATATCGCCATCCTCTCGGCCAACGCCTTTGACAAGGGGCTGGACAACGATGTCGGCATTGCGCCCGAGGATTTCATCGTCAAGCCGCTCAAGGTCAATGAACTGCTCGACTGGCTGGGCCGCAAGCTCGGCCTCGAATGGGTCACCGCCGACACGCCGCCGCCCGTTCCGACACCGGCTGAAGCACTGCCGCTGGTAGCGCCGGCTACGGAATACGTGAGTGCGCTGGAAGAGGCAATCAACCTCGGCTACCTGCGCGGCATCCTCAACAAACTCGCCGAGATCGAAAAGCTCGACGCCCAGCACGGCGAATTCGTCCGCGTGCTGCGCGACCTGGCGCGGCAGTTCCAGTTCGACGCGATGAAGGAAATCCTGCGCAAAGCCCAATGACCGGCGATCACAGATCATCGGGAACCGGCATTGGTCACTTACTCAGTTGCGCTTTGCCAGAGACGTCGCGCATCCAGCATCAGGCGATAGCGTTTCTCCAACGCATCCAGTTGGCTGTAACGCGCCGCCAACTGCGCCTCATTGGCAATGCGCATTGAGGTCAGCCAATCACCCAGACTGCCTTCGCCCAGCTGATAGGCGCGGCCTGACATGGTCGCCGCCTCCTGCAGACGCTCGGCTGCCGTGCGGCTGGCCAACCAGGTGGCGTAGGCGGCGCGTGCCGATTGCACGGCGGTCGCCGCCTCCAGGGCAACTCTTCGCGCGATGGCGTCTTCACGATAGCGAGCGCTATCGGCCAGTGCCGCCGCGCCGGTCTCCGCCGCCCGGCGTCCGCCACCGGCCAGCGGAATGCTGATGTAGGCACCGACGACCTGCTCTTCACCGCCCCGTTCGCGGGAAAAGGCGATGCCCACGCTGGGATCGGGCAAGCGGTCCTGACGCTGGCGCCTGGCCGCCAGCATGGCCAGGCCGGTCTGCTGACGGGCCATGGCCAACTCGTAACTGTGCTCGGCTACGGCCGCTTGCCACTCCGCCTCATCGCCGATCTCCGCCGGTGGCTCGCCCAAACTGACCGGCTGGGTGACGGGCAGACCGGGATAACGGCGCTGCAGCACCTCGCGAGCTGATTGCTGACGGGAGACGGCCTGCAGCGATTCGGCTTTGGCCAGGGCCAATGCGCCTTCCGTCTGAATGCTTTCCAGCCGCGACGCATCACCCAGTTCCTGACGACGTTTGACCGCCCGTTGCTGACGCTCCAGCAAGTCAACCTGGGCGGCCCACTGATTGGCAGCCGCATTTTCCTTGAGCCAGGCAAACCAGGACTGCAATAGATCCCGCTTGCTCTCGTGGATCACCTGGGCGAGAGCCGTTTCCGCCCGCAGCACGCCGGCGGTGCCAATTTCCGCATCAGTCGTGGCCTTGCCGGGCAGGCGCAGCGGGCGCTCCAGGGCAACGTTCCATTCGTTGAACTGCTCTCTTTCGCCAATCGACGGACTGCTTTTCCGTTGCTGGCCACCCAGACGCAGGTTCCACTCGTAGCTACCGGCTTCCAGCCGTTCCCGATTGGCCGTCTCGTAGCGAATTTCGCTGCTGGCGGCCTGCGCATCGGGATGCGCCCGTAGCGTTTCGCGGACGACTTCGTCCGGCGGTAGCCCCGGCAAAGCCCCGGCCACTGCGACATTGGTCCACAGGAACAGCGAAATCCATGACAAGCGTTTCATAGGCGCCCCATTTCAATCACCGGCACCAGCCAGAAATAGAGATTGGCGCGCGGCAGTTCCGCCTTGATCAGGGCAATCACGGCCCGCATGTCAGTTTCACTGCCGGCAGAGCGGATCACCGTGCGCGGCACATGGCCGGCAACCAGTTCGCCAGCCTCGACCAGTTCCACGGACGCGCCGTGACCCTCGGCCTGGGTGGCGGTAAAGCCCTTGACCAGATCGGGCCGCGACAGCAGCAAGTCCTCAATTTCCTGGGCCAGTTGATTGGGCATGACCAGGGTCATCAATACGTTACTCATGCAATTGCCTCATTCAGTGAGTTGTGCGGCGCGACCCCGAAGCGGCGGAAAAAGATGGGCAGCAGCACCAGGGTCAGGGCCGTCGAGGTCAGCAGGCCGCCAATGACGACGATGGCCAGCGGCCGTTGCACCTCCGATCCCGGACCGCTGGCAAACAGCATCGGCACCAGGCCAAAGGTGGCAATCGAAGCGGTCATCATCACTGGACGCAGCCGACGTTTGGCCCCCTCGATCACCACCTCGGCGATCGGCAATCCGCGCAGCAATAGCTGGTTGAAATAGGTCACCATGACGACGCCATTGAGCACGGCAATCCCGAGCAGCGCGATGAAGCCCACCGAGGCCGGCACCGACAGGTATTCGCCGGTCAGCAGCAGGGCGAAGATGCCGCCGATCATGGCAAACGGTATGTTCGACAAAACCAGAAGCGCCTGGCGAACCGAGCCGAAGGTGGAAAACAACAGGAAAAAAATCAGCGCCAGGGCCACCGGCACGACGACCATCAGGCGCGCAGCCGCCCGTTGCTGGTTCTCGAACTGGCCACCCCAGGCCAGACGGTAACCGGGCGGCAAGGTGACCTCGCTGGCCACGCTGGCCTTGGCCTCGTCGACGAAGCCGACCAGGTCGCGATCCCGAACGTTGGACTGGACAACCACGTAGCGCTGGGCATTCTCGCGATCCACCTTGACCGGACCATCGATGCGCTCGATGCGGGCGACGCTGGCGAGCGGAATGCTGCCGCCGTCCGGCAGTGAAATGCGCAGGTCGGCAAAATCGGCTGGCGAGTCCTGCAAGCTGTCCGGGCCGCGCAGGACCACCGGGATCCGCCGTCCGGCGTCGATCACCGTGCCGACGTTGCGGCCTTCCAGCAAGGCCTTCAGGTCATTCTGGATGCTATCGACGTTGAGTCCGACACGCCCGGCTGCCATGCGGTCGATGACCAGTTTCAGGTACTGGACACCGTCATTCTTAAGGGTGAAGGTATCCTCGGCACCGCGAATCTTGCTGACCGTTTTTTCTATTTCGCCGGCCAGCCGGTTCAGCTGTTCCAGATCGGGCCCGTAGACCTTGATCGCCAGGTCACCGCGGACGCCGGTCAGCATTTCCGAGACCCGCATGTCGATCGGCTGGGTGAAGGAATAGCCGATGCCGGGAAAATCGTTCATCACCGCCCGCAACTGATCGGCCAGCCAGGCCGGGTCCGGTTCGCGCCAGGTGGAACGCGGGTTGAGCACCATGAAGGTATCGGTCTGGTTCAGCCCCATCGGGTCGAGGCCGAGTTCGTCGGCACCGGCCCGGGCGACGATCGCCTTGACCTCCGGCACCTTGGCCAGTATCGCTTGCTGGACGCGCAGGTCGAGGGCGATGGTTTGCTCCAGACCGATCGAGGGGATTTTTTCCAGTTGCATGATGAGATCGCCCTCGTCCATCGTTGGCATGAAGCTTTTGCCGAGCACCAGGAAGGCACCGCCAGCAGCCAGCAAGGCGACCAGGGCGGCGATGATGTAGATGCGCGAATGGCTGAAAGCGGAAGCGAGGACGCGGTCGTAGGCTTTGGCCAGAACCCTGACCAGCCACGGATCGTGATGTATCCCCCGCTGAATCAGATAAGACGCCAGCACCGGCACCACGGTCAGCGACAGCAGCAGCGACGAGGACAGCGCGAAGACGATGGTCAGCGCCACCGGCCCGAACATCTTGCCCTCCAGACCCTGCAGGGTCAGCAGTGGCAGAAAGACGATGATGATGATGACGATCCCCGAAGCGACCGGCATGGCCACCTCGCGGGCTGCCCGGAAAATCAGGTGCAGGGTCGGCAGCGTCTCCGGCGCCTCGGACAACTGGCTTTCGACGTTCTCGACAACCACCACGGCGGCATCGACCAGCATGCCGATGGCGATGGCCAGGCCACCCAGGCTCATCAGATTGGCCGACAGGCCGAACAGCCGCATCAGGATGAAGGTCGCCAGCGCCGACAGCGGCAGCATCAGGGCGACGACCAGCGCCGCCCGCAGGTTACCGAGAAAGGCCAGCAGCAGGATGACGACCAGGACGATGGCCTCGAGCAAGGCCTTCGATACCGTGCCGACCGCCCGCTGGACCAGCGTTCCCCGGTCGTAGAAAGCTTCGATATGGACACCCTCGGGCAAACTGGGGGCGATTTCCGCCAGCCGCTGCTTGACACCATCGACCACAGCCTGGGCGTTGGTGCCGCGCAAACCGAGCACCAGGCCCTGCACCGCTTCGCCTTCGCCGTTGCGCGTCACCGCGCCATAGCGGGTCAGCGCCCCGAGGCGGACCTCGGCGATGTCGCCGATGCGGACGATCTGCCCGCCGGAGGTTTTCACGACGATGGCCCGCACGTCGTCGAGCGTGACGATCGCCCCTTCAGCGCGGACCAGTAGCGATTCCTCGCCATCGGTCAGCCGGCCGGCGCCATCGTTGCGATTGTTCGCCACCAGCACCGCTTCAACATCGGCCAGGGCGAGGCCGCGCGCTGCCAGCAACTGCGGATTGGGCACCACCTCGTAGGTCTGCACCTTGCCGCCCAAACTATTGACTTCGGCGACGCCGGGCAAGGTCCGCAATTGCGGACGAATCACCCAGTCGAGCAAGGCCCGTTTCTCGTCCAGCGGCAGATCGCCCTCGATGGTGAACATGAACATTTCGCCGAGTGGCGTGGTGATCGGCGCCATGCCGCCGGTCGCCCCAGGCGGCAGATTGCCCATGGCCGCCGCCAGGCGTTCGCCGACTTGCTGGCGCGCCCAGTAGATATCGGTTCCATCCTCGAAATCCAGCGTGATGTCGGTCAGGGCGTATTTCGACGTCGAGCGCAGCAGCCGTTGCCGGGGGATGCCGAGCAACTCCTGCTCGACCGGCACGGCCAGGCGGGATTCCACCTCCTCGGGCGTCATGCCCGGCGCCTTCAGGATGATCTTGACCTGGGTCGTCGACACATCCGGGAAGGCATCGATCGCCAGTCCGCGAAAGGCCACGATCCCGGCGCCGACGAGCACTGCCGTCAACACCAGGATGAGCAGGCGCTGGGTCAGTGAAAAACGGATCAGTGCACTAAGCATTACTGGCCCCCGCTCTCGCCCAGCATGGCTTTCAGTCCAGAGGCCCCCTTGACGACCACCACCTCGCCCGCGCGAACGCCATCAACCCGGACCATATTGCCGCCCTGGCCGACGATGCTGACGGTACGTGCGGCGAAACTCCCCGGGGCTGCACCGGCGACGAAAACCAGCGCTGAACCGGCATGGCGGACGACGGCTGATGATGGCAACTGGACGCCCTGCCCGGCCTGACTGTCGAGTTCAACCTCAAGCAACTGTCCCGGTATCAACTGTTCGGCGCCCGCGTGAATTTCCCCGCGCACCAGAACACTCTGGCTGAGCGGATCGACGGAGCGACCGATAGCCACCAGTTTGCCTGGCAACGGCGGATTGACCACCTTCAGCGGCATGCCCTTGCGCAAAGTCGCGGCGACGGACATCGGTACCTGAATTTCCAGCCACAGCGGCGACAGGCTCGCCAGCCGATAAATCGTTGTCGCCGCCTCGACGCGCTGGCCAAGTTGCACGCCCTGCTCCAGCACGACGCCATCGATCGCGGCCACCAGCGCCAGCGAGTCGCCGAGCTTGCCCGGCGCCCCGCCGGCCAGCTGCAAACCCCGGCTGCGCTCGGCCTGTTGGGCGAAGGCCTGGCTGGCCGCCGCCCGCGTGCCCTGCAGACGGGACTCGGCAATCAGACCTTCGGCGAACAGCTGCTCGTCGCGCTGCAGATTCTGCCGCCACAAGGTCGCTTGCGCCGCCGACTGCAGGACATCGCGCTGCAATTCGAGCGCCTGCGGACTCTTCAGGCGGGCCAGTACCTGGCCACGGCGTACCAGCTCCCCAGGCACCACGGCTAGCATGTCGACCAGACCGGCGACCGGCGCAGCCAGGATGCGGATCTGCGCCGGCGGCACTTCCACCCGCGCCGGCAGGCGGGAATTCGCTGTCACAGCAGTTCCCGCAACCTGGGTTTCGATTCCCAGTGCCTGGCGCTGGCTTTCTGACACTTCCAGGTTGGTAGCAGCACTTACCTGACTGCAAACGAGAAAATACAAGGCGATCGCCAGGGGTAAAGGTTTGTTCATGCAAAGACTCGGCTAAGTGAAAAGCTGCTGTCCGCGCGAGCGGTCGGCAAAGGGTGGGCAATTTAGCCCTGGTCAGATGAACTGAAGCTGAATGCGAACCGCCCGCGCGCTGGCGCGACACCATCTGTTCGACTGGCTGAAGGCATTCCGCGGTTAGGCCCTTGCGGCCGTCCGGTGGTAGCACCGGCGGGCATTTCTTTACGACATTTTTATGCCGCGCTTGGAACAATGAGCTGACGTGCTTACCGAGCCAGTCTGCTCACGCTGCGAGTTCCCTGAATGAAATCCCTGCTCCACCCCAGCCAGAGCGTGGCCCTGGCGTTCCTGCTGGCCATCGTTGCCGGCACGCTGCTGCTGATGCTGCCCCAGGCACAAGCCGACGGTGTCTCCGCCCCCTGGCTGACCGCCTTGTTCACCGCCGTGTCGGCGGTCTGCGTTACCGGACTGGTCGTCGTCGACACCGGTACCTATTGGTCGACCTTCGGCCAGTGGACGATCATGGCGCTGTTCCAGATCGGCGGCTTTGGCATGATGACGGCGGCGACGCTGCTCGGCCTGATGGTCAATCGCTCGCTGCGCCTGCGCTCGAAACTGATCAGCCAGGTTGAAACACATACGCTCGGACTGGGCGACGTCAGCAGCGTTGCGCGGCTGGTTTTCGGCGTCACGCTGGGCATGGAACTGGCCGTCACCCTCCTGCTGACGCTGCGGCTGCACCTGGCCTACGACCTGCCCTGGGGCGAAGCAGCCTGGAGCGGTCTGTTCCACGCCGTTTCAGCCTTCAACAACGCCGGCTTCTCGATCCACCCCGACAGCCTGGTGCGTTATGCCAGCGACGCGATGATCCTGCTGCCGGTGATGATGGCCATCGTCGTCGGCGGCATCGGCTTTCCGGTCCTGCACGACCTGCGTGCCAAGCGCCGCGATTCCCGCCACTGGTCGCTGCACACCAAGCTGACACTGCTCGCCAGCGCTGTCCTGTTGCTCGGCGGCTTTCTCGTGCTGCTGGTCTTTGAATGGAAAAATCCGGCCACCTTGGGGCCGATGACGCTGGCCGACAAACTGCTGTCGGCGGCCTTTGCCTCCGTCTCCGCGCGCACCGCCGGTTTCAACTCGGTCGATATCGGCGCCCTGACGCACGAAAGCTGGGCGCTGCACTACTTCCTGATGTTCGTCGGCGGCGGCAGCGCCGGCACGGCTGGCGGCGTCAAGGTCACCACCGTGGCCATCCTGGCCCTGCTGGTCATCGCCGAAATCCGCGGCCGCAGCGACAGCGAAGCCTTCGGACGACGGGTCAGCGCCTCCGCCCAGCGCCAGGCGATCACCGTCCTGGTCCTTGGCAGCGCGCTGGTCGTTTTCGGCTCGATCGCCATCCTGCGCTGCACCGACCTGCCGACCGACAAGGTGATCTTCGAGGTGATCTCGGCCTTCGGCACGGTCGGCCTGTCCACCGGCATCACCGCCGACCTGCCGCCATTCGGCCAATTGATGCTGACACTGCTGATGTACGTCGGCCGCGTCGGCACCATCACCCTTGCCGCGTCGCTGGCCCTGGGCGAACGACGCATGCCTTTCCGCTATCCCGAGGAGCATCCCATTGTTGGCTAGACTATTCACCGAACAATTTTCCTTTGCCAAGGGCGACAGCATCGTCGTCATCGGCCTTGGCCGTTTCGGCTGCGCCGTCGGCCAGTCGCTGGTCCGCCTTGGTCACGACGTCATGGGCATCGACCGCGACGAACAACTGGTGCGCGAATGGGCCGACCTGCTGACCCACGCCGTGCAGGCCGACTCGACCAACACCGCGATCATGCGCCAGTTGGGCGTGGCTGACTTCACGCACGCCATCGTCGGCATCGGCACCGACATCGCCGCCAGCCTGATGACGCTGATGGTGCTGACCGAACTCGGCATCAAGGATATCTGGGTCAAGGCGCTGACCGCCGAACACGGCCAGATCGCCGAACGCATCGGCGCCCATCACGTGGTCTATCCCGAAGCCAACATGGGCGAGCGGGTAGCGCATCTGATCAGCGGCCGGATGATGGATTTCATCGAATTCGACGACGGCTTTGCCATCGCCAGGATTCACGCCCCTACCAGCACGCATCAGCAAACGCTCGGCGAATCGATGATCCGCAAGAAATTCGGCGTCACCGTGGTCGGCATCAAGCGCGCCCACGAAGATTTTCAGCACGCTACGCCAAGCAGCCGCATCTTGCCCGGCGACCTGCTGATCATCTCCGGACCGACCCGCAAGATCGAACTGTTCGCCGGAAAAGCATAGAAACCGTGCCGTGATCGACGCTGGCAACTAGAATGGCGCGGCGACACCACGGAGGCGCAAGCGCATGGCGAAAACGAAATCCATCGAAATGAGTCTGGCGATCAAGACCACCGCCGAACTGATCAACGGCCTCGACGCCCTGCGCGCCGCCTGGAAACTCGATCCGGCGAGCGTGCCCAAGGGGTTGTCCTGCTCCGAGAGCAAGGACGGCCAGTTCATCCTGGTCGCCGCCGAATCGGTCTTCGTCACGCTCCCTGGCGCCTGCGTCATCAAAGGTATCGGCGCCGTCGAAATGCTCATCACCGAGCCGGTTTTCGAGCCCGGTGCCAACTCGAAATCGCTGCTGCTGAAAGCCACGCCGGATGGCTGGCAGTTTTCCGTCAAATACGTGCCGCCCATCGTGCGCGAGCGCAACGCCAAGAAAAACTAGCCCTGCGGCAGTTTGCAAAATCTCCATGAACCAAGTTGACCACGCCCCGAAGGAAGTCCCTTTCCGGGACACGATTTCCGACATCGTCCTGATCGTGGACGACATCCCCGAAAACCTCTCGCTACTGCACGATGCGCTCGATGAGACCGGCTACACCGTGCTCGTCGCCACCAACGGCGAATCGGCGCTGCAGCGCGCCCGCCAGAGCCTGCCCGACGTCATCCTGCTCGACGCGCTGATGCCCGGCATGGACGGCTTCGAAGTCGCCCGCCGGCTGAAGGCCGATTTCAGCACGCAGCACATCCCCATCGTCTTCATGACCGGTCTCACCGAAACCGAGCACGTCGTCGCCGCCTTCCAGGCCGGCGGCGCCGACTACGTGACCAAGCCGATCCGCCCGGCCGAAGTCCTGGCGCGCATCGCCGCCCACATGCAGAACGCCCGCCAGATGAAGCAGGCGCGCAGCGCGCTCGACGCCTTCGGCCAGGCCACCGTCGCCGTCCGCGCCATCGACGGCAAGATCGTCTGGCAGACACCGCTGGCCCGCAAGCTGCTCAACGACTACTTCGCCAACCCGGAACACGTCGCCCCCGAAGAACTGCTCGCCTGGATCGCCGCCGCCAACGCCGCCCACCACGACCAGCGCGAACCGGCTGCCCTGCTCGTCGCCGAAGGCCAGCGCCGCCTGCTCGCCTCCTTCCACGACCAGACCGGCGACGATGAATGGCTGGTCGTCCTGCGCGAGGAAAACGACGCCTCCGCCGTCGAATCCCTGATCGCCGCCTTCCGCCTCACCCAGCGCGAAGCCGAAGTGCTCTACTGGGTGGTCCAGGGCAAGACCAGCAAGGACATCGGCGACATCCTCGGCAGCAGCCCGCGCACAGTGAACAAGCACCTGGAGCATGTTTACGAAAAGCTCGGGGTCGAAACGCGGACGGCGGCGGCCAATCTGGCGATGGGGAAGATGCGGGGAGGCTGAACCTGGCCCCTGGCGGTTTTTGCCTGAATATTGCGGTCGACCGCAATATTCGGGGGTTTTCAGCATGTTCGGTCTGGTTTTCGGCCTTTGCGGTCGTTGATGCTAAAGAAATAGAATGGCCGCTATCCGCAGCTAGGAGCAGTCGTCTGATTCACTTTAAATTGCTCCACTCTCCTATCTCCGCCTCAAGTGAAATCGGGCTAGCGTAATCATCTTTCTTGGAGTCCCACGTGAACGAGCGCCACCTTCAGACGGATTTGCACGCTCAACTTGGAATCATGAGCGAGCAGATCTCTTGGGACCACTCGTTCGAGGATATCGCGAAGGACAACGCTGAACTTGTCGTCGAACTTGCCAGCTTCGAACGGGATGGTACTGTGGCTTTGCTCGCCAGCCTTCTCACGCTACCGGCGCACCAGGCCGAGTGCTTGCGACTTGAGTTTCTCGCTGCCCTTGCCCTCATTTACTGCAAGGGCCGGCAGGTTTCAACAGTCGACGATACGCGGCGCTGGCATGCAGCTTTAGGCGCCTCGAAGTGTGTCAGTTGGGAGGACCCGGCAGAAGATGTGTTCGTCTCTCTTGTTGAGAACGAGAGGGGCGATTACCGCGTCCTGGAAGGGGTGTGGGAGGCCGCAGGCTTTTATACGCAACTGATGGTCGACATTGTCTTCGACATGCCCGATACCGGCCGCTTTCGTCCGCTCAAACGCGCTGTACAGGCGCTTCTTCGCCTATCGGATGTCGTCTGTGCTCGCTCTAATCTCCACCGTTTCGAGCCAGGTAGTGAAGACACTCCAGACTCGCTTGATACCGGCGGCCAAGATGCGGGCGTGCTCCGCTCACGTGTCATGTTTACCAATGCCATGCTACGAGCGGCGGACATAGCAGTCGCAGACCTTGCTCTCTTCATTCTCGATCACGCAAAGATCACCACCCTCGGAAACCAGGAGCCCGGGGCGGGACTGCTAGAGCAGCGACCGCTTATACGCACACGGGAGGGCCTTGTCGTCGTGCTGCCCACAGCTCTTTCCATCGCTCTTCGCCATGCGGTGATTGCATTCGCCGTGCAGACTGGAGAGCTGAGTAACCTCGACAGGGCACTGGCCAATGCTCATGCGCGCACCTTCTTCGAAACGCCGGTCTTCGGAGGCCGCGGCGGTTTGCGGCTATCTTGGCGGCAGCACAACACAACCCAGTCGGCAATCGCCGTCTCCTCGGTCGATGTGGGCCACCTTATGGTGCTCCAGTTCGTCTTGCCCTCCATGGAGCAGCACCAGAGCACTGGTTTCCGCAACATGCTCCGGCTCGACGAAGAGACTGCGCACTTCCTTGATGCCGGCGTTGTAAAGACCGCCGTTGACCTTTCCAACCAGCCCGGCTTCCAGCGCGGCATGGTTGTGCGTGTTGGTTGTGGCTGGGGGGCAGGCTTTGCCGGCACGGTGCCTCAATTGCCAGAGGGTTGGCAACTCGAGTGGATGTCTAGTGCAGACTTTGTCCGCATAGGGTCTCTGTCTGAGATGTCCCCTCTTGCCTTCTGGCGTGTGCAGGATGCGAAACAGTTAATTGAGCGAGCCGGTGTAAAAATCATCAACGTTAACGGCATTCTCAACCTTCTTGGCTGGGTACGCAGCAATGGCGGCCACATGGTTCCCCACGACCAGTTACCAGAAGGTCGCATCACGCCTGAGCGCCCGCTGATGCTGATGATTCCGACGAATCTGCTCCGTGACGTACGTATGGCGGCAGACATTGGGTATGACCGACACCGAACCAAAGACAACAGTGGAAAATGGCACCGGGTGATGCGGCCCTCTGCGGAGGATTTCTTTCCGACTGAACGCGAAAGCAAGTGCTACGCCTCTATTGATGACCTTGAGGCACAACGTCTGACCTGTGTGTATGAGGGACGGAATAACCTCTGGGTGACTATTGAAGCCCCTAGCATGAAAGATCGCGGGCTCCTCATCGAACTTGCCAAAATGGTACGCACGTGGATCGGGCGGATTGGCGAAGCATTGGAAACGTTGGATGAGCGGACAACCAGAAGGTCAGTAAAGGTCTACCTGCATTTTGCAGGCAGCGACGACATTCACCGATTTGAGGGCGAGGTAGTTCCCCGTGATCTGAATACCTTCTGGCAACTCGAGCGTGTCCGTGAACAGGGGGCGTTTCGGGTGGTGCTCAAAGATGGGTACCTTGCCGGATTTCGCGCTCCGGACAACCGTGCAGAACGTACCCTTGTGCGTGCACTCGGCGCCGCGTTTGCGACCCTTCTTCGACTCGACTCACCGAGCGACCAAGCGATCGCAGTGGAGCAGATCGCGGTTCCCAATGACACCGCGCGCAGTTTCCACCTCATGCAATCATTCGACTTCAGTGACTTTGTCCGCAGTTCGCTGACCAGCCGCCTTTTGACCATCGAGAACGTCGAGTCGGGTGCGGCCCGGATCGAGCTAGGGTGGCGTGCGGTTGCAGCCGATGCTCCTGCACGGTACGAGGGCAAGATGGCGGTTGGCAAGCTCCTCAACGACGTCGTTGATGTGCTCCTCCATGAAATGCAGGACGAGCTTCTCCGTTTTGATCGCAAGAAGACCCTCATACGTCTTCTTGAGAACTGCGAACAGGCCCGCAACGAAGAGAAACTCTGGCACCGCACAGCCGCTGCCGTCCTCGGCCTGCATGCCGGGGAGGACGGCGTCGAGGAGACGATTGCTAACCAATTGGGACGTTACGCCGGCGCAGCACTGACCTCCCGGCTAGTCATCGAGCTGGCCCTCTGCGTATGCCCCTCAACTGGTGGGATTGAGCCCTCTGACATGGCGCTCGGTCGTCTTCTTGCACGTGCGTCACTTCTCTTTCGCATCGGCGGCATGTCGGACGCGGTACGCTTCGGCGCGCTGTCTGCCGAAGTCGGGATCTCTTCCCTGGGTGACCTCCTCTTCCGCGACGAGCTCGGGGAGATGGTGCTCGAACCCCTGCTGTCGAAGGCAACCAACGAGCAGTTCGAAGCGCATGCGGCACAATTCGAGCGGCACTACGCAAAGGCGGACGCGACGAAAGACGTTTCCGACGAGGAAGACTGTGCTGACGACGCCAAGATCGATCATGATACCGAGACCTTCCGTGCATTATGGAACGCGGAGATGGGCTTTACGCTCGAAGACGGCTTACGCTTTGTCCATGCTCTCGACTCAATCGGCATGGCGAAAAACTCGGCGATTTTCGCGATGAAATGGAGCGAACTGGAGGTCGCAGGCAAGTCGGCCGAGCTCGACAACAACGTTGCTGGCGCGCTCCTAGGCCAGTTCGTGCTCAGCACGCGTCCGAAGTGGGATGCGGTGCCAGACGGGTTTGACCTTTCCGACATCTATCCTTGGCGGTTTGGTCGACGCCTATCAGTTGCAGCCCGCCCCTTGTTGAAGGTGGACGATAGCCATGATCCGTTGGTGATCGTAGCGCCCGGGCTCCTGCGCAAATCCCTACAGTACATCTTCGATGGGGCGCATACGGGACGCCTCAAACGAGAGTTTTTCCGTACGGAGGGGATGCGGGACGACTGGCTGGGGGAAGCTCGGGAAGGACATACGTTCGAAAAGACCCTGGAAAGGGAACTCCGCAACGCTGGATGGACTGTTCGGCGCGGCATTGGCTTTCCGGAAATCCTAAGGCGAAACCTGCCAACAAACCCAGGCGACATTGATCTTCTCGTTTGGCGTCCGGACCGCAATCAGATACTCATAGTCGAATGCAAGGATCTTTCACTTGCCCGAAACTACTCGGAAGTCGCCTCCCAACTCTCCGAGTACCAGGGCGATGACATAAAAGGCAAACCAGACAAACTCAAAAAGCATCTGACGCGTGTAGCGCTCGCACGGGAGAACCTCGCTGACATGGCTAGATTCACGTCCGTGACAGATCCTGAGCTTGTATCCTGGCTTGTCTTCAGCGGTGTATCCCCAGTCGCTTACGCGCAGTCGCAGATCGCTGCACTGGAAGGGACTCATGTCGGGCGACCGAACGACATTCTTGAATTCTGACGGAATGTAACCTGTTCGTCGCTGCGTGACGAGATAGCTGCGGGCATTCGTAGCGAACGATTCACGCGTGAAACCTTCAACCTGGACGTTCTCAAGTACAACGACAATGTCCTCACGACTCAAGCGGAAAGTTGCATGGTGTCGGCTTTAAACTTGGCTATCGGGGCTTGCGGATCTTTGCGGTGGAAGTGGCGCTCCGGGGCGGGAGCGGTCGCACATAAGCAGAGCACGGACAGGACGCTTTGGCCGACGACTTGCCGTCGAGCAGTCGCCATGAACGGCCGGTTTACTCTGTCACCAGCCGTAGAAGCCGGGATGTCGCGTAGGTCCGCTGTGGGTCGAGAATACGCATTGGCCAGATAGAAAAGCTGTCATTCGTGGCCATTCAAGGTCGAATGGCCGGTACGCGGCGCATTCCTGCCCGATTCGGTGTTCTGGGCTAACGGCCGTTTTGGCCGAAGAGCGTCCTCCATCCCTTCGAAACCGATATAGTCAAACCCCGCCGCCTCCCAAACCACCACCATGCTCTCCATCCTCATCGCCCTCGTCCTCCTTCTCGCCGGTCTGGCGGCGGTCTATCTGCTGCTGAAGAACATGAACGAGGATGGCATTGACATTGCCGCACCGGGGAGTTGTCGGCGGGGTCGTTGCGGGGTGCCGGGGCGGCCGCTCGAAGAAAAGGCTGAGCAGATGCCGCAACTGGCAGCGGATGCGGACGATCAGGTCAAGCCTGGGGCGTGAGGGACCGGATTCAAATTGGTTCGAATTCGCCAGCAAGCTCAACAGGCTTGAAGACGCCGATCAGTTCGATTTTTCTTTCCGTGAACACGGAATACGAGTGTTCAGTCTGAGGCCTTCGATTTCATCGAGGAACTGAGCGGCGAAGGTTTTTGCCAGAATATTGCGGTCGACCGCAATATTCTGGCAATTACACGGGCACTTAAGTTTTCGTCACCAGAGTGCCGACGATTTTCTGCGTAAATGGGGCGACCAGCATGACTGTTGGAAATGCGATCAGCCAAGCGGTAATCCAGGCTGACATCCAGAGATCGAGAAGGCCATCAACCAGGCCGGCAGCACGCAGCGTGGCGATCCCGGAAACCAGGAGCGACATCATTCCGGAAAGCAGCAGGCTGAATAAAACAGGCCCATATTTTTTGGGAATCATGAGGTTTCTCCTGATCAGTTTTGCGTTGCGTTTGTCATGCGGCGGGCCGTCTCGGCAAAGTTGCGACCAAACATCCTGGCTGTCTTGATGTCGCCAGCAACAAAGGCGTCAGCAGCCGACGAATGTCCGGCCTGAGCCATCAAGCCGGACCATGAGCCCAGGCGGTTAGCGGCTTCGTCATAGGGAACGCCGCGATGTTGCTCCGGGAGGATGGGATTGCCGCTCCACAGCATTCCGTGCTGCATGCAGAAGGTGAACAAGGAAATCAATGTCGACTGCTTGTCACCGGCCGGAAGTGAAGAAACAGTAAAGCCGGCGGCTAGTTTCCCCTTGAGTTGCTGCGTGCGCCACAGCCCGCCAGTCGAATCCATGAAATTCTTGAAGGTCCCCGAAACACCGCCCAGATAGGTTGGTGAGCCGAGGAGCAAGCCATCGAACTCAAGCAGATTGTTGGGCTGCGAGGTCAGTTCCTCGGCCCTGACGAGATGAACTTCGGTATCAGGGATGTCTCGTGCTCCCTCGGCGATATGCTGGGCAATATGCTCGGTATGGCCATGGGCGCTGTGGTAGATGACGGCTAGTTTTTTCATTTCACTGACTCCGGGAGAATTGGATTTCTTCGTTGGGGAATAGGCGTTCATCGAGAAATCCATTCGATGATGTAAGCCGACAGGAAAAGGCCAAGGCCAAAAACGCTGTGGTTGATCAGGCTTCTGCTGCAGTTCTTGATTGGGCTGGGTGTCCTTGAGGCGGCCACGCCCAGCCCCATCGCTGGTTGCATGACCAGCAGCGGGAATGCCACTGTGCATACGCCCACCAGCAGCGCTATGCCGAGCGACGGCGCCCTGGTCCACGCGACACCGGAAATACTGATCAGCAGGAACGCGAAGGCAATGCCCACGGCGTAATGGGTGATCCAGCCAAACGCGGTTTCATGGACGACAGGCGATGCCTTGCCGATTGATGCATGCGCAATCCGGCCATGGAACAAATGCCCGACCCAACGCCCGATGAAGGCGAAATTCAGGGTCTGCACACCGATCCGTTTCAGGAACACCAGCCAGATATCCATGACCAAAGTGGCTCCGCACCCGATGAGGACGATCCTCGTGATTTCTTCAATTGATGCCATGACGCACTCCTTTGAACGTTGACGAACAAGACTCTGGAGTGCACTCTAGAAGTTGAAGTCGACTTCAAGTCAAGGGGTGTTTTGATGGATATTTCTGAAGTCAGTAAACAGACGGGGATACCTTCATCGGCCCTGCGCTATTACGAACAAAAGGGACTCATTACCTCGGTTCGTGAAAAAGGAGAGCGGCGCCGCTACGCTCCAAGCGTGCTTGATCAGCTGGCCTTGATTGCCCTTGGCCAAGCGGCGGGGCTGGCGCTCGATGAAATTCGATCGATGCTCTCGCCTTACGGACCGCCCAATATCGACAGGCAATTACTGGCAGCGAAGGCCGACGAAATTGATGCGCTGATCAAACGCTTGAGGGCAATGAGCAGTGGGCTGCGACATGCCGCAGCTTGCCCGGCGCCAAGCCATGTCGAGTGTCCGAGCTTTCAAAAGCTCTTGAAGGCGGCGGCAACGGGGGCGCTGGAAAAGCGCTGGGGGAAAACAAAATCTGGTGCCGTGAACGCGAAATAGGTTGTCCGCGACAACGACCTGCATGCGCTGATCACTTTGCTCTTGCAGGTCGACGGCGTGCTGTCGAAAAACCGCCGGAAGCGGTACACCTTGAGCGTTCAGTCTGAGGTCTTCGTTTTCATCGAGGAACTACTCCACAACGCGGGGAACTGACCGGCGCCAGTCACGGCAGGCAATTTGCGCACGGCGGGCCAAAGGCGGATACTACTTTCGTCATAGCCGATAACCAATACTCCCGCTTCATCGTGCACCACCTCAGTCTGCGTTCCCGTATCCACAGCATCGTCCTAATCTTCACCGGCAGCATCCTGCTCGCCGGTGTGGTTGATGTCGTCATGCTGCGCAACGCCTTGCAGCAGGAAAAGGAAGTGGCGATCCGGCAATTGGTGGAAAGCGCCCATGGGGTGCTCGCCCATTACGCCAGGCTTGAGGCGAACGGCACCTTGAGCCGGAGTTCAGCCCAGGCGGCGGCGATGAGCTCGATCAGGGCGATGCGCTACAACGGCGATAACTATTTCTGGATCAACGACGACCAGGTGCCGGCGCGCATGCTGATGCACCCGATCATTCCGGCACTCGAGGGCCAGCCCTTGCTCGGCGAGCGCTACAACCGGGCGACCGCCGTGCGCACGGGAACAACGGGGCCATTCGTCAGCACCGACGGCCTGACCAATCTGACCGAGGCCTTTGCCGCCGCTACTGCACAACAGGGTCACGGGTACGTGACTTACATGTGGGAACGCAACCAGCAGCCTGACGGCGCCGGCGGCCCTGCCCTGCCCAAGCTTTCCTACGTCAAGCGCTTCGATGGCTGGGGCTGGACGGTCGGCTCGGGTATTTTTGTGGACGACATCGATGCCATCGTCTACCGGCAGGCGACGTGGAACCTGCTGATCCTGCTGGGCATCGGTGGCGCCCTGCTGCTGCTTGCTGCAGTCATTGCCCGCGGCATTACCCGGCCATTGCAGGCGACCATGCAGACGATGCGGGAAATTGCCGCCGATCCGGCCGGACTGTCACAGCGCGTGCCGGTCGACGGGCCGAGCGAGATCGCCGAATTGGCTGGCAATTTCAACGCCATGCTCGATCACGTCCAGGCGCGCGACCGTGCCCTGCACGAGCACGGGGAAAAGCTCGAGCAGCAAGTGGCCAGCCGCACGGCCAGTCTTCTTGAGGCCAACCAGCGGCTCGATGCCGAACTGAAGGAACGCAAGCGCCAGGAAGCGGAACTTCAAGCGAACCTGGCCCAGGTCCGGCAGCTCAATCAGCAACTGGCGGAGGCGCAGAGCCAGCTGCTGCAAGCGGAAAAAATGGCCTCCATCGGCCAGCTCGCGGCCGGGGTTGCCCATGAAATCAACAACCCGATCGGTTTTGTCACCAGCAATCTCGGAACTCTTGGTAAATATGCCGAGCGACTGGTCAAGTTTCAGTCCGAATTGTCTCAGCTGCTCATCCAGCATGCACCACCGGAGGCGATCAAGAAGCTCGATACGTTGCGGGCAGACTTGCGCATCGATCATGTGGTGAAGGATATCAGCTCGCTGGTGGCCGAGTCCCTCGACGGGACCAATCGCGTCGCAAGAATTGTCTCCGACCTGAAGGTTTTTTCACGGACGGATCACGAGGACCTCAAGCGCTCGGATCTGAACGCCTGTATCGAAACGGCCATCAATATTGTCTGGAATGAATTGAAATACAAAGTTGAACTGATTCGGGAGTTTTCCCAGTTGCCGGAGATCGATTGCTATCCGCAGAAACTGAGCCAGGTTTTTATGAATTTGCTGGTTAATGCCAGCCATGCCATCGATAAACAGGGTCGGATTACGGTTGCGACCCGTAGTGATGGCACGTCGGCAACCATCACCATCGCAGACACCGGCTGTGGAATTGAAGAATCCCATCGCGCCCGGATTTTTGAACCGTTTTTCACCACCAAAGAAGTCGGCAAGGGGACTGGACTCGGCCTCAGTATCAGCTACGATATTATCAAGAAGCATGGTGGCGAGATTACGGTGCAGAGCGAAGTGGGCAAAGGGACAATCTTCACCATTGAGCTGTAGGGCGGAAACACTTGAACTTTGATGGATCTTTTGTTCAAGCCGAACCACCAATCGGCGATCGATGCGCTGATCTATCAACTGTACGGGCTGACGGGGGAANNTGCAGAGCGAAGTGGGCAAAGGGACCACATTTACGATCACCTTGCCGCTCACTGTTGTTCCTGCTTGATCGATTCCAGCCTGATCTGCTTGAGAAAGTGTAGCGTATGACAGAACGCTTGCTGGTCATTGATGACGAACCGCATATCCTTGCGGCGATCGAGCGTGTGTTTGTCGATCACGACCTGTCTGTTCTGACGGCGAGCGACCCCCGTTACGGATTGGAGCTCCTCTCGCGGGGGGACGTCGCCGTTGTTATAACCGACAATATGATGCCCGGAATCAGTGGCCTCGAGGTGTTGCGCTGTGCCAAGGAGGTGTCGCCCGACACCGTTCGCATCATGCTGACGGGGCATGCCAGCCTCGATACGGCGATTGCCGCCATTAATCTCGGTGAGGTTTTTCGCTTTGTCCTGAAACCCTGGGACAATGCGATATTGATCGGGATTGTTGAAGAGGCGTTACAGCGTTACCGAATCGTCAAGCAATTGCGCGAAGGGGATGAGGGTGTCATGCTGTCGATCGCCCAGGCGATCGAGTTAAAAGACCCCTATACACGCGGCCATTGTGATCGGGTGGCGGAATATGCTCTGCTTATGGCGCGTGAAATCAACGTGCCTGAGTCGCAGCTGTCCGACATCCGTCATGGCAGCTGGCTGCACGACTGCGGCAAGATCGGGGTCTCGGAGATGATTCTGAACAAGCCTTCACATCTGGATGAGGACGATTACGACACGGTGAAGAAGCACTGCCTCTGGGGGGCGGAGCTGGCCCGCCTGGCGAATCTGCCACGCGCCGTAGCCAATATCATTCTTTATCACCATGAACGCTACGACGGCAACGGCTACCCGACCGGGCTGGCCGGTGAGGCGATCCCCCTGGAAGCGCGCATGGTCGCCGTCGCCGATGTCTTTGATGCCTTGACCTCGCGCCGGCCCTACCGGGCACCGTTTTCTGCCGACGAGGCGCTGGATATTATCGATTCAGTCGCGGGCACACAGCTCGATCCGCACTATGTGGCCATTTTTCGCGAAAAGATGCAGACGTTTCCACTGCTTTATGTCGAACCGGATGTGCCCGTTGCTCCGGACCAGGATCAGGGTAAACCATAGAGAATGAAACGAATTCAAGGTGAGGTGATCATGGACCATTGTATTTTGCTTGTTGACGACGAGCCGAATGTCCTCTCTGCGCTACAGAGGGCCCTGATGGATGAGCCGTACGAAATTTTGACGGCGACCAGCGGGGAACTGGGGCTTGAAGCTCTGGAACATAAACAGGTCAGGGTCATTGTCTCTGACGAACGCATGCCGGGCATGGGAGGGGCTGAGTTCCTTTCGCAGGTTAAGGAGCGGTATCCGGCGATCATTCGCATCATGCTGACCGGTCATGCCAGCATCGAGTCGACGATGAAGGCGGTCAACAGCGGAGAAATTTACCGTTTCTTTACCAAACCCTGGAATGATGCCGAAATCGTCCTGGCGCTCCGGTCCGCAGTTGAGAAATACGAGCTGGAGGAGGAGAATCGACGTCTGCTCAAAACGGTTGTACGTCAATCCCAGGAACTGAAGGATATGGAGCGGAGGTTCCCGGGGATTACCGAAGTTGAGCGCGATGCGACCGGCTGTTTTGTCATGCCGGAGTTGTCCGAGGATGAGATTGCGCAGATTATCGCGACGTATTGCGACGAATGATGCGTAACGGAATCCGCCAGGGTGCTGGTGGGGGTTAAGCCGCTTGGTGTGGAAACGAAAAGGGTTATGCCAGAGATTGGCATAACCCTTTGATTCTAAGTGGTGCCCAGGGACGGAATCGAACCGCCGACACGAGGATTTTCAGTCCTCTGCTCTACCGACTGAGCTACCTGGGCAAATGGAACGTCCGTTTATAGCGAAAGTGCCTGCAGGTGTCAAGCCCTTTTCTTGTCTGTGGCCGGCGAGGGTGCATTGGGGAGTTGCATTTCGTTCAGAGCTCTGATAACGTGCATTCACTTGTGTTCATGATTCGGAGATATCGATGCGTTACCCGCTTTTTTTTAGCGTTTTTTCCTTCTTTTTCGGATTCGGTTTCTGGTTTCGACCGTCTGTCCGGGGAGAGCGCTTGTCAGGATAACGCAATACGACACCAAGCGATGCAACCACGGGCAGACTCATTCGGGAGTCACCGTGGTTTTTCATTTTCTGGATCGATCATGAACAGGCCACGGGAACGTTAGATTCCGGGGCCTGCTTTTATTCAACAGCACATGTATCGATCCGACAAAGGGAGAGCGCCACATGGTCATCGTCATGCACAAAGGGGCCGACAAGGAACAGCTGGCCGAAGTCAAAAAGCGGATTCGTGAACTTGGTTACAAGCCGCACGTTATTCATGGTGAGACACGCAATGTCATCGGCGCAGTTGGTGACGAACGCGGCAAGTCGGTTCTGCAGGCACTGGAATCGCTTCCGGGGGTCGAAAATGTTGTTCCGATTCTCAAGCCGTACAAACTCGCCAGTCGGGAAGTCAGTCCGGAGCCGAGTGCGGTGGAGATTGCCCCGGGTCTGTCCATAGGTGGTGACCGTCTGATCATGATGGCCGGGCCGTGCTCGGTGGAGAGCGAAGCGCAGATTCTGGAGACGGCGCATGCGGTGAAAGCGGCCGGGGCGCAGGTGCTGCGTGGTGGCGCTTACAAGCCGCGCACCAGCCCCTACTCGTTCCAGGGGATGGAAGAAGATGGTCTGAAACTCCTCGCTCTGGCGCGCAACGAAACCGGACTGCCGATTGTTACGGAAGTGGTGAATCCGCGCGATGTCGAGCTGGTCGCCCGTTATGCCGACATTATGCAGGTTGGGGCGCGCAACGTGCAGAACTTTGCTCTGCTCAAGATGCTCGGCCAACTGGACAAGCCGATCCTGCTCAAGCGCGGCATGGCGACGACCATTCAGGAGTTTTTGATGAGCGCCGAGTATATTCTGAGCGAGGGGAATCAGAAGGTTATCCTCTGTGAACGCGGGATCCGTACTTTCGAGACGGCGACACGAAACACCCTCGACATCTCGGCGGTGCCGGTGCTTAAAGAACAGACCCATCTGCCGGTGGTGATTGATCCGTCGCACGCCACCGGGCACGCCAGTCTGGTGCCGTCCATGTGTTACGCTTCGGTCGCTGCCGGTTGTGACGGCCTGATTGTCGAGGTGCACCCGCATCCGGAAGTGGCGACCAGCGACGGGCCGCAATCGTTGCGGCCGGCCGATTTCGCCCGGATGATGGATAAGCTGCGCCAGTATGCCGCCGTCGCCGGCAAAACCCTTTGATGTCAAGGTCGTTGCAAACGGAGAGCTGTATGCATTTTATCCCGTTGAGCCAGATAGAGAGTGTCGATCTGGTCATTCACGCCCTGCGGGCGGCGGCCGGTCAGGCCGACTGCTCGCTCTGCCCGGCCCGCAAGGTCTGCATGCAGCAGTGCCTGACCATTGCCGACAGTATCGAGACCATGGTGCGCACCGGAACCCTGCCACATATCGGTCCTCCTGATCCGGAACCCCCGACGGGTCCGGAGGGGTCGGGTCCGGCACCGGCTGGCGACAACGGGCCCCGGTTGCGTATCATTAAATAGTGGTTTGTGCCGGTTGTTGCACAAAAATCGCACCGGAAAAACGGCAATAACATTGTCAGCAATGCATTTTCGGGCAATAATAGGCGGTCGATCGACCCATTTTAGCGCGGGGCTTTTTCTGCCCTGCGCCGCCCGTCGCGGTTAGCGGCCGGGTTCTAGCGAACGGATAAAAACATGCTGTCGAGCCGTATTCTTTCACGCATCATCCTGTTGCCGGTTGTTTTGTTACTGCTGGTTACCGTTGTGCCGGCCTCGGCGCCGGAAGCCGGTCTCGACCCGGCTCGGGCCAAGCTTCTTGGCTATATGCTCAAAGAGGCTTTGCCTCGTTATCACTACAGCCAAAAACCGATCGACAATACCCTTTCGGAGGCGGCGTACACCCTCTTTCTGGAAGGGCTCGATTTCCAGAAGCGGTTTCTGACCAAGCCCGATATTGCGGTTCTGGCCGGGTTCCGCCAGCGAATCGATGATGAATTGCTGACCGGCCAGATTCAACTGCCACAAGTTGCCGAGACCCTGCTGCGCGAACGATTGACGGTCACTCGACAAATGGTGAACGCCCTGCTGGCCAAGGACTTCGACTTTACCCGGCACGAGATGTACGAGACCGACCCGGAAAAAGTCGATTTTGCCGCGACCGAAGCTGAATTTCGTGAGCGTTGGCGGCAGGCGCTGACCTATCAGGTTATGGCGCAGTATGTCGAACTGGAGCAGGAAGAGAAGAGCAACATCGACAACAAGGAAAACCCGGTCGAGAGCCGGACTCCGGAGCAGCGGCAGAAGCTGGCCCGGGAGAAGGTGCAGAAAAACTACGACAATCTATTCCAGCGCCTTGAGCGGGTCAGCGTCCAGGACCGCTTCAATGCCTATCTGGACGACATTGCACGTGCCTATGATCCTCACACCTCCTATATGCCGCCGACGGCCAAGGAAGATTTTGACATCACCATGCGCGGCTCGCTGGAAGGGATTGGTGCGACTCTGCAGGAAGAGGGCGGCTATATCAAGGTCTTGCGGGTGATTCCGGGCAGCGCCGCTGCCCGCCAGGGTGATCTCGAAGTCGAGGACCTGATCCTCAAGGTCGCTCAGGGTGATGACGATCCGGTCGATGTTACCGATATGGGTCTGCGCGACGCCGTCAGTCTGATTCGCGGCAAGAAGGGGACCGAGGTGCGACTGACGGTGAAAAAGCCTGATGCCCGCATTGTTGTTATTGCGATTACGCGCGATGTGGTGCAGATCGACGAGACCTTCGTCAAGTCAACAACCGTTGGCGGCGACGGGAAACCGTTGGTCGGGTTTATCAAGATCCCCAGTTTTTATCGGGATTTTGCCAATACCGGGATGTTCAAAAAGGGGCGTAACGCGACCGACGATGTCCGTGCTGAAATCGAATCACTGAAAAAACAGAACATCAAAGGTCTGATTATCGATCTGCGCAACGACGGGGGCGGGGCCTTGCCCGACGCCATCGATATCGCCGGCCTGTTTTTGAAATCCGGTCCGGTGGTTCAGGTGCGTGCCGGCGACGGCAGCATTCGCAGCCACGAGGTTGATAATGGTGAGCCCCTCTACAGTGGCCCGCTGATCATCCTTGTCAACCAGTTCAGTGCCTCGTCCTCGGAGATTCTGGCCGGAGTCCTGCAGGATTACGGTCGGGCGTTGATCGTTGGCGGCAAGAACACCCATGGCAAGGGGACGGTGCAGTCGATTATCGATCTCGACCGGGGGTTGCCGTTTCGCTATATGGAGCAGTACAAACCCCTCGGCGCCCTTAAGGTCACAATCCAGAAGTTTTACCGGGTCAGTGGCGCCTCAACTCAGTTTCGG
>DDWF01000020.1:10772-10939 GCA_002345845.1 Betaproteobacteria bacterium UBA2293 | reverse complement strand
CATTGCCCTGGCCGATGCCCGAGGTTTCAACGATGACCAGGTCGAAACCAGCCAGCTGGCAGGCGGCGATGACTTCGGGCAGGGCGGCGGAAATCTCGCTGCCGGTGTCGCGGGTGGCCAGCGAGCGCATGAAGATGTTCGGATGCTCGATGGCGTTCATGCGGATG
>DDWF01000020.1:0-10717 GCA_002345845.1 Betaproteobacteria bacterium UBA2293 | reverse complement strand
CGGCGCCGCCGGTGCCGGTGATGCCGAGCACCGGCACGGTCAGTTCAGCGGCCGCCTTCAGCAGCGGCTCCTTCAGCGCCGGCGCCGAACCGTTCTCGAGCAGCGTGATGACGCGCGCCAGCAGGCGCTTGTCGCCAGCCTTGAGGCCATTCAGCACCTGCTCGGCGCTGGGCACGCCGGCGTCGGCCATATCGTAGTCGGCGTTCTGCACGACCTCGTTGATCATGCCTTGCAGCCCCATGTGCACACCGTCTTCCGGGGCGTAGATGCGGCTCACACCGTACTCGTGCAGTTCCCTGATCTCGGACGGCACGATGACGCCACCGCCGCCGCCGAAGACCTTGATGTTCTCGCCGCCGTTGGCCTTCAGCAGGTCAATCATGTACTTGAAGAACTCGACATGGCCGCCCTGGTAGGAGGTGATGCAGATGCCCTGAGCGTCTTCCTGCAGCGCCGCATTGACGATTTCCTGCACCGAGCGGTTGTGGCCGAGGTTGATCACTTCCGAGCCGGTCGACTGCAGGATGCGACGCATGATGTTGATCGAGGCGTCATGGCCGTCGAACAACGAGGCAGCGGTGACAAAGCGCACCTTGTTCTTCGGCTTGTACGGGGACAGCTTCTTGGCAACAGAAAGGTCGGTCATGGCGCCTGCCTTATCGGGGAAAGGAAAGGCGTCCATCTTATGCCCCTTTGCCGCCGCCGCCATTGCCCGGAATGACGTCTATCATGCAAACCCCGCCAAGGTGATAGACTGCCTGGCACCGTCTTCACGAAAGCTCCGGATGCTGCATCGCAACAACCCCGCCCCCGGCACGCGCAGCCAAACCACTGTTGCCATGGGATTTGTTACTGGCATGCTGGCCGGCATCCGGCGCCGGCAACTCGACCCGCGGCCGCTGCTGGCCGCCTCGGAGATCGACATTGCAGACTCCGCCAGCCGGATTCCGATCGAACACTATGCCGCGCTCTACAACCGCATCAACCACGAACTGGACGACGAGGCCTTCGGCCTGTTCTCCCAGCCGATGCGCTGCGGCAGCTTCGAATTCCTCTGCCGCGCCTGCATTGCCGCACCGACGCTGGCCGAGGCACTGCAGCGGGCCAGCCGTTTCCTGCGCATCGTCCTGCCCGACCTCGCCGTCTCCGTCCGCCGCCAGCAGGGCCGGGCCGAACTGGTCATCGCCGAGCGCAACCGGCTGGCCGACAACCCCGACGACCCCGGCCGCGTCTTCGCCTTCGAATGGCTGCTGCGCCTGCTGCACGGCCTGTCCTGCTGGCTGGCCGGGCGCGGCCTGGCGCTCGACAGCGTCATCTTTCCCTACCGCAAGCCGGTGCATGCCGCCGACTACGCGTTGATCTTCACCGAGGATTCGCGCTTCGCGCCGACCGTGCCCGGCGGCACCGGCACACTGGTCGCCAGCTTCCAGGCCAATCTGCTGGAACTGCCGATCCGCCGCGACGAAGCGGCACTGTCCACCTTCCTCGACGGCGCCCCGGGCAAGATCACCACGCTTTACCGGCGCGACCGGGAGATGGTGATCCGCGTCCGCGACCTGCTGCGCGCCGCCCTTCCCGACATGCCCAGCCTCGACGAGATCGCCGAGCGCCTGCACCTGTCGCCACGCAGCGTGCATCGCCGGCTGGAAGACGAAGGCTCCAGCTACCGGGCGATCAAGGATGCGCTGCGCCGTGATATGGCCCTGGCCCGCCTGGCCAAGACCCGCGACCCGATCGCCACGGTCGCTGCCGATCTCGGCTACGCCGACACCTCAGCCTTCTACCGCGCCTTCGTCGCCTGGACCGGCATGGCCCCGCAGCATTACCGGCAACGCAGCCTGGGCAAGGAGGCGCAGTGAGCAGCCGGGTGCCCTATTCGCAGCCGATCCGCTCGTACTCGGCAATGACCTGGGCGCCGAGCAGGAGCAAGGTCGCGGCGACCTCCATGCTGAGCAGGACGACCACAGACGTGGTCAGTGAGCCGTAGAGAATGCTCGCCGTAGACAAGGTGGCGAAATACCAGATCAGCACATGGCGGGTCACTTCCCAGAGCAGCGCCGCGGTCAGCCCGCCGATCAGCGCATGGCTGATGCGCGTACGGCCATAGGGCATGATCATGTAGAGGGCAGCAAAGATCAGCGTTTCGACGGCCAGCCCAAGCCCGTACAGCGACAAACCGGAAACGGTGCTCAGTGACCACAACTGGCCGAACAGCCAGAGGCTCTGCCCGGCCAGGGTCTGCAGGGCGATGACCAGGGCGCTGACTAGCAGGAGCAGGACGACCAGAAGCAGCACGAAGCTGTAGGGCAGCACGAAGGAGACGAGAAAGTGCCGCCGGCGCTCGACGCCGCGATGGGCGAAGATCACCGCCATGGCCTTTTCCACCACCGAAAAGGCCAGCGAACTGAAGAACAGCATCGACAGCAGGAGGATCGCCCCGATCGCTGCCCGCTTTTCGAGGAAACCGGCGAGATCGGCAAGCAGGGCGGCCGACTGGCTGGGCACCAGCCACTCCAGATAGTGGCTCAAGGTGGCGATCAGTACCGCCTCGTCCATCAGGTGCGACAGCAGCAGCACCGACAGGATCAGCAGCGGTACCAGCGACAGCAGCGCGTAATAGGCAATGGCGCCGGCCAGCAGCAGCCCCTGGTTGGCGGCAAAACCGCGCAGCACCCGCCAGGCGAAGGCCAGCGGATTGCTCAGCACGCGCTCGGCCGACGGCGTCAGGATGCGCACGCGCAACCCTTTCCAGTCATCAGGCGCCGACTTTGCTCATCGGCTCAGCGGATTTCCAGCAGGCTGTCATCCCAGGCTTCGTGCTTGGCGAAGCCGAGCAGATTGGCCGTGGTCGCCGCGAGGTTCGACAAGCCGGCCTTGGCCGTCTGCTGCAACCCCAGCTTGCCGCCGGAAACATTGTCGTAGAGGATCAGCGGCACCGGGTTCAGCGTATGCGCCGTCTTCGCCTTGAACGAACCGTCGGCGTGCTGCGCCGGCGCCTTGGTTTTCTTGTCCAGCTCGTACATCTCGTCGGCATTGCCGTGATCGGCGGTGATCAGCGCCACGCCGCCGGCCGCATCGACCGCCGCCAGCACCCGGGCCAGCGACAGGTCGACAGCCTCAATGGCCATCGTTGCGGCGCGGAAGTTGCCGGTGTGGCCGACCATGTCGCCGTTGGCGAAATTGCAGCGCAGGGTCCGGTACTGGCCGGACTGGATCGCCGCGATCATCGCGTCGGCGATCTCGGCGGCTTTCATCCACGGCCGCTGCTCGAAAGGCACGACATCGCTCGGCACTTCCTGCCAGGTTTCCCCTGCGAACTTGCCGGAGCGGTTGCCGTTCCAGAAATAGGTGACATGGCCGAACTTCTGCGTTTCCGAGCAGGCAAACTGGGCAATGCCACTCAGGCTGAACCATTCGCCCATGGTGTTGCGGATCGCCGGCGGGGCGACCAGGAAGCGCGCCGGCAGCTTCAGGTCGCCGTCGTACTGCAGCATGCCGGCGTAGGTGACTTGCGGCCTGCGGACCCGGTCGAACTTGTCGAAAGCCGCTTCTTCGAAGGCACGGCTGATCTCGATGGCGCGGTCGCCGCGGAAGTTGAAGAAGACCACCGCATCGCCATCCTCGACGGTGCCAATGGCCTTGCCGTCATCGGCAATGACGAATTCCGGCAGGTCCTGGTCGATGGTGCCGGGATGGGCAGCGCGCAGACCGTTGACCGCCGCGGTGGCGTTGGCGAACTGCCGGCCTTGGCCGAGCACATGCGTCTGCCAGCCCTTGTCGACCATCGCCCAGTTGGCGTCGTAACGGTCCATGGTGATGTACTGGCGGCCACCGCCGGAAGCGATGCGGGCATCGAAACCGGCGCTCGACAATTCGCCGAGAAAGGCCTCGAAGGGCACCACGTAATCCAGCGCGCTGGTTTCCGGCACGTCGCGGCCGTCGAGCAGGGCGTGGATGCGCACCGTCGGCACACCCTCGGCCCTGGCCTGGACGACCATCGCCTTCAGATGATCGATGTGACTATGCACGTTGCCGTCGGAAAACAGGCCGATGAAGTGGATCACTCCGCGGCCGGCCTTGGCACCGGCGACGATCTCGCGCCAGGCGTCGCCCTGCCAGATGGCGCCGGAAGCGATGGCGTCGGCAACCAGCGCCGCGCCCTGGCTATAGACCTGGCCGGCGCCGATGGCGTTGTGGCCGACTTCCGAATTGCCCATGTCGTCGTCCGACGGCATGCCGACCGCCGTCCCGTGCGCCTGCAGGCGGATGTTCGGGTAGTTGGCGAACAGGCGGTCGAGGGTCGGCTTGCGGGCGGCGGCGATGGCGCTGCCGGCTTCGGATTTCGGCAGGCCGTAGCCGTCCATGACGATAGTGACGACGGGGCCTTGAATGCCGGCGAAAGTGGAGAGCTTTGGGAGCATGGGATCTGTTCCAGCGGGAGATGGCGGCAGGGACACCGGCGAGGTCTTCGCCGGCAGCCAAAGACGCGATTTTACTCTCTTTGGATCATCCCCAGCGGCTCACGGCGGGCGCCCGGCAGCGGGTTCCTTGGCCTTTATGAACGGGATCGCCATGGCGCCGATGCACTTTCGCCGCCAATGGATGGAAAATAGCCAACCCTGACCCGAGACTGACCATGCTGAAATCCCTGATCGTCGCGCTGGCCCTGTTCACGGCCAGCCAAACCTGGAGCGCCGGTTTCCTTGAGCGCGAAATCTATTTCTCCGAGGCGGACATCCAGGCCCAGGTGGCAAAAAACAGCGCGCTGCAAAAGAGTTACGGCAATGGCATGGTCATCGTCGCGCTGCGCGATGCCCCGCACATCCGCCTCGGCGAACCGGCGGGCCAGGTGACCATCGCCGCCCGGCTGCATATCGCCCTGCTCGGCCAGCCGGCGGTACCGGTCGATGTCGTCGCCACCTCGGGATTGCGCTATGACGACCGCAGCAAGGCCTTTTTCCTCGATCAGCCGGTCGCCCGCTCACTATCCTCGGCTGCCCTGGCACGCGAGGCCGAACCGCTGGTGCTGCAGGCGGTCAGCCAGCTGATGGGCAGCTACTTCCGCAGCCAGCCGGTCCATGTGCTGCGAGAAGACGGCTCCGAGCAGGAACGGGCGGCCCGCTGGCTGTTGCGCAACATCCGCATCGAGCCGGGGCGGGTCGCGGCGATCCTGTCGCCGGTGTGAACGGCGCTCAGTCGAAAACTCTGCCAGCGGCTTGATCGTCGGGTGGCAGGCCAGCCACCACGCCGACACGCAGATTCCATTTTCCGGCAACACCCTGTGGGATAATCGCCGCCTTCGCAATACACGCAGCGAGCATGGCAAAAGACTCACCGATCCAGTTCAAGGGCACGACGCTCAAGATCATCCAGACACAACTGCGCAGCACCGATCCGACCGCCCTGCACGCCGCCCTGGCGGAGCTGACCGGCAACAGCCCGGACTTCTTCGAGAACGAGCTGGCGGTGCTCGACTTCAGCCAGGCCGAGGCGCTGCCCGAGCACGCAGACTGGCCGGCAATCTGCGCCTTGCTGAAAAACTCCGGCCTCAACGCCATCGCCACGCTGGGCCTGCCGTCGGCGCTGGCCGCCGATGCTGCGGCCGCCGGCCTGCCGGAAGTCGGCGCCGATGCCCTGAGCCGCCCGACGCGCACCAAACCGGCCGCCGAACCGCCGCCGGCGCCCGCCCCGACCGCTGTCGCGCCGCCGCCCCCCCCACCGCCGGCGCCCGAAGCGCCGCGCACCGTCACCCTCGACAAGCCGCTACGCTCCGGCCAGCGCTTCTACGCCCGCGGCTGCGACCTGATCGTCACCGCCATGGTCAGCGCCGGCGCCGAAGTCATCGCCGACGGCAACATCCACGTCTATGCCCCGCTGCGCGGCCGCGCCCTGGCCGGCGCTTCCGGCGACAGGGCGGCGCGCATCTTCACCACCAGCCTGGAGGCGGAACTGGTTTCCGTGGCCGGCCTGTACCGTACTTTCGAGGCCGGCGTGCCGGCCGAACTGGCCCGTCAGCCGGCGACCATTTCCCTGGTCGGCGAAGGCGACGCACTCAGCCTGAACGTCACTGCCCTGGCGCTCCGGTAAAATTATCCCAATCCAATAACTTCCCAAAGAGAACTCACCGTGACCAGAATCGTCGTCGTTACATCCGGCAAAGGCGGGGTCGGCAAGACCACCACCAGCGCCAGCTTCTCCACCGGCCTCGCCCAGCGCGGCTTCAAGACGGCCGTCATCGACTTCGACGTCGGCCTGCGAAACCTCGACCTGATCATGGGTTGTGAACGCCGCGTCGTTTATGACCTGATCAACGTCATCAACGGCGAAGCGACGCTGACCCAGGCGCTGATCAAGGACAAGCACGCCGACAACCTCTACGTGCTGCCGGCCTCGCAAACCCGTGACAAGGATGCGCTGACCGAAGAAGGTGTCGAAAAGGTGCTCAAGGAACTGGAACACCAGGGTTTCGACTACATCGTCTGCGACTCGCCGGCCGGCATCGAATCCGGTGCCGTGATGGCCCTGACCTTCGCCGACGAGGCGCTGGTCGTGACCAATCCGGAAGTCTCCTCGGTGCGCGACTCCGACCGCATCCTCGGCATCCTCCAGGCCAAGTCGCGGCGCGCCATCGAAGGCCGCGAACCGGTCAAGGAACACCTGCTGATCACGCGCTACAACCCGACCCGCGTCGAAGCCGGCGAAATGCTGTCGTACAAGGACATCCAGGAAATCCTGCGGGTGCCGATCATCGGCGTCATTCCCGAATCGGAAGAAGTCCTGCAGGCCTCCAACCAGGGTTCGCCGGTGATCCACCAGAAGGATACCGACGCCGCCGAGGCCTACCACGACGTCATCACCCGTTTCCTCGGCGAGGACAAGCCGTTGCGCTTCGTCGACTACGTCAAACCGGGCCTGCTGAAGCGCCTGTTCGGAGGCAAGTGACATGTCCTGGCTCCAGAAACTGTTCGGCAACCCGCCAAAAACCGCCCAGGTTGCCAAGGAACGCCTGCAACTGATCATCGCCCACGAACGCGACGGTGGCTCCAGCACGGCCAATTTCCTGCCCGACCTGCAACGCGAACTGATCGCCGTGATCTCCAAGTACGTCAAGGTGAACACCGAAGACATCCGCGTCTCGCTGGAAAAGCAGGGCAATTACGAAGTTCTCGAAGTCAATATCGTCCTTCCCGAAAAGGGCTGAGACGAATAGCATCGGGGCATCCCGCCCAAGGAGTGCCCCGATGTCCAGCCTGCTCAAACCCAGCGAGATCGTCGCCCGGCTGTCCGAACATGTGATCGGCCAGGACGCCGCCAAGAAAACGCTGGCCGTCGCCATCTATGCCCACTTCCGCCGCCAGGCGGCGAGCACCGTCGACAGCGTCGAACTGAGCAAGAGCAACATCCTGCTGATCGGCCCCACCGGCACCGGCAAGACCCTGCTCTGCGAAACCCTGGCGCGCATCCTCGCGCTGCCCTTCGTTACCGCCGACGCCACCTCGCTGGCCCAGACGCAGTTCGTCGGCGACGAGATCGAAGCCATCCTGCACCGCCTGCTCGACCGCGCCGACGGCGATCTTGAGCGCGCCCAGCGCGGCATCGTCTTCATCGACGAAATCGACAAGCTGAAAGCCATCGGCGGCCCGGCCCGCGCCACCTCCGGCGAAAGCGTCCAGCATGCCCTGCTGAAAATCATGGAAGGGGCGCCGGTACGCCTGCGCGACGGCCGCCATATCGACACCACGCAAATCCTCTTCATCTGCGGCGGCGCCTTCGTCGGCCTCGAGCAGATCCTCGACCGGACGCACGGCTTCGGCTTCATCTCGGCCGCCGGCGATGACGACCGGCAGATCCTCGAACGCCTGAACGCCCGCATCAAGCCCACCGACCTGCTCGAATTCGGCCTGATCCCTGAGTTCGCCGGCCGCCTGCCGATCGTCAGCCGCCTGCACGATCTGACGCAGGAGATGCTGATGCGCATCATGACCGAGCCGAAGAACGCCATCGCCCGCCAGTTCGCCGCCATGCTGCGGGCCGACGGCGTCGACCTGCAGATCGCCCCCGAAGTCTTCCGCCAGATCGCCGACCTGGCGATCGAGTACAAGGCCGGCGCGCGCAGCCTGCGCGGCATCTTCGAGGAAATGATGTGCGACGTGCTGTATGCGGTGCCGGACAATCCGGCCATTCGCCGGGTCACCATCCGCTCGCTGTTCGAACCGGCGGAACTGACCGTCGCTACTTCTCTGCCATAACGATCAGCTCGCCGCTGGCGCCGGATTGCAGCCGGCGGCAATGCAGGTCGACCAGCGGATCGCCGGGCCATTCGGCCTGCAGGGCGGCGAAGCAGACGCCGGCATCGGCATCACCGCGGCACATCTTGTCGTAGGCGGCGAGGTAGTCGGCCAGCGGCGCCGAACCCGGCAGCGCCGCGGCCAGCGGCTCGAACACCGCCAGCGGCCGCGACTTGCCCTTGAGCACCAGTTGCCCGACCGGCCGCACCGGTGTCTCCGGTGCGGCATCGTGGATCGCCGCGGAGATGCACAGGCGGGTGCCGAGGTGCTTGTTGACCGCTTCCAGGCGCGACGCCGTGTTGACCGGGTCGCCGAGGGCGCGGTAATCGAAGATGTGCGTGCCGCCGAAATTGCCGACGATGACTTCGCCGGCATGAATGCCGAGGCGAGTCTGGCCGAAAGCAATGCCGCGCGCCTGCAGATCGCTGGCGTAGCGCCGGGCGAAGGCATCCATGGCCAGCCCGCAGGCCAGCGCGCGCTGGCGATGGTCGGGCTGAGTCACCGGCGCCGAGAACATGATGGCCACCGCATCACCGACGATGCGGTCGAGCGTGCCCTCGTGCTCGAAGGCGATGGCGATCATCTGATCAAGATAGTCGTTGAGCAGGGCGACCGCCTGGCCGGGGTCCATGTTCTCCATCATGCCGGTGAAACTGGTCAGGTCGGTGAAGATGAAACTGCACTCGCGGCGCTCGCCGCCGAGGTTCATCTCCTCCGGGTGGTCGAGCAGGTGGGCGACGCGGTTGGGCGAGACGTAGCGGGCGAAGGCCTCTTTGATCCAGCGCTGTTCGCGTTCGCTGGCGCGATGGTGGGCCAGGCTGCCGACGATGAAGGTGAGCACGATACCGAGCGCCGGCAGCGCCGCATCGAGCAACAGGCCGTGCGCCCTGAAGGCATACCAGGCCCCGCCAGCGCCGACGGCGAGCAGTCCGGCGCTGACTAGCGCGGCGACCAGGGCGCGGGCACGCACGGCAAGCAGGCCGACCAGCAACCCGCCGAAGGCGAGGAAGGCCAGTTCGCCGCCGCGCGCCCAAGCCGGGCGCTGCAGATAGTGGCCGCTGAGGATCTGCTCCAGCGCCTGGGCATGAACCTCAACGCCGGGAATCACACCGAACGGACTGAAGCGCAGATCCATCAGCCCCTGCGCCGAGCTGCCGACGAGCAGGATGCGACCGGCCAGCTCCTCCGCCGCCACCTCGCCGGCGAGTATCCGCCAGGCGGCGAGGCTGCGCTGCGGACGATGGCCGGTGTAATGCACCCACAACTCGCCCTGGGCGGTGCTCGGGATGCGGAATTCGCCGATACGTACTTCGCCCAGGCCGGCATTGTCGGCGGCCCCGGTAAAGCCCTGCAGGTGGCCGGCGCTACGCAGCATCAGGGTCGGCGCCGCCTGCGCCACGCGCAGGGTTTCGGCGGCCAGGCCGGGTACTGGCTGGCCGTTCACGGCAAGGAGCAGCGGCACCCGGCGGACGACACCGTCGGCATCCGGCACGAAGGTCAGCGCACCGTGGCCACTGGCCGCCGCATCGAGCAGCGGCAGCGCCGGCACGGCGCTGGCGAAGGCATGCAGCCAGGTCGACTGCGGCTCGCCGAGATGGACGATGGCCGCGCGGCTGCTCGGCAAGCGCCCGCCGGCGACCGGCGGCGCGCGCAGCAGGGCGAAGCCGAGCACGGCATCGGCCTGGCGCAGGCTATCGGCCAGCAGCTGGTCGTGATCCGGCAGCGCCAGCACCTGCCGGCGCAGCGCCCCGTCGAGTTGCCACAGGTCGGCGACCGCTTGCGGCGCAGTGCGGTCGGCTTCGGCGAACAGCACATCGAAGCCGATGGCGGCGCTACCGGCTGCCTGCAGGGCATCGACCAGCCTGGCAAGGTGCTGGCGCGGCCAGGGCCACTGGCCGAGGCGGGCCAGACTTTCCTCGTCGATGTCGATGATGCGCACCGGCACTTCGGCGTAGGGTCGGGGATGCCAGCGTTGATACTGGTCGAACAAGGCGTTGCGCAACGCCGCCTGCCAGTCGCCACCGCCAAGCAGCAGCACGGCCGCCAGGCACAGCGGCAACAGCGGCAGGAGCAGCAGCCAGGGGCGGCGGCCGGGCTTGTCCATGGTCAGCGGCCGCTGGCCGCCGGCACCTCGACGTACTGGCTGATATTGACGGCGTCGATCTGCTCCGGCTTGAGATAGCGCTCGGCGTACTGGCGATAGACGCCAGAGGTCAGGAACAGGTCGAACAGGTCGGGGTCGATGTGCCGATCCTTTTTGAAGAAGCTGAGGATCTTGATGCACTCGGACAGCTTCTTCGCCGACTTGTAGGGGCGGTCGGAGGCGGTCAGCGCTTCGAAGATGTCGGCGATGGCCATGATCCGCGAGGGAATCGATAGCTGTTCGGCGCTCAGCCGGCGCGGATAGCCGGTGCCGATCATGGTCTCGT
>DDWF01000031.1 GCA_002345845.1 Betaproteobacteria bacterium UBA2293 | reverse complement strand
TGCCCGGCAAGCAGATGGCGATCGACGCCGATCTCAATGCCGGCCTGATCGGCGAAGACGATGCACGGCAACGGCGTCAGGACATCTCGCGCGAATCGGAGTTTTACGGTTCGATGGATGGTGCCTCGAAATTCGTTCGTGGCGACGCCATCGCCGGTATCGTCATCATGCTGCTCAATCTCGTCGGCGGCCTGATCGTCGGCCTGTTCCTGCATGATATGGGGCTGGCCACTGCGGCCAAGACCTACACCTTGCTGACCATTGGCGATGGTCTGGTGGCGCAGATCCCCGGGCTGATCATCTCGATTGCCGCTGGCCTGGTGGTCACCCGCGTTTCCGATGACCGCAATGTGGGTGAGCAGGTTGTCACCCAGATTTTCCGCAGCCCCAGGGCGATGGCCATCACTGCGGCCATCATCGGCTTGCTCGGCATCATCCCGGGCATGCCCAACCTGGTATTCATCCTTCTGGCTGGCGGTACTGGCTATCTCGCCTGGCGCATGGCTCTGCGCGAGCAGCGCCTGGCCGCCATTCCGCCGGTGAAAGTGGCGCCAACAGCGGTGCCGGAAGCGGTGGAGGCGAGTTGGAACGATGTCGCGCCGCTCGACGTGCTTGGTCTGGAAGTCGGCTATCGCCTGATTCCCCTGGTCGACAAGTCGCAGGACGGCGAACTGCTGCGCCGTATTCGCGGTATCCGCAAGAAATTTGCCCAGGAAGTCGGCTTCCTGGTGTCGCCGGTACACATTCGCGACAACCTGGAGTTGAAGCCCAACGCCTATCGCATCCTTCTCAAGGGGGTCGAGGTCGGCGCCGGCGAGGCCTACGCCGGCCAGTTGCTGGCGATCAATCCGGGACGCGTGGCCGGGACGCTGAATGGCACGGCAACCGTCGATCCAGCCTTCGGCCTGCCGGCCATCTGGATCGATGCGGGTCAGCGCGAGAAGGCTCAGGCCTATGGTTATACGGTGGTCGATGCCTCGACCGTCGTCGCCACTCACCTCAACCACCTGATCCTGACCCATGCCGGCGAATTGCTCGGCCGCCAGGAAGTCCAGCAACTGCTCGACCATCTGGGCAAGGAAATGCCGAAACTGGTCGAAGATCTGGTGCCCAAGATCCTGTCGCTGGGCACCCTGCAGAAGGTTCTGCAAAGCCTGCTCGACGAGGGGGTGCATATCCGTGACATGCGCACCATCATCGAAACCCTGGCCGATCATGCAACCCGCACGCAGATCGCCGACGACCTGCTGGTCCAGGTGCGCAACGCTCTCGGTCGGGCCATCGTCCAGCAGCTGTTCCCGGGTAGCGGCGAAATGCAAGTCATGTCGCTCGACCCGTCGCTTGAGCGCTTGCTCGCTCAGGCGGTCGCTGGTGGCAGCGAGAACACCAGTTTCGAGCCTGGGCTGGCCGACACCCTGGTGCGCGAAACGGCCGCCGCCGCCCAGCGCCAGGAAAGCCTGGGGCTGCCGGCCGTACTGCTGGTTCCGGGTAGCCTGCGTCTGCTTCTTTCACGATTCCTGCGCCGTACCGTCACTCAGTTGAAGGTGCTGGCCCACAACGAAGTACCGGAAAATCGAATCATCAAGGTGACCTCGGTTATCGGAGGTAAAACATGAACGTCAAAAAATTCATCGCCGCCAATCCCCGGGATGCCTTGCGTAAAGTCAAGGAAACGCTCGGCAACGACGCCATCATCCTGTCCAATCGTGGCATTCCCGGCGGTGTCGAAATCATGGCCGTCGCTGCCCGCGATATGGCGATGATCGCGCCGACCACGGTCGCCGACAGTCATCCGTCAGCGGAGCATCATCGGCAAAGCGCCGATAGCGATGACGATTATCGTGTCTCGCTCAGCAGTGCTCGCGCCCAGGCTAGCCAGCCGCCTCAGCGCCATGCTATCCCCGGCCTGCTGGCTGCAGCACAGCGCCAGGCGGCGCCAGCAGCGGTAGCGCGCCCGGCTGGTGCGGTTAATGCGGGGATTCCGAAAACCAACGCCCTGCGCAATCTTGATGCCGGTCGTCCGAACACGGCGCCACTGACCCCGCCCCCCGTAGCCACTGCGCCGCCCCGTGCCGCGTCGGCTGAACCAGCGCCGCAAAGGGCGCCGGCGGAAGTCGTGCCGATGGAAGTCATGGACGAAATCCGTTCCCTGCGCAAGATCGTCGAACAGCATCTGGCCGGTTTCGCCTGGGGCGAATCTGCCCGCACCGCCCCGGTAAAGACCGAGGTCCTGCGTCAGATGCTCGATGCCGGATTCTCTCCCCAGTTCGCCCGCGATATGCTGGGCGATCTGCCGGTCGAAATGGATGGCGTCCAGGCCATGGCCTGGGTCAAGGGGGCGGCGGATCGTTGCCTGTTCACCGTCGGCAGCGACGCCGATATCGTCGATCGCGGCGGTGTTTACGCCCTCGTCGGGCCGACCGGCGTCGGCAAGACGACGACCACCGCCAAGCTGGCCGCCCGCTGCGTGCTGCGCCACGGTCCGAGCAAGGTGGCTCTGGTGACCACCGACGGTTACCGGATCGGCGCACACGAACAGTTGCGCATCTACGGCCGTATCCTCGGTGTCTCGGTCTATCTGGTGAAGGATGCCGTGGAATTACGGCAGACGCTGCGCGAACTTCAACACAAGCATATGGTTCTGATCGACACCATGGGCATGAGCCAGAAGGACAAGCTGGTGCCCGAACTGACCGACATGCTGGCCGGCTGCGATGTCCAGCGCCTGTTGCTGCTGTCGTCAACCTCCCGCGGCGACACCCTCGACGATGTGGTGCGTGCCTACCAGGGCGAAAACCTTGCCGGTTGCATCCTCACCAAGATCGACGAGGCGGCCAGTCTGGCCACAGCCCTCGACGTCATCATGCGTCACGGCCTGCGTCTGCACTATGTCTCGAACGGTCAGCGGGTGCCGGAAGACCTGCATCTGCCCAATCGCGGCTATCTGCTGCACCGCGCCTTCAAGGATCTGCCGGAAAGCTCGCCGCACAAGCATAGCGGCGTCGAGCCGGCGTTGATGATGGCCAACGCCGGGATGATCTCGGCTGGTGGACGCCGTGGCTGATTTCCGTAGCGATCAGGCCGCTGGTCTGCGTCGCCTGCTCGGCGGCGGCCAGCAATTGCAGGTGGTGACCTTTGTCGCCGGTTGCGAGGGCGTCGGACGCAGCGTCGCCGTGGCCAACATCGGCGTCGCCTTGGCCCGTCTGGGCAAGGAAGTGCTGATCATCGACGAGCATGCCTCGCGTGACGACATCGCTTCTTCCTTTGGCCTGATGGCGCGCTATGACCTGCTTAATGTCGTGCAACGGGAAATTGGCCTGCCCCAGGTGCTGTTGCAGCCGATGCACGGTCTGCGCATCATGCCGGCTGCGCGGGCGGTGAAGAAGCTGGGGCGTTTGTCCCTGCCCCAGCAGCAGACCTTGCTCGATGCGATGTCGGGACTGGAGCGGCCGGTCGATGTCATTCTGGTTGATGCCAGCATGGCCCATCCCAATGGTTTCTCACCCTTCGGCCTGGCCTCGCAGGAGGCGGTGGTGGTGCTGTCCGGTAACAGCGCCTCGATCACCGAGGCTTATGCCTTGATCAAGAAGGTCAGTCACGCTTTCGCCCGCCGCCATTTCCGCATCCTGGTCAACAAGGTACGCAGTCAGCCGGATGCCCGTTCGATCTACGAGAACATTGCCCAGGTCGCCGCCCAGCGCGGCATCGCCCGCCTCGAGTACGCCGGCGCGATTCCGCTCGACGAATCGCTGCGCCAGGCTTTCCAGCTTGGTCGACCGGTACTGGTTCAGGCTCCGGATTCACCGGCCGCCGCCGCTTTCCGTGATATCGCAGCCGATCTGCTCTATTGGCAGGGCAATGACGCCGGCGGCGGTGGCGTCGAGTATTTCATCCAGCAACTGCTACACTTGAGCCAACGCATTAACCCGAACGTATTGCGAGCTTGATGTATACCGCTGCCGGGCAGCCAGACAGGGAACAGTTGGTTCAGCGCTTCGTGCCGCTGGTGAAACGTATCGCCTATCATCTGATGGCCCGCTTGCCGGCCAGCGTCCAGTTCGATGATCTGGTGCAGAACGGCATGATTGGTCTGCTTGATGCCATGGATCGCTTTCAGGAAGGCTTCGGCGCCCAGTTCGAGACCTATGCCTCGCAGCGCGTGCGTGGTGCCATGCTCGATGGCCTGCGCGAGAACGACTGGCTGCCGCGAGGCCTGCGCCGTGAGTTGCGGCGTATCGAGGCGGCGATCAGTCAGCTGGAGCACGAGCGGGGGCGGGTACCGTCGGAAAGCGAACTGGCCGAAGCACTGGGCCTGACGTTGGCTGATTACCAGCACACCCTGCAGGAGGCGCGGGGTCATCAGATCGTTTACTTCGATGACCTGGCTGGCGACGGCGACGAGGATTTTCTCGAGCGACACTTTACCGACGACGATGCTGATCCAGCCAACATCCTCGAAGATCGCGATGTCCGTCAGGCGCTGGTGGCGGCGATCGATCGGCTGCCGGAGCGGGAAAAGCTGATGATGGGCCTCTACTACGAACAGGAACTCAATCTGCGCGAAATCGGCGAGGTGATGGGGGTCACCGAATCGCGCGTCTGCCAGTTGCACAGCCAGGCGATTGCCCGCCTGCGGGCGCAGATCGCCGGCAACTTGCCGGCCGCGGTGAAAAAACGCAAGGGGGCGGCAAGTGGATAAGATCAGCTTCGCCGGCTTGTTGCTCGGCATCGTCGCCATCCTCGGCGGCCAGGTGCTTGAAGGCGGCCACGTCGGCTCGCTGGTGCAGCCGACGGCCCTGCTCATCGTTCTCGGGGGCACGCTGGGTGCCGTGCTGCTGCAAAGTCCCTTTCATGTTTTCCGGCGTGGCATCAGGATGGCCAAGTGGGTGTGGGTGCCGCCGGTCATCGAGCAGAAGGGCATGATCGAGCAGGTCCTGAAGTGGAGTCAGGTATCCCGGCGGGAAGGCCTGCTTGTGCTGGAGAACTACATTCCAGCGATCAAGGACGAATTCACCCGCAAGGGCTTGCAGTTGCTGGTCGACGGTGCCGATCCCGAACGCATCCGGGAACTGCTTGAGGTCGAAATCAACACCTTCGAGGATGAATGGCGACAATCGGCCAAGATATGGGATGCGGCTGGTGGCTATTCACCGACCATTGGCATTCTTGGGGCAGTGATGGGCCTGATTCATGTGATGGAGAATCTTTCCGATCCGACCAAGCTCGGCGCGGGGATCGCCGTCGCTTTCGTGGCGACGATTTATGGGGTCGGCCTCGCCAATCTGATCTATCTGCCCATCGCCGGCAAACTGAAGTACTACATCAACCGCATGGTCGCCTCGCGCGAGATGCTGATCGACGGACTGGTCGGCATCGCGCAGGGAGACAACCCCCGCATCATCGAGGGTCGCCTGCGCGGATATCTGCTCTGATGGCCCGCCGTCGTCGCGAGGAAGAGCCCGAGAACCACGAGCGCTGGCTGGTCTCGTACGCCGACTTCATCACCCTGCTGTTTGCCTTCTTCGTCGTCATGTATGCGATTTCGTCGGTCAACGAAGGTAAGTACAAGGTGCTCTCCAACGCCCTGACGAATGCCTTCAAGAACACCACCGCTGAGCCGGGCGGCCAGCCAATTGCGGTCATCCAGGGGGCGTTGCCGATGCCGCCGCGACCGGTTCTGCGGCCGGACAAGCTCGCCGAACAGAAACGGGAAGAGCGGAAAGTCGAACAGCGCAGCAAGATGAAAAACGTCGCCGACGACATCATGGCCGCGCTGCAGCCACTGGTGGCCCAAGGCAAGGTCAGGCTGCTCGAAACCAGCCGTGGGGTGACCATCGAGATCAACGACAGCATCCTGTTCCAGCCTGGTCAGGCACGCCTGCAGCCGGAATCGATCAACGCCATGCTGGCAATCGCCTCGGTCCTGGCGGCCTCGGATTTTCCGATTACCGTCGAGGGACACACCGACAACATTCCCATTGCCACGCCACAGTTTCCGTCCAACTGGGAACTTTCGGCCATGCGGGCAACGACTGTGTTGCGGCTGTTCAACGACGGTGGGGTGGGGGCGGAACGCTTGACCGCCATCGGTTATGGCGAGACGCGACCGGTGGAAACCAATACCTCGGTAGAGGGCCGGGCACGCAACCGGCGGGTCAGTATCCTGATCGATTCCAACCGCCCGGAAGAACCGACCGAGGTTTCGTCCGCTGCTGCCGGTAACTGACGAGGCTGCTGCCGGCGCTATTTAGTCAGCCTTCAGGCCGAGTCAACGATGCGGCTGCCACTCGCTGTGGCTGCCTGGCCATTGCTCCCGTAAAGCGTTTCGCTGGCGCTACGGCCATGGAGAATGGCCAATGCTTCCTGGGTGCGTTGCAGATGCAGGGCGACCAGTCCGGCATTCTCGTGATGCAACTGGCGAGCTTCGTCGGCCAGCGCCAGCAATTTTGTCCAGTTGAGGGCGGCGGCGCGCTGGGCCGGGTTGGCGGCCAGCCACTTTTCCATGGCAACTCGCGGCTTGTCACCAACGGGCATGGCCAGCGCAGCAATACGCTGGTCCTCAAAGGCGTTCAGTTGTTCGACCAAGGCCGCCTTGGCTGTAGCCAATTCGGGAAGCTGGCTGGGGTCGCTGCTGCGCAGGCTGTCCTGCTCTTCCTTGAGCAATTCGACAAAACGGGCGATCAGAGCGACTTCGTGCTCGGTGATCGCGGCAATGTCACTCATCAGGCTTCGCGGCGGTTGCTATTGACCAGTTCGCGCGCCGACTCGATCAACCGGTCGGCAATTGCTTCCGGATTGATCTTGAAACGGCCTTCGGCGATGGCCTGCTTGATTTCCTGGACACGCGCCGTGTTCACCGGCATGGCTTCGCCACTGCGCAGGCTGCCGGCCAGAGGACTGAGGCTGACCGCCTCGCTCGCGACGGCGGCTGCAGGCGCCGGCTGCGGCGCTGCTGCCTTGGGGGGGGCCCCGGTGGTCGTTGGTTTGAATGAACTGTCGATCTTCATGATGACTTCCCGCTACTTTGTCTGCTTAACTGTTTATCGGCTGCTGTCGCTGAAACTTTAGCCTAAAAAGTGATTTCCACGCTGCCGTCGCCAAGAGCGATACCGCTGATCGTCTGCCCGGACGCCATGCGGACCTGCACAACTTGTCCTTCATTGGCATTGCCCAGTGCCCGACCTTCGCTACTCACAGCAAAACCCGTGCCGCGCGAGATGACGCGCACGGTCTGCCCCTGGCGGATAACCAGCGGCGCCACCAGTTGGTCACCGCGCAGCGGCTGGCCGGCGGCCAGGGCGTTGCGCAGGGTCTTGCCGACGGCCTGCTCGGGGGTCGCGATGATGCCTGTCGGCAGACTGGCGATGTCACCGGAAAGTGTGGCCACGTCGCCGGGCTGGACGATTTGACCGGCGGCTAGTGGGCGGGTGGTGACGACATAATTGCCGGTTACGGCAATTTGTACCGGTACCAGGACGCTCCAGATATTCGGGCCGAGGCAGCGGACGCCGATGTGGGTGCGGCCGCTCAGGCGGCTACCGGGCGGAGCGTAGGCCTCGTGTGCCGAACAGGGGGGCAGGCGTTCGACGTCGAGGCGACCCATGGTGATGCGCACCTGGCCAGGCAGACCCTGCGTCTGCAGGCGGACATAACGCTCGGCCGTGTCGATGACGACATCGGCCTCGGCAGCGACAGCCTGACCAACGATGAGCGCAACGAGAAGAAGGAAACAGCGCAAGAACATCCCGGCATTGTGCCTGAACCGCGAGCGCAGGGGGGCGGTTGGTCGCCCCCTGTGTACGTGGCACGAAGGCTGCTTTATTTCCTTCATAAATTTCGGAGCATTGTTCATGAACTCTATTGCCCAGCACGTTTCGGTCTACAGTCAGGCGCTCAACCTGCGCACGCAACGGCACCAGGTGCTGGCCTCCAATATTGCCAATGCCGATACGCCGAATTACCAGGCCCGCGATTTCGATTTCTCGCGGGCCATGCAGAATTCCCTGGCCGGTCGCCAGAGTGCGGGCGGCATTGGCTTGGCGCAGACTTCATCGGCGCACATGACCGGCAGCGGCGGCCATGGTGCGGCGGAACTGCAGTTCCGCAAGGAAAGTCAATCGGCGGTCGATGGCAATACGGTGGATATGGATGTCGAGCGGGCCCAGATCACAGAGAACGCCTTGCAATACCAGATTCTCACCCGCTTGATCAGTGACAAGTTCCAAGGCCTGCGTAGCGCCATGGCTTCGGCCAACAGCTAAGGGGAAAACGATGAGCTTGCTGACAGTTTTCCAGGTTTCCTCCAGCGCAATGACCGCCCAGTCCATGCGCCTGAATGCCGTGGCCTCCAATCTCGCCAACGCCGACAGCATCGTCTCCGCCGATGGCAAACCTTATCGCGCCAAGCAGGTCGTCTTCGAAGCGACGCCGATGGGCAACAGCGGCGATATGTCGAAGGGCGTTCGGGTGCGCCAGGTTGTCGAAAGCGCGGCGCCGCCGCGCATGGTGTACGACCCGAAGAATCCGGCTGCCGACGAAAAGGGCTATGTCGCCTTCTCCAATGTCGATGTGGTCGAGGAAATGACCAACATGATTTCTGCCTCGCGTTCCTATCAGACGAACGTCGAGGTCATGAATACCGCCAAGGCCATGATGCTGCGCACGCTGCAGATTGGTCAGGGCTAACCGAGAGGAGAGATTTTATGGCAACCGTCAATAACGCGACCTCGACCAATGCTGCCGACCTGTTCAACAAGGTCGGCGGGGCGGCGAGCAGCAGCGGCACCACAAGCACCACCGCCGACATGGAGAATCGTTTCCTGACGCTGCTCATGGCGCAGATCAAGAATCAGGATCCGCTTAATCCGCTCGATAACGCCCAGGTGACGACCCAATTGGCGCAGTTGAATACGGTCAATGGCATCGAGCGGCTGAACGCCACGCTCGGCCAGCTGCTTTCCGGCTACAACGAAGCGCAGGCGATGCAGGCGGCAGGAATGATCGGCAAGAACGTCATGGTTGCCGGCAATAATTTGCCGCTGGCCAATTCGCTGGCGGTTGGCGGCATGCAGTTGGCCAGCCCGGCAGACCGAGTCGTGCTGAATGTAAAGGATTCGAGTGGCAAGCTTGTTCTGACACAGGATCTTGGCGCCCGTGAAGCGGGAAGTTCCTACTTTGCCTGGGATGGTAAGGACGCAGACGGCAAGGTTTTGGCGGACGGTGCCTATACCTTCGCCATCGATGCAACAGCCAACGGCAAAAAGGTGGACGTCAGCGGCATGCAGATTGGCATGGTTTCTGCTGTTATTCGGGACAAGAACAGCTTCCTGCTGGATCTCGGGGCCATGGGCAACGTGGCTTTCAAGGATGTTCAGCAAATTCTCTGAGTGAGGTAAGAAAATGGCATTCCAGCAAGCACTGAGCGGTCTGAATACCGCCGCCAAGGCGATCGATTCAACCAGCCACAACATCGCCAACTCGAGCACGGTTGGCTATAAAGCGTCGGTTGCCCATTTCTCCGATGTCTATGCGGCATCCTTGAGCGGTGCCGGCGCCAGCCAGATCGGCATCGGTGTCAATCTATCGGCCATTCAGCAGCAATTCACCCAGGGCAACATCACCTCGACCAATAATCCGCTGGATATTTCGATCAATGGTGCTGGTTTCTTCCGTATGGATCAGAACGGTGCCACCACCTACACGCGCAGCGGCCAGTTCCATCTCGACAAGAATGGCTTCATCATCAACGATCAAGGTATGAGGCTGACTGGCTACATTGCCCAGGCCGGCATCATCACGCCGACGACTCCGGCGCCGATCCAGATATCGGCTTCCGACCTGGCACCGGTGGCGACCGGCCTGAATTCCAGTAGCGCGTTCAATGGCATCAAGGCCAATCTGAATCTTGACTCTCGCCAGAGCCCTCCGCCATCGGCCTGGGTTGATGGTAACGGCACCGGCGATACCACGGCATTTACCCCCGATCCGCAGACGTACAACTATTCAACGGCCTTGTCGATTTATGACTCGCTGGGCAATCCGCATACCATGACCTTCTATTTCCGCAAGACGGCGAATGCCGGCGAGTGGGAGGTGTATTCCAACGTCGATGGTACGACCAACCAGAACGTTGTGCCCGGCGGCGGACCGATCGGTACTCTGACATTTGATACCGGTGGCCAGATCATCGGGGGCAATCCGATGAGCGTTACCGTTGATATCCTCGGCACCATGCAGAGCCAGGGTTTTCCGGCCGGTAACGGAGCGCTGGATTCGCAGACCTTCCCGATCGATTTTACCGGCACGACTCAGTTCGGCAGCAACTTCGGCACCAATCGCCTGGAGCAGGATGGCTACGCGGCCGGCAACCTGATCGGTCTCTCGGTGGGTAGTGACGGCATCATCCAGGGACGCTACAGCAATGGGCAGACCTTTGCCCAGGGCCAGGTGGTGCTGGCCAACTTCACCAATCCGAACGGCCTGCAGTCGTTGGGCAACAACCAATGGGCGGAGACTTCCGATTCCGGGCCGGCCCTGGTCGGCGCGCCGAATACTTCCAGCCTGGGGGTGCTCTCGTCGTCGACGGTGGAAGAATCGAACGTCGACTTGACTGCTGAGCTGGTCAATCTGATCACCCAGCAGCGCAACTACCAGGCCAATGCCCAGTCGATCAAGACGCAGGACCAGGTGCTGCAGACCCTGGTCAACCTGCGCTGATCGCCTGACTGAGCCGCTGCCATGGACCGTCTGATCTACACCGCGATGACCGGCGCCAAGCATGTGTTCATGCAGCAGGCCGGCACCGCGAACAATCTGGCCAATGCCAGCACTGTCGGCTTCAAGGCGCAGGAGCATCGCTTCCGCGCCGTGCCGGTGCAGGGGGAGGGCATGCCGACGCGCGCTTTCGTCGTCGATGCCTCGGTCAGCGATGTGCTCGATCAGGGGCCGCTGATGTTTACCGGCAACAATCTCGACGTCGCCGTCCAGGGCAAGGGCTGGATCGCCCTGCAAATGCCGGATGGCAGCGAGGCTTACACGCGCGCCGGCGGCTTGCAGGTGGACGTTACCGGCATCCTGCAGACCAAGGGCGGCCAGACGGTGGCCGGCGACGGCGGGGCGATCAACATTCCGCCGGACAACAACATCGAAATCGCGGCCGATGGCACGGTGTCGGTCATCGCCACCTTCGGCACACCAAACAACGTCAACGCCCTCGGTCGCATCAAGCTGGTCAATCCGCCGGAAGGCGATCTGGTGCGCGGCGCCGACGGTCTCTTCCGCCTGCGCGGCGGGCAGCCGGCGCCGGTTGATGAAAACGTCCGGCTGGCCCCGGGCACGCTGGAAGGCAGCAACGTCAATGTCACCGATGCGATGGTCAACCTGATCAGCCTGTCGCGCCAGTTCGAGATGCAGATCAAGATGCTGCAGACCGCCGATACCAATGCCCAGCGAGCTGATCAGCTGCTGTCGCTGAATGCCTGATAGGAAAACACCATGATCCGTTCCCTGTGGATTGCCCGTACCGGACTTGACGCCCAGCAGACCCAGCTCGACGTCATCTCGAACAACCTGGCCAACGTCAGTACCAACGGTTTCAAGCGCTCGCGCGCCGTCTTCGAGGATCTGCTTTACCAGACGATGCGTCAGCCCGGCGCCCAGTCGTCGCAGCAGACGAACCTGCCGACTGGCCTGCAACTGGGTACCGGCGCCCGGCCAGTGGCGACATCCCGCATCCACACCCAGGGCAATCTGCAGAAGACCGATAATCCGCTCGACGTCGCCATCAATGGCAGTGGCTTCTTCCAGATTCTGCTGCCCGACGGCACTACCGGCTATACCCGTGATGGTTCCTTCCAGAAGGACAATCAGGGCCAGATCGTCACCTCCGAAGGTTATCCGCTGCAACCCAACATCACCATTCCGGCGGATTCGTTGACCGTCTCCATCGGTCAGGATGGCACCGTCTCGGTGACCCAGGCCGGTGTCGCCGGCTCGACCGAGATCGGTGCCATCCAGCTAGCCACCTTCATCAATCCGGCTGGCCTGCAGAGCATGGGTCAGAACCTGTTCCTGGAGACCGCGGCCAGCGGTACGCCGACGCCGAACGCCCCGGGCACCAACGGTGCTGGTACCACCAATCAACTCTATGTCGAGACGTCCAACGTCAATGTCGCCGAAGAGCTGGTGACCATGATCCAGACCCAGCGGGCCTACGAACTCAACTCCAAGGTGGTGTCCACCTCCGATGCCATGCTTGGTCGCCTGACGCAGCTTTGAGGTGATGTCATGAAACGTCTCGCCCTGCTTGCCCTCGTCGTCAGTGCCGGGTGTACCTCGGTCCCGCCGACCAATATTCATCAGCCGATGTCGGTACGCCCGGCCGAGCGGCCGCTGACGATGGCCGCCAACGGCGCCATCTGGCAGGCCGGCCAGGGCCGGCCGCTGTTCGAGGATCGGCGCGCCCGCTACGTCGGCGACACGATCACCATCAAAATCACCGAAAGCACGACGGCAAGCGCCAAGTCCAACCGCAAGCTGGACAAGACCAACACCATTTCGGCCGCCGTGACCTCGCTGCTCGGCCTGCCCGGCAAGAGCCTGCTCGGGCTCAATCTCGACGCCGAGAGTGCTAATGCCTTCAATGGCAAGGGCGAGGCCGCCAACAACAACGCCTTCTCCGGCAACATCACGGTCACCGTTATTGACGTCCTGCCCAACGGCAACCTGCTGGTTTCCGGCGAGAAGCAACTGGGCATTGGCAATGAACTGGAATTCGTCCGCATTTCCGGTGTCGTCAATCCCAGCTTCGTCGACGCCTTCAACATCGTCGAATCCTCGAAGGTGGCGGATGCCCGGATCGAGTACAAGTCCTCGGGCATGCTCAGCGAAGGGCAGGTCCTCGGCTGGATGGCACGATTCTTCCTTAATGTCTTGCCATTCTAGGAATGTTTTCGCGGAGAACCATCATGATCACGAAAAGCGGCAAATGGTACCGGCAGGCGGCAATCCTCGCCGCCTGTCTGCTGCCGCTGTGCAGCCCGCCAGCCTTCGCCGAGCGCATCAAGGATCTGGCCGCCGTCCAGGGCGTGCGTAACAACCAGCTGATCGGCTATGGCCTGGTCGTCGGCCTCGATAATACGGGTGACCAGACGACGCAGACGCCATTCACCAGTCAGGCAATCGGCAACATGCTCTCGCAGATGGGCATCAACCTGACCCAGGACCAGGCGCAGAAGCTGCAGCTGAAAAACGTCGCCGCGGTGATGGTGACCGCTTCGCTGCCGCCGTTCGCCCGGCCCGGCCAGCCGATCGATATCACCGTTTCCTCGATGGGTAACGCCAAGAGCCTGCGTGGCGGGACGCTGGTGATGACACCGTTGAAGGGTGGCGATGGCCAGGTTTATGCCATTGCCCAGGGGAATATCCTGGTCGGTGGCGTCGGCGCGACCTCCGGCAATTCGAAGGTCACCGTCAATCACCTGGCCGCCGGCCGGATTCCTGGCGGTGCCACTGTCGAGCGGGCGGTGCCGACGATGCTCGGTCAGGGCGGCTATGTCTATTACGAACTGGCCGAAACCGATTTCGGCAACGCGCAAGTCGTCGTCGATGCGATCAACAAGTCCATGGGCCAGGGTACGGCACAGGCGCTCGATGGCCGCCGCATCGCCGTGCGCACACCGGATGAGGCCAATGCCCGCGTCGCTTTTCTCGGGCGTATCGATAATCTCGAAGTCAGGCGCCAGGCTGGCGCCGCCAAGGTGGTGATCAATCCGCGTACCGGTTCGGTGGTGATGAACCAGCGGGTCAGCCTTGAGGCTTGTACCGTGGCTCACGGCAGTCTGTCGGTGGTCGTCGAGGGCGCCCAGCCGCAGTTTGGCCAGCCGGCTGACATTCAGGTCAAGCAGGACGGCAGCAGCCTGATCGCGGTCAAGGCTGGCGCCAGTCTGGCCGAGGTGGTCAAGGCGCTCAATGCCCTTGGCGCCAATCCCCTTGACCTGCTAGCCATCCTCCAGGCGATGAAATCGGCCGGCGCCCTGCGCGCCGATCTGGAAGTGATCTAAGGACGTCCATGGCCATCAAGATTCAGAACGTCCCCAACCGCGCCGCCTTCGACGTCCAGTCGGCGCAGGATCTGCGTGGCCAGTTCGCCAAGAATCCGCAGGAAGGATTGAAGGCGGCGGCTCAGCAATTCGAGCAGATGTTCCTGCAGATGGTCATGAAGAGCATGCGCGACACGGTGCCGCAGGACGGCATGCTGAACAGCGAGCAGTCGCGTTTCTACACCTCCCTGCTTGACCAGCAGATGGCGCAGAACCTGGCCAGCAGCAACAATGGTGTCGGCTTTGCCCGCTTGATCGAGCAGCAACTAGGGCGAACGGTTGGCAACGGCCAAGACCTGGCGGCACCCGGCGAGGCGGCAAACGCTGCCGGCAATCCGCTGCCGCTGGCCACGGCTGACAGCCGCCATCTCCGCCATTCGCCGGTGCCGGGAAGCCTGCCGACCTCGGCTGCCTATGCCGCCCAGGCGCATGCGGCGCTAGCGGCGGGCAACAACGAGGTGCCGGCGACGGCCCGCGATTTCGCCAACCGCGTCTGGCCGCATGCCGTCGAGGCCTCGCGCTCGACCGGCATCCCGCCCCAGTTCCTGATTGCCCATTCGGCCCTGGAAAGCGGCTGGGGCCGTAGCGAGATCCGCCATGCCGACGGCTCGCCCAGCCACAACCTGTTCGGCATCAAGGCCGGCAAGGGATGGACCGGCGCCACCGTCGAGGCGACTACCACCGAATATGTGAACGGCCAGCCGCAGCAGGTGGTCGAGCGTTTCCGCGCTTATGCCTCCTACGAAGAAAGTTTCCGCGACTACGCGGCACTGTTGCGCGACAGCTCGCGCTACAGCAGCGTCATCGGCTCCCAGGATGGCACGGAGTTTGCAAGACGTCTGCAGCAGGCAGGGTATGCCACCGATCCGATGTACGCCGACAAGCTGGCGCGCATCATCAACGGCCCGACCCTCCGCCAGGCGCTGATCGGTTGAAGCGTCGCTAAACTTTGCGGCCAACCGGTCGTTAACCTCATAGAGGTGAATGATGAGCTCAGGAATTTTTGGTATTGGCATCAGCGGCATCAATGCCGCTCAACTCGGACTGCTGACGACCGAGCACAACGTCGTCAACGCCAATACACCCGGCTATACCCGGCAGCGGACGGTGCAGGCGACCAATATTGCGGTGAACACCGGTGCCGGTTCGATCGGGCAGGGCGTTCATGTGCAGACCATCGAACGCGTCTACGACGCCTTCATCAACCGTCAGGTGAATACCGCGCAGACGACAGTCAGTCAGCTGGATGCCTTTTACGGCCAGATCAAGCAGATCGACAACATGCTGGCCGATGCCAGCGCCGGCTTGTCGCCAGCTTTGCAGGATTTTTTCTCCGGCGTCCAGCAGGTCGCTTCGAATCCTTCCCTGCTGCCAGCCCGCCAGGCGATGATTTCTTCGGCGCAGACCATGGTCGAGCGCTTCCGCAGCCTCGATTCGCGGCTGGAAGAGATCAATTATGAAATAAACGGCCGAATCACCAACGCAGTAGCCGAGATCAACACCTATGCCAGCCTGATCGCCGACGTCAATCAGCGTATTGTCGTTTCCGAGGCCAGCTATGGGCAGCCGGCCAACGACCTGCTTGATCAGCGTGATCGGTTGGTCAGCGATCTCAATCAGCTGATCAAGGTTTCGACCACCACCAACAGCGATGGCAGCTTCAATGTCTTCATCGGTTCCGGACAACAACTGGTGGTTGGCAGCACGGCGCAGCAGATGACGGCGACGCCATCGGTTGCTGATCCATCGAAGGTTGTGGTCGGCCTGAAGACCAGCGGCGGTGCGCTGGAGTTGCCGGAATATCTGGTCAATGGCGGCGTCCTCGGTGGGCTGGTGTCCTTCCGTGCCAGTTCGCTCGATCGGGTGAGCAACGAAATCGGGCGCCTGGCGGCTTCGTTGACGTTGACCTTCAACGCGCAATTGGGGCTAGGCCAGGATTTGCTTGGCAACGTGGCTGGCGACCCGGGGTTTGTGGGCAGCCTATTCACCATGACAGCGCCGCGTGTCCAAGCGAACAGCACGAACCTCGGCAGTGGCGATCTCTCGGCTGCTTTCGCGCCGCCGCAAGCGCCGAGTCCCCCGGACTTCAGCGGAAACTTCTTTACCGAGCTGCGGGCCAGCGATTATCAGGTGACTTTCGCTGCTGGCGGTGACTATTCGGTCACTCGCCTTAGCGACAATCAGGTAGTCTTCACCGGCAATGGTGCCGGGGTCGCTTCCTTCGACGGTATTGATCTGACGATCAACGCTGTGGGCGATCCGGGAGATCGCTTCAAGGTGGAACCCTATTCGGAAATTGCCCGCAATCTTTCGATCAACCAGCAGATTGCCGCCGACCCGCGTTTGATTGCCGCTGCGGCGCCGGTACGCGTGACGCCGGATATCGCCAACAGCGGAACCTTCCGGATCTCGCAAGGGCTTGTCGCCGAGGGCTACGTCCTGCCTTCTCCGGCCCTTGCCCTGACGGTGAACCAGACTGACCTGCAGGGGGTGACATCTCCCTGGACCGCCATTTATTCAGACGGCACGGAAGTGCCGGGCGCTGGCGACATTCCGTTGAACGCCGGGGGGGCAACGCTGGTTGGCTTCACCTTCGACAACATGCATTTCACCATCTCTGGAGCACCGCCGACCAGTGGTAGTGACAGTTTCCTGGTCGACAGCAATACCTCGGGCATCCAGGATGGTCGCAACGCCATCCTGTTCGCCAAGCTGCAGACCCAGAGCACCATGGAGGGGGGCGTATCGACCTACCAGGCTGCCTATGCCAAGCTGGTGGCCGATAACGGCATCCGCTCGCGCGAAGCGAAAGTCCAGCTCGAAGCCCAGACAGCCGTCTTGCAGCAAGCCCAGGCTACCCGCGAGGCGTTGTCCGGGGTCAATCTCGACGAAGAGGCTGCCAACATGCTCAAGTTCCAGCGTGCCTATCAGGCCTCCTCGAAGCTGCTCGAAATCGGCAACAAGCTGTTCGACACCATTCTGTCCCTAGGCTGAAAGGGGAAAACATCATGCGCGTCAGTACTTCCCAGATATTCAATTCCGGCACCAGCGGCATCCAGAGCCGTCAGTTCGACCTGTTCAAGGTCCAGCAGCAGATGTCTACCGGCCGCCGGGTGCTCTCCCCGGAAGACGATCCCATTGCCTCCGCGCAGGCCCTGCAGGTCAGCCAGTCGAAGGGTGTCAACAAGCAGTTTCTCGACAACCTGGGCGAGGCGACGAGCAAGCTCAATCTGCTTGATTCCACCCTGGGCGGCGTCGAAGACGAATTGCAGGCCATTTTCGAACGCGCCGTCCAGGGCGGCAATGCCACTTATAGCCCGGCCCAGCGGGGCATGCTAGCGGAAGAACTGAAGCAGCGCCTGCAGAGTCTGATTGGCCTTGCCAACACTCAGGATGGCTCGGGGCAATACATCTTCGCCGGCTTCCAGTCGGCAACCAAGCCTTTCCAGGTTGATCCCGGGGCAACGCCGCCCTATGCGCTGGGTGTCGGCGTGACGCACGTAGCCTATGCCGGTGACGGCGGTAACGAAGCCCTGCAGGTCAGTGCTTCCCGCACTATCAATACCTCGGAAAACGGTTTCGATGTTTTCATGCAGGTCAGGGATGCCCAAGGGGGCGTCACCGGACGCAGCATGTTTGACAGTCTTAAAAACATGATCGACATCCTCGATCCGGCCAGCGGTGTCCCGTTTACGACGGCAGCCTACGGCCAGGCTCTGGACGATACTTCGGCGGCGATCGCCCACTTGTCGACTGTTCGTGCGTCCGTCGGCGCTCGCCTGCAGTCGATGGAGAGCATGACGACCTCGGCTGAGGAGTCGGGGTACCTCTACGATGTCCGGCTCTCTGAACTGGTCGATCTTGATTACACTGACGCGATTTCGCGACTGTCGCGCTACCAGCTGCAGCTTGAGGCAGCTCAGTTGTCGTTCAAGCAGACCAGTCAGCTCAGCCTGTTCAACATTCTATGAAAGCTGTTTCCTGCTTCTTGCTTGCCGGAGCGCTCGTCCTGAGCGGATGCAGTTCCAGCGGTTCGACAGCATCGCCGCTGATTCCGGATAAGGTTATTCAGCTGACTGCCGATACCTCGATAAAGCTCTCCTCGCTGGCGACCGCTGTCGTCGTCGCGGCGGCAATCTACGTTGTCTACGACCCGCTGGCTCCTAACTGGGAAATCGAAGAAGCTCGGCTGAACGACAACACCTATCGCCTGTCGATGAAGATGAAGCGCTTCCATACCGGCGGCTCCGGCGAGTCGATCCAGCTGCTCAAGCGCCGGGCCAGCCAGTTACAGCATGAGCAGGGCTTCAGCCAGTACCAGATTCTCGAATACAGCGAGGGAATCGATTCGCAGACCATCGGCGCCCGCCGCATGGCCGAAGGAGTCATTCGTCTGGTCCGCCAGGAGCAGGCGGACTCCTTCCTGCAGAACTAACGCACTACGGCAAAATCCAGCATGGCGCGCATGCCGATTTCGAAGACGGCCTGGATCGGCGCCGCCATGTAATCCAGGCTGATCGCCAAGGCGGTGAAGCCGCCCATCAGGGTCAGCGGGAAACCCAGGGCGAAGATGTTCAGCTGTGGAGCCGCCCGGGTCAGGACGGCGAGGGCGAAGTTGGTGATCATCAGGGCGACGATCACCGGCAGTGCCAGGAGCAGGCCGGACGAGAAAATCACGCCACCCAGCTGCGTCAGGTTGAGCCAGGATTGTGCTGCCAGCGGCGTGGCGCTGATCGGGATCGCATTGAAGCTTTGCGCCAGCGTCGCAAAGTAAAGCAGGTGGCCGTTCATCGAGAGAAACATGAGCAAGGCGACGAGGCCCATGAACTCGGCGACCACAGGTGTCTGCGAGCCGCGCACCGGATCGTAGAAAGTGGCGAAGCCGAGGCCCATCTGGAAGCCGATAAATTCACCGGCCATATCGAAAGCAGCGAAGACGATACGGGCAGCGAAACCCATGCCGATACCAATAAGCATCTGCTGGAACATGATCCACAGGCCGGCTAACGTCGCCGGCTGAACTTCGGGCATCGGCGGTAGGGCCGGGGCGATGGCCAGGGTGATGCCGAGGCCGAGAATCAGGCGAGTGCGCTGCGGTATGACGGCCGTGCTCCACAAGGGCGCGGCGGCGACGAAGCCGAGGATGCGGGCGAGCGGGAAGAATAGCGCAGCGATCCAGGCATCGATTTGAGTACTGGCGATGCTGATCATGATGCTGGGGGCCCTAGCCGATCAGCTGGGGGATACTGCCGAACAGGCGCTGGATGTAATCGATCAGGTACTGCAGCATCCAGGGGCCAAAGAGCAGGATGACGACGAACATGGCCACCAGTTTGGGGACGAACTGGAGCGTCGATTCGTTGATCTGCGTCGCCGCCTGGAAGATGCTGATGATCAGTCCGACGACCAAGGCGGCAAGGAGCGTCGGGGCAGCGATGATCAGCGTTACCTCAATGGCCTGGCGGCCAATTTCCATGACGGTGCCCGGGGTCACGGCGTGAAGCTCTGGATCAGCGAGCCGATGACCAGGTGCCAGCCATCGACCAGCACGAACAGCATCAGCTTGAAGGGCAGGGCGACCATGATCGGCGACATCATCATCATGCCCATCGACATCAGCAGGCTGGCGACGACCATGTCGATGACCAGGAAGGGAATGAACAGGATGAAGCCGATCTGGAAGGCGGTTTTCAATTCACTGATGACGAAGGCCGGGATCAGGACACGCAGGGGAATGTCTTCCGGTTTTTCGAAGCGGTCGGCCTTGGCAATGCCGGCGAATAGGGCGAGGTCGGACTCGCGCGTCTGCTTGAGCATGAAGCCGCGCAGCGGCACGGCCGCCCTTTCGGCCGCCTCCATGATGTTGATGCGGTTCTCGGAGAGCGGCAGATAAGCCTCGGTGTACACGCGATCGAGCACCGGGCTCATGACGAAGAAGGTGAGGAATAGCGAGAGACCGATCACTACCTGGTTGGGTGGGGAGGTCGGGGTGCCGATGGCCTGGCGGAGCAGGGCCAGGACAATGACGATGCGCGTGAAGCCGGTCATCATCAGCATGGTGGCCGGGATGAAGGTGAGCGCCGTCATCAACAGCAGCGTCTGAATGGTCAGCGAATAGGTCGTCCCGCCGCCGGCAGCCGGACTACTGGTCACCGCCGGCAGGCCGGCGGCCTGGGCGAGGGCGGCACCAGCGGGCAGCAACAGGGCGAGGATGGTGAGCAGGCGCCTGGTCATGGGCGGCGCCGTTCGCTGATGTTCTGCAACCACTGGGCAAAGGGACGGTCAGCATCGGCTTTGTCGCCCTCGCTGCTCAGGTCGCCTTTAGCCAGGCGGTGCAGGGTGCGGATCTGGCCGGGGACGATGCCGATGACCAGCCATTCGTCACCCACCTCGAGCAGGACGATGCGTTCGCGCGGGCCGAGGGCAACGCCGCCGATAACGCGCATGCCGCCCTGGCCGAAACCCTTGCCGCCGGTGACTTTGCGGGCCAGCCAGGCGGCGCCGGCGAGGAGGCCGACAATCAGGGCCAGGGCCAGCCCGGCCTGCACGTAGGAGCCAAAGCCAACGCCTGGTGGCGGGCTTTCAGCGGCCGCCGACGCGGTCAGGGGAAGAAGCAGGAGAATGAAGCGCAGCAAGGAAAAACCCGTCGCCCGATGTGGTCAGGGCGCTATCTTAATGCAAACCGGGGAGCGAGGTTCAGCGGTTCAGTTTGCGCATGCGTTCGGAGGGCGTGATGATGTCGGTCAGGCGAATGCCGAACTTGTCGTTGACGACGACGACCTCGCCCTGGGCGATTAGCGTGCCGTTGACCAGTACGTCCATCGGCTCGCCGGCCATGGCGTCGAGTTCGACGACCGAGCCGTGGGCCAGTTGTAGCAGGTTCTTGATGGTGATCTTGGTGCGCCCGAGCTCGACGGTGATCTGGACGGGAATGTCGAGAATCATGTCGAGTTCGTTCATCATGCCGCCAGCGGCGGCGGCTCCACCGAAGGATGGGAAGATGTCGGCGGGTTGTGCACTGGTGGTGGCTGCCGACTCGGTGACCGCCTGCTCGGCCATGGCGGCTGCCCAGTCGTCCTCACTGATCTGGCCATCGTCCTCGGTCACCGGGTTATCGAAGTTTTCCATTTCGTCAGCCATTTTTTTCTCCCAATGCCGGCTCACTGGCCGGCACGTCGGACGAAGCGATGAATCGTTCGACCTTCAATGCGTACTGGCCGTTCTGCTGGCCATAGGAACATTCCATCAGCGGCACGTTGTCGACCAGTGCCTCGATGTACTGCGGTATGTGGATCGGAATGACGTCGCCGACCTTGAGTTCGAGTATCTGCCCGAGCGTGATCTTGCCATTGCCAAGGTGGGCGACGACTTCCAGTTCGGCGCCCTGCAACTGTTTGCGCAGCGTGATGATCCAGCGTTTGTCGGAGGATAGCTGATCGCTCTGCATGGTGCTGTAGAGCAGGTCGCGGATCGGCTCGAGCATCGAATAGGGGAAGCAGATGTGCATGTCCGCCGTGGCGCCACCGAACTCCAGCGTGAAGGTCGTCGACACGACGATTTCCGACGGCGTCGCGATATTGGCAAACTGAGAATTCATTTCCGAGCGCACGTACTCGAAATTGATGTCGTGCACCGGTTTCCAGGATTTGCTGTATTCGGTGAACACGACACCGAGCAGGCCCTGGATGATGCGCTGCTCGGTGGCCGTGAAATCGCGGCCTTCGACGCGGGTGTGGAAACGACCGTCGCCGCCGAACATGTTGTCGACGACAAGGAAGACCAGGTTGGGGTCGAAGACGAACAGCGCGGTGCCGCGCAGCGGCTTGGCGACGACCAGATTCAGGTTGGTTGGTACCACCAGATTGCGGATGAATTCGCTGTACTTCTGCACCCGGATCGGGCCGACCGAGATTTCGGCGTTGCGGTGCATGTAGTTGAACAGGCCGATGCGCAGGTAGCGGGCGAAGCGCTCGTTGACCAGTTCCAGGGTTGGCATCCGGCCGCGGACGATGCGTTCCTGGGTGCCAATGTTGTAGGCACGAATGTCGCCATCGCCGCCGCCGTGATCCTCGGGCTCGTCGGTCTCCCCGGTGACGCCCTTGAGCAGGGCATCAACCTCGTCCTGGGAGAGAAAGTCGCCGGCCATGGCTCCTTACTGGATGATGAAGGAAGTAAACAGGACGGAGACCACCGGGCCTTCATCGGCCCCCTTGGTGCCATCCGGGTTGATCACGGTATTGATCTCGTCCTTCAGGGCTGCCGCCAGTTGTTCCTTGCCTTCCTTGGGCAGGAGTTCCGACGCTTTTTTCGACGATAGCAACAGGGTGATGTTATTGCGAATGCGCGGCATCAGCGATTTCATCGCCAGATCGGCTTCGGGGTTTTTGAGTTCGATGGAGAGCACTACCTGCAGGTACTGGTCGCCGGTTTCGGGTACCAGATTGACAGTGAACGGGTCGAGATTGGCAAACACCGGTGGCGCGCTCGGCGCCTCCTTCTTCTTGGACTTCTTCGGTTTGACGGATTCCTCGGCGTATTCGTCATCCTCTTCGGCTTCGTCATTTCCCGAGAGCAGCATGAAGGCGGCGCCGCCACCAGCCAGCACGAGCACGAGCACGACGGCCAGGATGATGATCAACAGCTTCTTGCTTTTCTTGGGCGCCTCGGCGGATCCCTCTTCCGCGGGCTTGGCATCCTTGGCCATGTCTAATCCTCTCTAATTCGATTCCGGGTTGTCAGGCGAACAGGTCAACCAGGCCGCGCCCCCTGTGCAGAACCGCGCTGTTTCCTGCATTCGCCGCTTTATCATTGGCCGGGAGTATAGCGTTTTCATCCGCCGAACGCTTTCCGTTTGCATCCGCGAAAGGGTTGTCGGTTGGCTGTTGGGAAAGATTGCCGCCGACGTTGGATTGGCCGAGGTTGATCCCGGCGGAGGAAAGCATTTCCTTCAATTGCGGCATGGCGCTCTCAATCGCCTGGCGAACTTCGGCATGCGGTGAGGCAAAAGCGATGGTCGCCTGATCACCGCTCAGGTTGAGGCTGATCTGAATCGGGCCGAGCTGTGGCGGATTGATGGTCAACTGGGCCGACTGCTGGTCGTTCCTGGCTAGCCAGACGATCTTGTCGGAGAACTGCTGGGGCCAGGCGGCCGAATGCAGGTGGGCGTTGACGGTGGGGCGCTGCTCGACGGTGGGTGGCTTCTCCAGGCCACTGGCCACTGGATTGAGGCCATGGCCATTCAGGGTATTCGCTGCCGGCAGGCTATCCGGGCCGCGATTCTCGCCGGCAATAATTGCCGCTGGCGAGCGTAGGGTGGCGGCCAACTGGCTACCGAAGCTGAGCGCTTGGTTGGTTTTGTCCGTCGCGCCAGCGACTGCGGCCGGGTCGCGGCCGCCGGCCGCGCTGCGCTCGGTCAATTGCTGGGCAATGTCCGCGTGGCGGGCGGTCGCGCCGCGGCTGGTCGCGTCTTCGGTGCCGTCAAAGCTGGCACGCGTTGCGCCAGGCTGGATGGCAGGTCGATTGTCCAGGTGGCCGAACAGCGAGGCAATCAAGGAAGGGTCGTCGTCGCTGGGCGAGGGGGTTTTCCGCTGGCTGTCGAGGAATTCTTCTCCCGCCGGGGCGGTGTTGGCCATCAGGCCCAGCAATTCGCCGCTTAGCAGGCTGGCGAAATCGCCGGCGATGGCCTCGCTACTGGCGCCGGCGGTGGCGCCGTTGGCGGGCAGGAGGCCAGCTACACTGGCGGGGATGACGGTAAGGCCCATGCGAACTCCCGAAATACAATGATCTGCTCAGAAGAAAGCAATGTACGTGCCGGGTCTTAGTCTTCGTTAGTTTCCCGTGTGCTGAACTTGCGCGTCGAGAATTCGTCCTGGAGCTTTTGCTCCTGGCGATTCTCGCGATAGCGTTCGCGGGCGTCGTGTCGTTGCGACAGGGTGTCGATGGCTTTCAGGCGGGGACTTTGTTCCCGCCAGTGGTTCTGGCCAGCGCGCGTGCTGTTTTCGGAATTGCCGACAACGATGCGTTGCTGGCTGATGGCTTCGTCGATGCGGGCGAGAAAGTCCTGGTAATTGCGCAGGATCAGCCGGGTGACACCTTCTGCCGTGGCCTCGCGCAGGCGCTGCGCGTATTCCTCGCGGTATTGTTCGAGCATCTGCAGGCGGCTGCGCTGGTTCTGCTCGGCGGCGATCAGCTGGCCGAGGCGGCGTGTCGCCTCATCGGTGCGGGTCTGCATGATTTCCAGCAGCGGCTGGAGCGAGAAAGGTTGGGGCATCGCTTATCAGAACAATGACATCAAGGCGTGCAGGCTGGATGGAAAGTCCGCCTGCTCGGTCAACTGTTGCTGGAGAAAGTGCTCCATTTTCGGGTAATTGGCAATCGCCTGGTCGAGCACCGGGTCGGTTCCCGGCACGTAGGCGCCGACCGAGATCAGGTCGCGCGAGCGCTGATAGCGGGCGAACAGGACCTTGAACTTGCGGATCTGTTCGAGGTGACGGTCGTCGATCAGATTGACCATGGCGCGACTGATCGACTGCTCGATGTCGATGGCCGGATAGTGCCCGGCGTCCGCCAGGGTCCGCGAGAGGACGATGTGACCGTCGAGGATGGCGCGCGCCGAGTCGGCGATCGGGTCTTGCTGGTCGTCGCCTTCGGCCAGCACGGTGTAGAAGGCAGTGATGGAGCCGCCTCCCTCCTGGCCGTTACCGGCGCGTTCGACCAGCTGCGGCAGGCGAGCAAAGACGGATGGTGGGTAGCCGCGGGTGGCCGGGGGTTCGCCGATGGCCAGGGCGATTTCACGCTGGGCCATGGCGAAGCGGGTGAGGGAATCCATGATCAACAGGACGTGCTTGCCCTGGTCGCGAAAATATTCGGCAACAGTCGTTGCGTAGGCGGCGCCTTGCAGACGCATCAGCGGTCCGGTATCGGCCGGGGCGGCGACGACGACGGCCCGGCGCATGCCCTCTTCGCCGAGAATCTGCTCGATGAACTCCTTGACCTCGCGGCCACGTTCGCCGATCAGGCCGACGACGATCACTTCCGCACTGGTGTAGCGGGCCATCATGCCCAGCAGTACCGACTTGCCGACGCCGGAGCCGGCGAACAGGCCCATGCGCTGCCCGCGGCCGACGGTAAGCAGGGTGTTGATGGCGCGGATGCCGACATCAAGCGGTTGTTCGATGGCTGCCCGCGACATTGGATTGATCGCCCGGCTTTGCAGCGGCCGGGAGCGCGAGGTGAGCACCGGCCCCTTGTTGTCGAGCGGCCGGCCGACACCATCGAGGACGCGACCGAGCAGTTCCTCGCCGACCGGTGCCTGCTTGACGCGATCAATGGCGCGTCGACGCAGCGGAGGCGGGTCGCCGACGTGCGGCGGTGCGGCGGCCGGCTCGAAGGCGACGACGCGCGAGCCGGGAGCCAGGCCGTAGAGATCGTCGGAAGGCATCAGGTAGAGTTTCTCACCGGCAAAACCGACCACTTCCGCCTCGACCGGAGCGCCGCTTGGTGGATGGATGTGGCAGGTGCTGCCGAGCGGCAGCTTCAGTCCGGAGGCTTCCATGACCAGGCCGTTGATGCGCGTCAGGCGGCCAACCGGCCATAGGGGCTGGGCGTTGCCTACGGCGATGCGGCAGTTGTCCAGGAAGCTCTGCCAGTGGCTGGCGTGTGCCGGTTGCTCGGGGGTCAGGGGGTCTGCCATGCCTTGGGCTCGGCGCCGATGGTTTCCAGTACCCGTTTGCGTCGCGTTTCAAGTGTTGCGTCAACCTCGCTGGCCCCGGCCTGAAGCAAACAGCCGCCGCGGCTGATCAATTGATCCTCGATGATCTGCGTGCCGCTCTGGGCCAGCTCGTCGCCCAGCAAGCTACGGACATTGGCCGCATCAGCGGGATTCAGGCGCAGGGTGATGTGGGCGTGATGTAGCGGCAGCGTGGCAATTGCCTCACGAATGGTCGGTAACAGAGCATCCTCGCGCCCGACGATGTGGGCGCGGGTGATCTGGTCGGCAATTTCGATGGCCAGGCTGAGTAGTTGCTCGGCTACAGTCTGCTCCAGCTCCTTCAGTGCTTGCTGCAGGCCGTCGATCAGCGCGCCGTACTGCCCGGCGAACGCCTCGGCGGCGAGGCGAGCCTCGGTCGCGGCGGCCTCCCGGCCTTCGGCAAGTCCGGCGGCGTAGCCCTGGCTGCGCGCCTCCTCAAGCATTTGTTCGATGTCTTCAGCTGTCGGCAGACGCACCTCCGGTTCCGGCGGCAGGGGCGGAGCGGCGGCCGGGGCGGGGTCGGCCGCCGCCGGCTGGGGGGCTGCGGCTGGCTTCGGCTTGCCATCGAAAGAGTCAAGCTGCCAGCGCTGGTAACTGCCGAGTTGTGCCTTTGGTATGACCATTGTCGTCTGCCGACTAGATCATCTGTTCGCCGCCGGCTCCGCCGAGGACGATCTGGCCTTCGTCGGCCAGGCGACGGACGACCTTGAGGATTTCCTTCTGCTCGGCCTCGACTTCCGAAAGGCGTACCGGCCCCTTCGATTCGAGGTCTTCGCGGAGCATTTCGGCGGCCCGCTGCGACATGTTCTTGAAGATCTTCTCGCGCAGATCCGGCGAAGCGCCTTTCAACGCCAGGATCAGCGAGTCGGACTGAACTTCGCGCAGAATCATCTGGATCGAGCGGTCGTCGATGTCCATCAGGTTCTCAAAGACGAACATTTCGTCGAGGATTTTCTGCGCCAGATCCGGGTCGTATTCGCGGATGGCGTCGACCACCGAGGTTTCGTTGGTGGCACCGATGAAATTGAGGATTTCCGCCACCGTCCGCACGCCGCCCATGGCCGTCCGCTTGACGCTGGCCGAGCCGGAAAGGATGCGCATCATTGCTTCATTGAGTTCACGCAGGGCAGCCGGCTGGATGCCTTCGAGCGTGGCGATGCGGAGCACGACATCGTTGCGCAGGCGCTCGGTGAAATGGTTGAGGATCTCGCTGGCCTGGTCGTGCTCAAGGTGCACCAGGATAGTGGCGATGATCTGCGGGTGCTCGTTCCTGATCAGGTCGGCGACCGTCGGCGCATCCATCCATTTCAAGCCTTCGATACCCGAGGTTTCGCCCCCCTGCAGGATGCGCGAGATCAGGTTGGATGCCTTGTCATCGCCCAGGGCCTTGGTCAGCACCGAGCGGATGTAGCTGTCGGTATCGACGTGCATGGCACCGTGCTCGGCGGCGATCTGGTGAAATTCGTCGAGCACCGCCTCGACCTTGACGCGCGGCACCGATTTCAGCGTCGCCATGGCATGGCCGAGTTTCTGCACCTCGCGCGGTCCGAGCTGGCGCAGAACCTCGGCCGCCTGCTCCTCGCCCAGGGCGATGAGCAGCGTGGCGCTCTTTTCCAGACCTTCTTCTGGGCTAGCTGGCATTGGCTCCCATCCAGTCCTTGATGATGTTGGCTACCGCCTTCGGATCGGCCTGGGCGATGTCGCGGGCCTTCTGCACCTTGGCGGCGTAATGATCGATCTGCACCTCGCTGGCACCTTCCTCGCCGGGCGCGCCGGGCAGGCCGTCGGGGCCGTAGAGGACGGCGCCCTCGCCGGCCGGGCCTCGGGCATCGCGGGTCCCCGGGGGCGGGAACATGGTCTTCAGCGTCGGCTGGATGATCTTGAAGTAAAGCAGGGCGATGGCGGCGAGGACGATCAGCAGTTTGATCAGATCCTTGGCATAGGAAATGTTTTCCGGATCCTGCCACAGCGGTATCGACAGTTCAGTCTTTTCGCTCTCGGTGAACGGGGCATTGGCCACCGACAAGGTGTCGCCGCGCTCCTTGCTGAAGCCCATCGCCTCGCGGATGAGTTCGTTGATCTGCTTCAATTCCGCTTCTGGCAATGGCACGACCGCCGGTTTGCCATCCCTGCCGACGGCCTTGCGGTGATTGACGACGACTGCCGCCGACAGGCGACGGATTTCGCCCTGCGCCTGTTTGGTGTAGCGGATGGTCTTGTCCACTTCGTAATTGATCGTCGTGTTTTTGCTCGTGCTCAGCGGTGGTGCGGCACCAGCCAGCGGCGCGCTGATGCCGCCAACCTCGATGCGACCATTGGCCTCTCCCGGCCGGGCCGGCTGTCCCGGTACGCCGGCGCCGACGTTGGGCTGGGTCAGTGGCGCTGTGGCCGGTACCGGCGGCTGGTTGGTCAGTGCCCCGGGGACGCCGCCGACCGACTGGTTTACGTTCGCCGACTCGTTGTTCTGCTGGCTGCGAATGACGCTGCTTTCCGGGGTACTGTTCGGGCGGAAGGTTTCGGCGGTCTGCTCGCTTTGCGAGAAGTCGAGGTCGGCGGCGACCTGTACCCGGAAGTTCTCGGCGCCGAGCAGCGGCTTCAGGATATTGTCGATGCGCTGGATGATGCCGTCTTCAATCTCGCGGACATATTTCACCTGTACCGGGTCCAGCCCGAAGCTGTTGGCGCTTTTCAGTTGAGAGAGCAGGGCGCCGTTCTGGTCGATGACGGTGACGTTGGTGATCGGCAGGTTGGGAACGCTGGAAGAGATCAGGTGGGCGATGCCGGCGATCTGTCCGCCGTCGAGCGTCCGTCCGGGATAAAGGTTGAGCATCGCTGAGGCCGTCGGCTTCTGTTCGTCGCGGACGAATACCGAGGGCTTGGGGATGGCCAGGTGCACGCGGGCCGACTGCACGGCGCCAATCGACTGGATGGTGCGCGCCAGCTCGCCCTCCAGGCCGCGCTGGTAATTGACCTGTTCGGCGAACTGGCTGGTGCCGAACTTCTGGTTTTCCATCAGTTCGAAGCCGACCAGGCCGCCGCGCGGCAGGCCCTCCGAGGCCAGTTTCAGACGTACCTCATGGACGCGTTCGGCCGGTACCATGAGGGCACCGCTGCTGCTGAAACGATGGGGTATATTCTGCGCTTCCAGATTGGCGACGATCATGCCGCCATCCTTTTCGGTTAGATTGGAAAACAGGATTTTCCAGTCCGGTTGTTGGCTCCACAGAATGGCGCCGACAATGATGGCGACAATGGCGGCAATGCCGACCATGAAGGCAATCTTCTGCTGTTCGCTCAGACGGTTGAAAGCCGCACGCAGACGCTCCGCCGGATTGCCGCCCGGAGCGGGTCCTGCCGTGGTTTCAGTCGTCGCTGCCATCAATGCCTGGTGAAATGCCGTAAAAATGAAGAAGAATCAATCGGGAAGCCAAATTTTCCTAGAAATATTCTACTATTACCGGCGCTGAATTCACCCTATCTTTTTTCGATGCCACTTCCCCAGGACACCGCTGCCGCCGCTGCTGCCGAGGCTAAAACCGCCGATCTGCAGCGGGCGTTCGCCATGTTCAACCAGGTTTCCGCCGAGTTGACCCAGGCCTATGAAGCCTTGCAAGGGCGGGTGGCTTCGCTGACTGATGAACTGGCCATCGCCAATGGCGAGCTGCGCCGCCAGTTCGAGGAAAAGGAGGCGCTTTCCGAACGCCTGTCCTCGCTGCTCGACGCCCTGCCGGCCGGTGTCGTGCTGCTCGATGCCAATGCCCTGGTCGTCGCCACCAACCCGGCGGCGATGGCCATGTTCGGTAGCGCGACCATCGGTCGCCATTGGGGCGATGTCGTCCGCGCCAGTCTGGAGCCGACGCTGACCGTCGGCGAATGGCTGCTTGGCGAGCGCCGGCTGTCGATCGCCGAAAGCCTGTTGCCTTCAGCCGGTGGTCGCATCATGCTGGTTCATGACGTGACGGCAGCACACCGTATGCAGGCTGATCTGGAGCGCAGCCAGCGCCTGGCGGCGATGGGCGAAATGGCCGCTTCGCTGGCCCACCAGTTGCGTACCCCCTTGGCGGCGGCCCTGCTGCACACCGCCAATCTTGGCCAGCCGGAACTCAGCGACGAGTTGCGGGCACGCTTTTCGGGCAAGGCGAGCGGCCAGTTGCGTCGTCTTGAGCGCCTGATCCAGGATGTCCTGCTCTTTGCCCGCGGCGAAAGCATCGGCCGCGATGTGATTGTCGCCAGCGAACTGCTGGCCGAGGCGGCACAGACGGTGGAGCCGCTGATGCGCGAGCACGCACTGGAGTTTTCCGTTGCCGACGCCTGTGCCGACGCGGTCATCGTCGGCAGCCGCAAGGCATTGTTCGGTGCCCTGGTCAATCTGTTGGAGAATGCCATGCAGGCGACGCCGGCGGGCGGCAAAATTTGCCTCTCCGGCAATTGCCGTGGCGACCTGTTGGCCATCGGCGTGCGTGATAGCGGCCCGGGCATCGACCGGGTGACGCAGGCGCGCATCTTCGAACCCTTCTTCACCACCAAGGGCCAGGGCACTGGCCTCGGCCTGGCCATCGCCCTCGGCGTCGCCCGTGCCCACGGCGGTGCCATCGAACTGCTTTCCGAACCCGGCGCCGGCGCCGAGTTCGTCATTACCCTGCCGATCGCGTCGGCGGAGCAAGGAATGGAAGAACATGTCTGAACACAGCCTGCCAATTCTCGTTGTCGAGGACGACGCCAGCCTGCGCGAGGCGATCGGCGACACGCTGGAGCTGGCCGGGCGGCCCTATGTCGCCGTCGATGGTGGCGAAGCGGCGCTCAAGGTCTTGGCGGAGCAGGCGTTTTCCATCGTCGTCAGCGATGTGCGGATGATGCCGATGGACGGCATCACCTTGCTCAAGGAGGTGCGCCAGCGCCTGCCGCACCTGCCGGTGGTGCTGATGACCGCTTATGCCGAGGTGGACAAAGCGGTCGATGCCATGCGCTCCGGGGCCTGCGACTTCCTGCTCAAGCCCTTCGAGCCGGCGGCCCTGCTGGCGCACATCAACAAGTATGAATTGCCGGAAGGCGGCGATGAGGGGGGCGGTGTCGTCGCCATCGATCCGGCCAGCCGCGATCTTTTCGCCATGGCCGCGCGTGTCGCCCAGACCGAT
>DDWF01000006.1 GCA_002345845.1 Betaproteobacteria bacterium UBA2293 | reverse complement strand
TGCCCGGCTGCTCGCTGTGCATGGGTAACCAGGCACAGATCCGCAAGGGTTCCACGGCGATCTCCACCTCCACCCGCAACTTCCCGAACCGCCTCGGTATCGACACCCAGGTGTACCTCAGCTCCGCCGAACTGGCCGCCATGTGCGCGCTGGCCGGTCGGATCGTGACAGTTCCGGAGTACATGGAGCAGATCAAGCTGGTGAATGCCAAGGCCGGTGAAGTCTATCGCTACATGAACTTCGACCAGATTCCGGAGTTTGTCGAACAGGCGGCAACGGTCGAGATGTAAGTTGCGAAAATCGGCCGGTTTTGCCGGTCGGCCGTAGCAAAATGAAAAAGCCCCCGTCGGGAAACCGGCGGGGGCTTTTTTGCGAGAACCTCACTCAAGGTCAGGCTGCAATTGACGGTTGGCGAGGACTGGGCGATAGCCGGTGCGGCGATGGTCGCAGCAGCGCTCCCGGTTGACCGTGGAATTCAGCTGAAACCTTACTCCACGCTCGTTGGTTGGCCGCTGGCCGGGATTTTTTCCGAAAATTCGCTATTTGGGACGGATGAGGCAGCAGCCGGTGCGCTCGGCAGGGACAATTGATGGGCCTCCTGCAACTGCTCTTTGCTCATCGCCCGAACCAGGGCATCACGCTCCTGCAGGGCGCCCGGATGCTTGGCTGCGGCACGATCGAACCAGACGTAGGCGCGGGCGGCGTCCTGCATCACCCCCAGGCCATCACGATAAAAACGCCCCAGTTGGAGCATGCCTTCGGGATTTCCTGATGCCGCCGCCAATTTCACCCAATGTGCCGCCTGCTCGACATCCTTCGGGCGCTGGTTCCCGGTCGCCAGGTCGCGTCCGAGCTGAAGCATCGCATCGGCATCCCCATTTTCAGCGGCCTCTTGCTGTGTTTTGGCACGCGCAGCAGCCGGATCTTCACCGGCATCGGCAACCTCGTCGCCGGTCAGGAGCCGGGTCGGTACAGCAGTCGTACTTTCTTCCGAGTACGCAGTTGAAGCCGGCGCAATACGCGCGCGCTTCTCTTCGTCAACGCCGTCTAGCCATAGCTCGACGCCAACCAAAACCCCGAAGCCGAGCAGTACGCCGGCCGTGCCGTTGACCAGGATGCGCTCCAGAGAAGCGCTGTCGCGGGCCAGAAAGCGATGCGAACAGTGATGACAGCGATAGGGTCGAAAACCATCCGCGCTCAGTTTTTCTTCCTTCGAATGCCATCTTGATCGCCGGCAATGCGTGCCAGTGCACACCGGACACTTTAATCCGGCCCCGACAAGGCGCGCGAGGTCGACGTATTTCAGAATGGGGGGCGGCATGGTTTCCAGTACATGCTATAGGCATCAAGTTGCTGAGCGCCAGGGGGCAGGCTTCAACTTTCCCGAACGCTGAAACTATAAGAAAGTCGTGCCATGCCCCGACTGTTACCTTGATGGATTTCGAAAGACAAACCGGGCAGTACAAATTTTTACTGATACTTGCAAATAGCATATCAATTTTTGTCGCCCTGGAAAGCGCAAAAATGGCATGCCTGAACGTTTCGGCGAAGAAATGGCCGGCGCAAAATCGTCACCCGAAAACCGTGAATCACCCCGGGCGGTCTTCTGCAACAAGGCGTGAGGCAACTCCATCCGACCTGCGCCGGTGGCCCGCCAAGCCACGCGCAAACACCTGTGCATCTGTTCGCCAACGAAAACCAGCTTTGCCGGAGGCGCGAAACCAGGTCTCGCGCCTCCGCTCGTGGTTGTCGGCGGCTATGGCTGGTCGAGGCTGCCGAATGCCTTCGGATAGGTGACGATGCCCCAGGGCATGCCTTTGTTGGCGATGCGCTTGGTCACTTCCAGCTTCGCCGTATCGATCACGATCACTTCATCGGAACGACCGCAGGTCAGTAGCAGCTGCCGGTCGTCTGGGGTGAAGGTGAAGTGCCAGCAACGCTCGCCAGTGGGGATGTCCTTGATCTTCTCGTAGGACTTGGCATCGAAAACCTGCAGCATATTCGCCCGCGAGGCGGCGACGAAAATGCGTTGGCCGGAGCGGTCGAAGGCGATGCCGTAGGGCGTCTTGCCGGTGTCTACCGTGCGTACCGGATTGAGCTTGGCATCGAGCACGAGGAACTTGTCGCCGAATTCGAGCGTCGTGACATAGCGTTTGCCATCGGGCGATACCTTGATGCCGCGCGGGCGGTCGCCGTATTTGCTGGTCGGGATGGTTTTCAGCAGTTTGCCGCTGGCGATGTTGTGCACGGTGATCGTGTTGTCGGCCTCGTTGGTGACGATCATGCGCTTGCCGTCGGGCGTGAACTCGATGCCTTCGGTTTCCGGGCCGCTGGTGATTTCCTTGAGCAGCTTGCCTTTGTCGATGTCGATGATGGCGATGCGGGCCGGGACCAGGTCGTCGTCATCGTCGTCATCATGGGCGACCACACTGCCCGGTTTCGGTGGCGGCCCACCCTTCGAACTGGGTTCGTAGGTGACGAAGGCCCGGTCGCCGAGCACCCGCACGAACTCCGGGTTCTTGCCGATCTTGACGTGGTGGACGACCTGACGCGTCGCCAGGTCGATGATCGACACGTTGGCATCGTCCTTGTTGGCGGTGACCAGGTACTTGCCGTCCGCCGTCACGCCGATGCCGCGCGGTCCTTTGGCGCCGACTCCGAACGAGCCGGTCGGTTCGAGTGTTGCCAGATCGAGGACGTTGATGCCGCCATTCTGGTTCGAGATATAGGCCACCCCGGCGGTCTGGGCCGGTGCGGTGGATGACAGAGCCAGGGCGAGCAGGGCGGCGCCGATGAGTCTTTGGGGTTTGCCGGTCGGCTTCATGAATGTCGTTCCTCCTGGTGATGGTGGCAACGGCCGGGCAGACTTGCGCCGCCGCATGCCGGGACAAAATCGCGCGGCGGCCGCCTCGGGCAATGACTAGAAGGCATAGCTTACGCCGCCGATGATCTGCCGTCCGCGACCAGCCGCCATGCCATCGACCCGGGTCGCCAGATATTCCTTGTCGGCCAGATTGTGGGCAGTGAGGAAGAACGAGGCCTGGCTGCCCTGGGGCTTGTAGCGGATGGACGCATTGAGCAGGGTAGAGGACGGAATATCGCCGGACAGCCCGGAGAGTGCGGCATCGACCGGCGGCAGAACGCGGGTGAAGGTGTCGACCTCCTGGCGGCCGACATAATCAACGCCGATGCGGGCATCGATGCCGACCGGATGCTGGTAACCGAGGCTGATCGAGGCCAGGTGACGCGGCGCATAGGGCAGCCGGTCGCCGCTGACGATGCCGTCGGCGGCGGCATTGGGACTGGTCTTGGCGAATTTGGCGGTGAACAGGTTGGTGTACGAACCCATCAAATAAACGTTGTGGGCGCTGTTGAAGATGCGCCCGAAATCGACGCGGCCAGCCAGCTCCAGCCCGGACATTTTCGACTTGCCGCCATTGATGAACGAGCCGGCGCCGTTGTTGATGACGATCTCGTCGAAATCGGTATGGAACAAGGTAGCCTCAACGCCGATCCCCTTGAAGTAGCTGGAGCGCATGCCGATTTCCCAGTTGGTGCTTTCCTCGGCCTTGGTTTTTTGCGCCTCGGCAGTGTTCGGACCGTTGCCTTCGTTGACGTCGCGGTCCGGGCGCGGCGGCGCGAAACCCTTGTGCACGCCGGCGAACAAGGTCGTGTTGGCGATGCCGTTCCAGGCCACGCCGAAGCCGGGCAGGACGACTGTTTGCCGATTTGTCCGCTTCGATTCGGGATTGTTCTGTTCATCGCCGTCGGCGCGGACGATGTCAGTCTTGATCGAATAGTCCTCGACGCGCACGCCGGGGGTCACCGACCAGTTGCCGAGATGGAAGGTGTTCTGGGCGTAATAGGACCAGGCCTTGGTGTCGATCCGGATGTCTTCGCGGTGGTCCCCGAACTGCTCTGCCCACGACTGGCTCTGCGCCAACGGGCTGGCATCGCGGAACTGCTCGCGCTTGATATCCTCGACGTGGTAGCGCATGCCGATCACCGCATCGTTTTCGATACCGAACAGATTGTGGCTGAAATCCAGGCGCGGTTCGATGCCCCAGTAGTCGTAGGCGCGCGGCCGCCAGCGCCCACCGCAGGCGGCGGCATTGGCTTCGCTCGCCGGCGTGCCGCAACGGTCGATCTCCGAATAGCCGGTCGAGTTGTTGCTGGCATCGTCGAAGCCGCCTGGATCGTTGATCTGGCGGAACGACGCGCGGTCGTTGCTGACCCGGTAAAACTGGGTACTCAGCTTGCTCCGTTCGTTGAACTCGAAGACATGCTGCAACTGGAACGTCTGCCGTTCCTGTTCGAACTTGTCGTTCTTGCCGGTCGGCGCCTGGAACTTGTCTGCCGCATATTCCAGGGTGCCCAGGCCGGTTTCCGAAATGTGCGAATCTTCGGTGAACTGGCTGAGCTTGGCGAAAATCGTTTGCCGTTCGCTGATCTTCAGCTGGCCTTTAAGTGTGTATTCGCGCACGTCGAAATCGTGGTTCCGGCGAATGCCGTCGCCCTTTTTCTGCAGCACGTCGAGCATGACGCCGCCCAGTTCGCCGCCGTAACCGACGCTGGCGTGCAGGCCGGCGAAGTCATTGTTGCCGACGCTGGCGGTGACGCTACCAGCAAGGCCGTTGGTCGGCAGCGGACGGGTGACAAAATTGATCATGCCGCCGACCGTCTGCGGGCCGTACAGCACCTGGCCCGAGCCCTTGACGATCTCGATGCGCTGGATCCGCTCAAGTGGCGTCGAGTAATGCGCCGACGGATCGCCATAGGGCGCCAGAAACAGCGGCATGCCATCTTCCAGCAAAAGCGTGCGGCTGGTCCGCCGTGGGTCCATGCCGCGCACTCCGATGTTCAGGCCGAGACCAAAGCTGTCTTCACTGACGGTGTGTACGCCCGGAACGTGGCTCAGCGCCTCGCGGATGGAGAACGGAACGCTCTCCTGCAGCGCTTTCTCATCAATCAGCGAGAAGGAGCCGGGGACCGATTCGAGTCGGTCAGGAAGAATGCCGCTGACCGTTACCGATGGCAGCGTGATTGATTCGGCGGCGGCTGTCAGCGAAATCAGCGTCATCGCATAAGCGACGGCGCTGGCGATTGCCTTGGGGCGGAACTGCATGTTGTCTCCCGATGGATGATGTGGACCATTGCCGCTACCGTGAACGGGACCGTTCGCGCTGCGCCAGGCATGCGCGCAGGGTTTGGTTCAGGCAGTCCGCTGATTCTTGCCGGCTGGCGCCGGGATGGCTCGGGAAACTTTCATTACAAACCCGGGAAAATTTCCCGAGTCGGTCGCCAGGGCGCGCCACGTCCGTGGTCACGGGCGACTTTTCGCGTTGCTTACTTGCCGCCCCACGGCTGGATCGGCACCGTCGAAATGGCATTGGCCGGGGCGCCTTCGATGATGCGGCGACTGATGGCGAGGTAGACGAGCACGTTGCGCCGCTTGTCGATCATCCGGTGGATCTTGGTTTCCTTGAATAGCAGCGAGGTGTCCTCGCTGAAGATCACTTCGTCTTCAGGCAGCTTGGCCGGCAGGACGATCGGGCCGATCTGGCGGCAGGCCAGGGAGAATTGCGACGGATCTTCGGCGACGCCGATGCTGCCCTTGATACCGCCGGTGCGCGCCTGACTGACATGGCAGGTGACGCCCGGGATTTTCGGATCGTCGTAGGCATAGACGCAGATCCGGTGATTGGCGCCGATCAGTTTCCAGGTCGTGGTGACGCAGTCGATTTCCTCGGCCGATACGGGCAGGGCGAGGGCGGCGAGGAGCAGGGCGGTCAGGTGTTTCATGGCTTTACCTCGGGGACGACAGGAATTTTGGCCAGCAGGCGGTCGAGCTGGTTGGCGAAGGCTTGCCGGTCAGCCTGACTGAAGGCGGCCGGGCCACCCGTTTCGACACCGGCGCTGCGCAATTCTTCCATGAAATTGCGCATGGTCAGGCGTTCACGGATGGTGGCGGTGGTGTACAACTCACCGCGCGGGTTCAAGGCATCGGCACCACGTTCGATGACCAGCGCGGCCAGCGGAATGTCGGCGGTGACGACGAGATCGCCAACTGCTACCTGGTCGACGATGTGGGCATCGGCGACGTCGAAACCGTGTGCCACTTGAATGGCGCGAATGAAGCGCGAGGGCGGCGTGCGCAACATCTGGTTGGCGACCAGCGTCGTTTGAATTTGCTTGCGCTCGGCGGCGCGGAATATGATTTCCTTGATGACGCCGGGGCAGGCGTCGGCATCGACCCAGATGTGCATGAAGCTGGCCTTTTCGTATGGGGGAGCAAAGGAGGGAGGGCGATTGTGCCATGGTCGCCGGTCTTGACAAATGGATGCTGCCTGCCGTCTGATGAACGGCCCTGCTTCCGGCGAGCAAGCCCCATGTCCTTCACCATTTCCCTGTCTGCCCGGTATGTGCTGGGTGCCTGCCTGTTCGGCCTGCCTTTGCTTGCCCTGGCAAGCGATGGACTACCACCGCCCCCCGACTATCGAGGCGAGATCCGGCGTGGTGCCGATGGTCGTCTTGATGCCGTGCCGGCCCCGGTTACACAGGCGCAGCCGCCGGCCAGGGCGACCATGGTGGTCGGGCCCGGTGAGCGCATTACAACGATCGACGAAGCGGCGCGCCTGGCGCGCGATGGCGAGGTGATCGAAATCCGCCCGGGTACCTATCGCGGCCAGCCGGCGGTGTGGACGCAGGACCGGCTGGTCATTCGCGGCAGCGGCGAGCGGCCGCTGATGCTGGCCGATGGCCGGCATGCCGAAGGCAAGGGTATCTGGGTGGTGCGCGGCGGCGACGTGCGCATCGAGAACATCGAGTTTCGCGGCGCCCGTGTGCCGGGCGGCAACGGTGCCGGCATCCGTTTCGAGCGTGGCCGGCTGACCGTTCACGGCTGCCGTTTCGTCGACAACGAGATGGGCATCCTGACCGCCAATTTCCCCGAACAGACGCTGGCGGTGAGCGACAGCGAGTTCGCCGAGGCACCACGTCATGCCGGCCAGTTGCATCACCTGCTTTACGTTGGCGCCATCGGCAAGTTCGTCCTGCGCGGCAGCCGTTTCTCTGGCGGCTACCTTGGCCATCTGGTCAAGTCGCGGGCGCGCGAGAGCCATGTGCTTTACAACATGCTGGTCGATGGCGAGGCGGGCAAGGCGTCCTACGAGCTGGAGTTCCCCAACGGCGGGCTGGTCTATGTGCTCGGCAACGCCATCGGCCAAAGTGCCGGCACCGACAATCCGAGCATCGTCGCCTACGGTGCCGAGGGCCAGCGTTGGCCGGACAACGCCTTGTATCTGGCGCACAACACCTTGGTCAATGACTATTTCGCCGGCGATTTCCTGCGCGTCTGGGCGGAAAAATTTCCTGCTGGCATCGAGGTCTGGCAGATCAACAACCTGCTGGTCGGCGATGGCAACTTCTTCCTCCCGGCCCAGGGACGGGTAGAAGCAAATCAGCAGGCGCGGCGGGCTGATCTGATCGAGGTCGGCGGCACGCCACTGCGTCTGACCAGCCAGTCACCGCTGCGCGGCAGCGTGCGGCCGCCGGGCAGCGTGCGCGGTGTCGAACTGCTGCCGGCGGCAGAATTCAGCTATCCGGTCGGCAGCCGCCCACTGCGCGTCGGCAGCATGCTGTCGCCGGGGGCCTTCCAGTAGTTACGGCTTGAGCGGCGTGAACTCGGCCGGCACCCAGGCGTAGCCCGTTTTGTCCCGGCGCACGTGGCCGATGCCGGGGAAGGGCAGGTGCATGCCGGCGACCATCAGTTTTTCCCTCGCCGCCCGGGCGAAGACACGCTTGCGGGTGAGCACGGCCTGCTTGGGATCGTTGTCGAACTCGAAGGCGACCTCCGGTCGGGCGAACTGCACCGCATGGTTATGCACCACGTCGCCGAGAATCAGCAGACGCTGCTCGCCGCTGGCGACCAGGTAGCTGGCATGGCCCGGCGTGTGACCGTGGGTGTCGACGCTGGTAACGCCTGGCAGCAGTTCGCGGTCGCTGTCGAAGGTCTTCCACTTGCCGGCCGCCAGATAAGGCGCGGCGGCATCGCGCGACATCTTGAAGAAGGCCTGGAAGTCGGCTGGGGCCTGGGCGGCGACGGCTTCGCTCAGCCAGAAGTCGTTGTCGGCTTTGGCCGACCAGACCTCGGCATTGGCGAAGACGCGCTGACCCTCCGCCGTGACCAGGCCATTGATATGGTCGCCGTGCAGATGGGTGATCAGCACCGTGTCCACCTGTTCCGGCCGGTAACCAGCCGCCTTCAGGTTGTCCACGATGTGGCCGAGGCCCGGCCCGAACAGCTTGGCGGCACCGGCGTCGACCAGGATCAGATTGGTGCCGGTATTGATCAGGTAGGCGTTTACCGCCGTTTGCACCTTCGGCCCCTGGAGGAACTGGCGGGCGAGCAGGCGCTGCAGGTCGCGGCTGCGGATATTCTTCAGAAATTTCTCGTCGAGATCGATGGCGCCGTCGTAGAGCGCGGTTACTTCAAAAGTGCCGAGCATCAGGCGGTAGTAACCGGGTACCTGGGTCTTCTGTTGCGGTGCCTCAGCGGCGGCGAAGCCGGAAAAAAGCAGGAACAGGCCGGCGAGCAGCAGGTGAGCCAGCGCGTGGCGGCCGGGATGGGCGATGGACTGTGCGGTCATGGGACTCTCCGTGTTGGGGAGGCGCCAGTATCGGGGAGTTCCCGATGGCATGTCCAGCCAGCCGCATCCGACTGTTTCACCAAGCAGCAGAACGGTGCAGCGCCGAACCAGACTATCGCTGGAACTTCCGGCCAATCGGCCTTTCTTAGAGCTTGCCGGACTGCTTTTTCGCCTGTACTTCGGCCAGTGCCTGCCAAGTCAGGCGCGGCGATTCGCGGCTTGCCGTGGGGCCGCTCTTGCCGACCGGGGCGGGAAAAGCTTCGCTTTGTTGCGGTTGTTGCTGGGGTTGGTGCCGGGGATGACGCCGACGTTCGACTGTCGAGATAACCATTTTGTCTCTGCCAATTGCGTTCAATTACATTGGACGTCAGCGGTCAAGGATGGTTCAGCCGGTGAATGGCGATCAAGCTATTGATGGGTGGCGGGGGAGCAAACGATGAACGACAAGCTATTGACCCTGATTGAGGCGGCGCAACTGCTGGCAATTCCCGGCAGCGATCCGCATGATGCCGAAGTATTGCTGGCCGAGGCCATCGAGAGTGGCCGGCTGCACGCCAGCGTCAAGCGCTGGGCCACCGAGCAGTGGGAAGGCCGCCTGCTGCCGGGTAACATCAACCGGCGCGAGACCTTCATCGAGCGCGCCGAGTTGCAGGCGTGGCTGGCACGCCGGCTGACCTGAGCCTTGCCTTCCAGCTGGGCAGTATTCAAGCCTGGGCAGGTGCATCGTCCAGTGCTTCGGCGATGGCTTTCAGATTGCTCAGTCCTTCTTCGAATTTGCCGCCGATCATCCTGTCCATACTGAAGAAAATTCCCATCAGGCGGGAAATGAAGGAGCTGGGTCCGTACATGGCTTGCGTCAGCAAGGTGCCGTCGCTTGTGCGCTGGAGGATGAACTCCACGCTGTTGTGCGCTTCGAACGGCACCAGGAAATCGATCTGGATCTGCAGGAGTGTCGGTGGCGTCGACTCGATGATCGCCATCCGGCCTTGACCGATTTCCTTGTTGCCGGCCCAGGCATAGCTCGCCCCTTTGCCGCTGTCGGCACCGCCATAGGTCCGCTTCAGCGATGGATCAATTTTTTCCCAGGGCGACCAGCGTTCCCACTGATGAAAGTCGTCGAGCAGCGGGAATATTCTTGCCGCCGGAGCGGCAATGCGGATCGAGCGTTCGATCCGGAAAGTGTCCGGTCGGCTGGTGGCATAAAGCAGCAGTGCGGCAATGACCAGGAAAACCCCGGCAACAATTGGGCTGAGCATTGACTTCTCCTCGAACAGTGCCCCCCTGGCACCGGGAAGCCAGCCGGCGGTGGAGGCATCTGCTGAAAATCGACAGCCAGGAAGCGAAATCGTTCAGCCTTCGCCCGGGCCTCCGGCCGGCTCAGCTCGTGGCGTTGGCGCTGACGGCCGGAGTACGCGGCAGGACGATGCGGAAGGTCGAACCCTGGCCGACCTCACTATGCACGTCGATGTGCCCGCCGTGCTTGTTGACGATGCTGTAGGACAGCGACAGGCCGAGCCCGGTCCCCTTGCCGACCGGTTTGGTGGTGAAGAAGGGTTCGAAAATCCGCCCGAGGTGTTCCGGCGCGATGCCCTTGCCGGTGTCGGTGACCTCGACCCAGACCTGGCTGTCGTCATGGCCGCTGCGGATGGTGATGACGCCCTGTTCCTCGATGGCATGCGCGGCATTGACCAGCAGGTTCATGAACACCTGGTTGAGCTGTGAGGGCACGCACTCGATCGGCGGAATATCGCCATATTCCTTGACCACCCGGGCCTTGTACTTGAGCTCGTTCCAGACCACGTTGAGCGTGCTTTCCATGCCGGCTTCGAGGTTGGCCACCTCCTGTTCGGAACGGTCGACGTGGGAGAAGTTCTTCAAATCCTGGACGATGCGTTTGACCCGCTGCAGGCCATCGAGCGATTCGCTGAGCAGGACGACGACATCCTCGCGCAGATAGGCGGCATCGATCTCCTTCTTCAGCCGGCGGATGTCGGCGAGCACGGTATCGACCATCGTTTCCTCGCGTTCCTCGTAGGCGGCGAGGAGGCGCAGCATGTCGTTGATGTAGCGCTGCAGCGTGCCCAGGTTGGAGCTGACGAAACCCACCGGGTTGTTGATCTCGTGCGCGACGCCGGCAGCGAGCTGGCCGATGGAGGCCATCTTTTCCGACTGCAGCAACTGGTTCTGCGCTTCCTCCAGTTTGCGGATCAGCTCTTCCTGGCGCTGTTTTTCGGCCTGCAGGTGGGCGTTGGCCGCCTGCAGATCGGTGGTCCGTTCGCGCACCCTTTCCTCCAGCCGGTCGCGCGAATCGCGCAACGCTTCCTCGACCTGGGTGCGCTGGGTGATGTCGTTGAACCCGAAGACCCGGCCGACGATGCGCTCGCCAAGATATTGCGGGCGCGACTTGCATTCGAACACCCGGCCATCGCGCAGGCGGAAGACATCCTCGGTCTCGATGCGCTCGACGATGGCCTCCAGGCGGCTGCGGCAGAGCGCCTCGTCGATGACCTGTTGGCAGATCAGGGTGAGGATGTCGGCATCGCGCCGGTCGAGCAGCAACTCCTCCGGGATCTGCCACATGGCGCTGAACAGGCGGTTCATGCTGGCGATCCGGCCCTGCCAGTCGATCACCAGGATGCCGTTGCCGGTCGACTCCAGCGTTGCCCGCAACTGCGACAGCGTCTGTTCCAGCGCATCCTCGACCTGGCGTTCGTTACGCATGTCCTTGGCCCGGATCAGCAACAGCGGCCGGCCTTCGTGGTCGACGACGCGGACCGACTTGTTCACCGTCAGCAGCGAGGTGTCGGCGCACTGGTACAGACCTTCCTGGGCCTCGATGTTGAGGTACTGGCCGCTGCGCACGTCCTCCCAGTAAAAGACGTCCTGCAGCGAGCTTTCGATGTCGGTGATCGGCATCGTCAGCAATTGTTCCTCGCTGTAGCCGAGCAGTTGCCCGGTCGCCCGGTTGGCCATGATGATGCGTAATTCGGTCGGTTCGACCAGCAGCATGATGTCCGGGCTGTGATCGAGCATCAGTTTTTCCAGGCTGCTCATGGGCTGGTCTTTTCCTGTCCGGGCTGGCTGGCGTCGAAGTAATAGCTGACCCGTTTGCGCGGGCTGAGGTAGTTGTAGATTTCGATCGGCACCTGGGCTGGGCGGATGGCCTTGGCGATGTTGAGGTCGGTTTCGCGTTCGAGATCGACCGTGATCGCATCGTCCTTGGGAATGCCCTCGTCGTAGATGACGATCATTGGCTTCATCGGCTTTTGCGTATTGACCGTGGCGACCATGCCGATCACCCCGTTTGACAACTGGACGATGGTACCCGGCGGATAGACGCCGAGGCAGCGGATGAAGACCTGCAGCAGCTTCGGGTCGAATTTGTTGCGCAGCTTGGCGAACATCAGCGATAGCGCCTCGTGCGGCGTCAGGGCGCTGGCCAGATTCAGCGGGTTGCATAGCTCGTCGTAGTAATTGGCCATGCCGACGATGCGTGACAGCAGACCGATCGACTCGCCCTTCAGCTTCTGCGGATAGCCGCTGCCGTCGAACATCTCGTGATGCTCGCGGATGATGGCCAGGATCGGCGGCGCGAAGCCGAGGCGCTGGCCCAGTTCCACCCCGTACTGGCAGTGCATCTCGTACAGGTGGCGCTCGGCCTGGGTCAGCGGCTCCATCTTCATCAGGATGCGGTTGGGAATCTCCTTGCGCCCGATATCGTGGAACAGCGCGCCCATGCCCAGCGGGGCGATCACTTCCGGTGGCAGGCGCAGGTCGCGGGCGGCCATCAGCGACAGCATGGTGACGTTCAGCGAGTGGAAATAGAGTTCCTCGCCCCCCAGCCGGTCGCCCATCACGTGGATCGCCAGTTCCGGTGCGCAGAGGATGGAATCGGCGATCTGCTTGACCAGTTGCGTCGCCTGATGGACGGTTTCCGCTGGCTGGGTGAGCAGATTCTTCTCGACTTCGTGCACCGTCTTGGCGGTGTTGACGAAGGCGGTCTCGATGCGTGCCGCTGCCTCGCGCTGCACGCGGATGCGCTCCATCATCGCCCGCTTGGCTGCCAGCGCCTGCAGCACGAACGGGCTGGGCTCGTCGTTGGTGGTGCTGTCGCCGGCCGCAGCGGTTGGTGGCGAATCGCTGTCGCTGAGCGCCGGGTCGTAACGCACGCTCTTCAAACCCAGGCCGCGGATGGTCTTGATCTGATCTTCCGACTTGATCTTGAAATGGCTGAGGGCAAACGGGTGCTGGAACCAGTTCAGGTCCAGAAAGACGTAGAGCCCGGTGCGGAGTTGATCGATGCTGATCTTGGGTGTGTCGGACATCGCTATCGGTTACCTGGGTGAAAGTTTCTGGAACTGACGACCGAATCGGAGCTGACCGCAATTTTGATGCTTATGCCATTAGCGGTGGCAAAAAATCTTTCTGCCCGCTGGCCGGGCTGCTTAGCTTACTGGGATTAGACGAAGCTGCGGCAATGAAAGTTGCGCAGCTGTCTCAGCTCCGGCCGGGCGCCTGGCCCATGGCCTCGCCCATGCGGATGGCGGCGGCCGCTTGCCAGGCCGGATTGAAGGCCAGCGTGTTCTTCGGGAAGAGCATGACGACGGTTGAGCCGAGCAGGAAGCGGCCCATCTCGTCGCCCTTGTTCAGCACGATGTTCTGCTCGTCGTAGCGCCATTCGCGGACGACGCCGGCGCGCGGCGGATTGACCACGCCATGCCAGACGGTGGCCATGCTGCCGACGATGGTGGCGCCGACCAGGGTCAGCACGAAGGGACCGGAGGCCGTATCGAAGACGCAGACGACGCGTTCGTTGCGGGCGAACAGCCCGGGCACGCCGCGGGCCGTGGTCGGATTGACCGAGAACAGCGCACCGGGGACGTAGATCATGCGCAGCAGCTTGCCGTCGCAGGGCATGTGGATGCGGTGGTAGTCGCGCGGGCTGAGGTAGAGCGTGGCGAAGCTGCCGTTCTCGAACTGCGCGGCCAGCTGGCGGTCGCCGCCGACCAGGGCGGTGGTCGAGTAACTGTGGCCCTTGGCCTGGAAGATCTGGTCGCGCTCGATGGCGCCGAACTGGCTGATAGCACCATCCACCGGGCAGAGGAAATCGGCGTCGGCGAAGGGGCGGGCCCCTTCCTTCAGCGGCCGCGTGAAGAATTCGTTGAAACTGGCGTAGCTGGCGATGTCCGGATTGGCCGCCTCGGCCATGTTCACGCCGTAACGACCAACGAACCAGCGGATGACGCTGGTGGTCAGACTGCCCGCCTGGGCGCCGGCGAGTTTGCCGGCAAGGACGGTGAGCGCCTGTTTGGGCAGCAGGTATTGGGGCAGGACGGCGAGACGGTCGGACACGATGGCGCCTGGAAACATGAGGGAGGGCAATTATACCGGCTGCCTCTGCCGCGACACTTCCCAAGCTGCATGCTGCAAATCCTGCCGGCTGGCGATGACAGATGGCCGTCGCCAGCCGGCAGCGCCGGCCCGGTGCTCAGTTCAGCGAATAGACGCCGACCCGGTTGCCTTCGCTGTCGATGAACAGGCCGATATGGCCGATGCCGTTGCCGAGGTCGGTTTTGGCCATGGCCACGGTGCCGCCGGCAGCCGGAATGCGGGCGAGGACGGTAGCCAGATCGGCACCGCCGTCGAGGTAGATCAGCGTGCCGTTGTCGCGCGGCGCCAGTTGCGGCATGGCGACCAGCGCGCCACCCGGGTTGGGCTCGGCAAAGGGAAAGATGGCCATCGGGTGGCCGCCGCAACTTTCGCGGCGCAGCGAGATGGCGAAGGCGTTTTCGTAGAAGGCGGTGGCCCGGTCGAGGTCGACGGCGGGAATTTCGAACCAGCGCAGCGGATTGTCCATGGTGTTTTCTCCGGTTGAAGGTCAGCGGCGGGGTGCCGTTGATGCAGCGCATTGTTGCCGTGGGCTACTGACAGCATGGTGTCAGGAGGCTTGGCCGGGCGGGCGAAGGCGCGTGCTATGCTGAAATTCCCGGTTTTCCCGTCATGCCATGCGCCCAGCCGACCGCCTGTTCCAGATCATCCTGCTGCTCCGTCACGGCCGGGTGGTGACCGCCAGCCAGCTGGCCAGCGCGCTCGAAGTCTCGGAGCGGACGATTTATCGCGATATCGCCGATCTGGTGCAATCCGGGGCGCCGATCGACGGCGAGGCCGGGGTCGGCTATCGCCTGCGGCGTGGTTATCAGGTACCGCCCCTGATGTTCACCGGCGATGAGCTGGAAGCGCTGGTGGTCGGCGCCAAGCTGGTCCAGGCCTGGAGCGATTCGGCGCTGGGCAAGGCGGCGGAACAGGCGATGGCGCGCATCGAGGCGGTCTTGCCGCGAGCCCTGGAACGGCGGGTCAGTGCCAGCGCCCGGCGTTATCTGGTGCCCGATTGCCTGCAGCCGGCACCGTTGCGCGAGCCGATGGCGCTGTTGCGCGACGGCATGGAAAGCGGGCGCAAGGTCCGGGTCAGCTACCGGCGGGGCGACGGCGA
>DDWF01000289.1 GCA_002345845.1 Betaproteobacteria bacterium UBA2293 | reverse complement strand
ACATCCTGATGCGCTTCTTCACCGTCAGCGACGCCAAGGAAGCGCGCAAATCGGTGCTTTACGCTTCCGGATTCGTTGCCTACTTCTTCAACGTCATCTTCCTGATGGGCCTCTGCGGCATCCTGATCGTCGGTCAGAATCCCGAGTACTTCGAAGGTGGCGTCGTCGGCGGCAAGCTGATCGGTGGCGGCAACATGGTTGCCATGCACCTGGCCAACGCCGTCGGCGGCAACATGCTGCTCGGCTTCCTGGCGGCCGTGGCCTTCGCCACCATCCTGGCCGTCGTTTCCGGTCTGGCGCTGGCCGGTGCTTCGGCCATCTCGCATGATATCTATGCTCGCGTGATCAAGAAGGGCCAGGCATCCGAGGCTTCGGAAATTCGCGTTTCGCGCATCGCCACGATCTGTCTTGGCTTCGTCGCCATCGTCCTCGGCATCGCCTTTGAAAAGCAGAACATCGCCTTCATGGTCGGTCTGGCCTTCGGTGTGGCAGCCGCCGCCAACTTCCCGGTGCTGATCCTGTCCATGTACTGGAAGGGTCTGACCACCCGTGGCGCCCTCTGGGGCGGTTACGGTGGCCTGGTTTCCGCCGTGCTCTTCGTGGTCTTCTCGAAGTCGGTGTGGGTCGACGTGCTGGGCAATGCCGCCCCGCTGTTCCCCTACACCCAGCCGGCCCTGTTCGCCATGCCGCTGGCCTTCCTCCTCGCCTACATCTTCTCGAAGAGCGACAGCAGCGTGCGCGCCGGCAAGGAGATCGAGGCTTTCGAAGACCAGTACGTGCGGGCACAGACCGGTTTTGGCGCCTCCGGAGCAGCCAAGCACTAAACGGCGACACCCTGTACCAGGAAGCCCGGTGGCGGAAAGCTACCGGGCTTTTTTTTGATTTGGCTGCTGTTTTGGTCATGTCACGTTGGTGTAAATTGATCCCATTCGCTGCTGCGCCAGCATGCTTCCTCGAGGAGTTTCAGTGAAAAGGGGAATCGAACCGACTTCGGTTGAACGCAAGATGCGGGAAGACGATTTCATCGTCTCCAAGACCAACGCCAAAGGCATCATCACCTACGGCAACCCGATCTTCATCGAGTTTTCCGGCTATTCCGAGGCAGAACTGCTCGGTTCGCAGCACAACATCATCCGCCACCCGGACATGCCCCGTGCCGCTTTCAAGCTGGCCTGGGACACCATCCAGTCGGGCAAGGAGTTCTTTGCCTACGTCAAGAACATGTCCAAGGACGGCAGTTTTTACTGGGTGTTCACCCACATCACTCCGGACTTTGACGCCAGTCGCCAGATCGTTGGCTACACCTCGGTTCGTCGTTGCCCGAAGGCGCAAGCGGTGAAGGCCATCGAGCCGGTGTACCAGCAGATGCTGGCGGCGGAGCGGGCCGCTGGAGCGCGCGATGCTATTGCTGCCGGGACCAAGGTATTGGTCGACCTGCTGCAGCAGACAGGAATGGGTTATGAAGAACTCGTCTTTTCCCTTTAGGCGCCTGGCGCTCGCAGCTCTGATCGGCCTTGGTCTTGGAGCTGCCTTCTTCTCACCCTGGGCGCCAGCCATTTTTCTGCTGCCGGCACTGGTACTCGCCTTCTGGCCGGAGGTTGGCAAGGAATTGCCATTGACTGCTGTCGATGGATTGCTCCGCGAAATCGGCCAAGGACGCCTGACGGCGCGTCTGCCCCAGGCGATGAGTTCGCCAACGCTGGAGGCAATCCGGGTCAACCTGAATTCGGTGCTCGACCAGACCGAGACCACTTTCCGTGAAATTCTCGGAGCGATGAGCGCTTCTTCCGAAAATCGCAACTGGCGCCGCCTGCAGACTACCGGCTTGCACGGTACCTTCAGTGATGTGCTCGGCCAGATGCAGGCGATGCTCGACCAGTTGGCCAAAGCGCAGGAATCGATTGCACGCGAGGCTTTGTTGTCGCAGATATTCCTGCGTTCGGAACGTGGTCTGTCGATGGCCATCGAGCACGTCAGTACGGCGCTTGGCACGGTTGCCGAACATTCCCAGGACTCGCGCGCCCTGTCCGGTGACTTCGCACACGGGGCGAGCGACATGGCCGAGGCCGCCAAACAGATGTCAGGCGCACTCGGATTGGCCCAGCAGTCGGCGGAGAGTGGCGTCCAGGCGCTGGCCGACCTGAACGACAAGGCGCGGGCGATCAGCGAGCTGACCGTCCATATCGACGCCATCGCCAAGCAGACCAACCTGCTTGCACTCAACGCGGCCATCGAGGCGGCTCGGGCTGGCGAGGCCGGGCGTGGTTTCGCTGTGGTGGCCGATGAGGTGCGCAAGCTGGCCGATCAGTCGCTGCGTGCCTCCGAGGCAATCGCCGGGTCGATCCAGGCGATTTCCGGTTCGATGGGGCGGGCGACGCAGCAAATCGGTAATCTCAGTCAGGCGGTCAGTGAGGCGAGGGGTACGGCGGGCGTCTTCGGTGAAAAACTGACCCAGTCGGCGGCTTCTGCCGACCAGGTCAGCCAGTTGGCCAGCGCCATCGGCGACGGCGCCCACACCATGCGCGAATCGATGCGCCTCGTCGCCCTGGCGCAAAAGGCGCGTGCCGACGTGACCGCCATCCTGCACGGCGAGACGCTGGACATGGCCAGCCTGCCGGAAATCGAGCAGGAAGCGCTGGCGGCGGTGCAGACGCGCTCCTGGATCAAGGGCAGCGCCGACCGCGATGCCCTGGTGGCCATTTACGACCGGCTATTCACCGACCTTGAACGACAGATGCGCTGAGGCCGCTCAGGCGGCCTTGCCGCCGACGTCCTGGATGCGGGCGAGGGCGTCGCGACCGGAGAGCAGGTGATCGTGCATGGTTCGTTCGGCGGTCTCGGCATCGCCGGCTTCGAAAGCGGCCATGATTGCCCGGTGCTCGTCCAGCGACTGCTGCAGGCGGCCTTCCAGGGATAGCGAGTGCAGGCGCGAGAGCTTGAGCACCTTGCGCAGATCCTGAATGACCGAGAGCAGCCAGCGGTTGTTGGCCAGTTCCTGGATGCGCTTGTGGAATTCCTGGTTGGCCTCGAAGAAAGCGTCGATGCGTCCGTCGCGGGCGGCGGCTTCGAGGCGCTCATGAATAGTCTTCAGATCGCGGATGTCGGCCGGCTTGGCACGGCGCACGGCGTCGACCGCGCAGCGACCCTCGAGCATGGCCATCAGCGGGAAGATGTCGTCCAGATCCTGGCGGGAAATCTCGGTCACGTAGCAGCCACGACGCGGCTTCAGTTCGACCAGCCCCTCCGAGGCGAGAACCTTGAGCGCCTCACGCAACGGTGTGCGTGAGATGCCGTATTGTTCGGCGAGCTTCTGCTCATCGATCCAGGTGCCGGGCGTCAGTTCATGGGCAAAGATACGCTGGCGCAGTCGTTCGGCCACTTCCTGGTAAAGCGCGGTTGGTGCGATACGGTTCATGTTTGTGGTGTGGTGTCCAGGAGCGGTGTCGGTACATTGCCGACTTGCTTCCATAATTATGGATACAGTATTATGCAGGGCTGGCTATGTCAAGCCGGGCCCAAACGCGTAGAATTTTGAATTCTGCATCATCGGCCCGAAAAAATCGAATCGGCGAGAGGTGTTTCATGTCTGAAAAGTTCTTTGATTCCAACAACCTGGATGTCTGGGAAAAGGCTGCGGCCAAACAGTCCCCGGGTGGTGATGTCAATAATCTGGTCTGGAATACCCCGGAAGGCCTTGCGGTCAAGGCCTTGTACACGAAAAAGGACGTCGAAAGTCTCGAGTTCGCCGACACGCTGCCGGGCGTCGCGCCCTATCTGCGTGGCCCGCAACCGACGATGTACGCCGTCAAGCCGTGGACCATCCGTCAGTACGCCGGCTTCTCCACCGCCGAAGCTTCCAATGCCTTCTATCGCAAGGCGCTGGCCGCCGGTGGTCAGGGCGTTTCCGTCGCTTTCGACCTGGCGACGCACCGCGGCTATGACTCCGACAATGCCCGGGTGACCGGCGACGTCGGCAAGGCCGGCGTGGCGATCGATTCGGTCGAGGACATGAAGATCCTGTTCGACAGCATTCCGCTCGACAAGGTCTCGGTGTCGATGACGATGAATGGCGCCGTGCTGCCCATCCTTGCCGGCTACATCGTCGCTGCCGAGGAACAGGGTGTCAGCCAGGACAAGCTGTCCGGCACCATCCAGAACGACATTCTCAAAGAATTCATGGTGCGGAACACCTACATCTATCCGCCCAAGCCGTCGATGAAGATCATCGCCGACATCTTCGNNCGCAGCACATGCCGAAGTTCAACTCGATCTCGATTTCCGGGTACCACATCCAGGAAGCCGGCGCCAACCAGGCCATCGAGCTGGCCTTCACGCTGGCCGACGGCATGGAATACGTGCGCACCGGCATCGCTTCCGGCATGGATGTCGATACCTTTGCCGGCCGCCTGTCCTTCTTCTGGGCCGTCGGCATGAACTTCTATCTGGAAATCGCCAAGATGCGCGCCGCCCGTTTGCTGTGGCACCGCATCATGACCAAGTTCGAGGCCAAGAGCCCGAAGTCGATGATGCTGCGCACGCACAGCCAGACTTCCGGCTGGTCGCTGACCGAGCAGGACCCGTACAACAACGTCGTCCGGACCACCATCGAAGCGATGGCTGCCGTCTTCGGTGGCACCCAGTCGCTGCACACCAACGCGCTCGACGAAGCGATCGCACTGCCGACCGAGTTCTCGTCGCGCATCGCCCGCAACACGCAGCTGATCATCCAGGAAGAAACCCACATCACCAACGTCGTCGATCCGTGGGCCGGTTCCTACATGATGGAAAAGCTGACCCAGGACATGGCCGACAAGGCCTGGAGCATCATCGAGGAAATCGAGGCGATGGGCGGCATGACCAAGGCCGTCGAATCCGGCTGGGCCAAGATGCAGGTCGAAACCTGTGCCGCCGACAAGCAGGCACGCATCGACTCCGGCAAAGACGTCATCGTCGGCGTCAACAAGTACAAGCTGGCCAAGGAAGACGCGATCGACATCCTCGATATCGACAACCACGCCGTGCGTGACTCGCAGATTGCCCGCCTCAAGCAGATCCGTGCGACGCGCGACAGTGCTGCGGTCAACGCCGCGCTGGAAGCGTTAACCAAGGCTGCCGAAACCGGCGAAGGCAATCTGCTCGACCTGACCGTCAAGGCCATGCGCCTGCGTGCCACGGTCGGTGAAGTGTCGGATGCGCTGGAAAAGGTCTTCGGCCGTTTCCGTGCCAACAACCAGACCATTTCGGGTGTCTACGGAGGTGTCGTGGAAGGTCAGGAAAGCTGGGAACAGATCAAGGCCGATGTCGCCAAATTCGCCGAAGAAGAAGGCCGCCGGCCGCGCATCATGATCGCCAAGCTCGGTCAGGATGGTCATGACCGTGGCGCCAAGGTGGTTGCCACCGCCTACGCCGACCTCGGTTTCGACATCGACATGGGACCCTTGTTCCAGACGCCGGAAGAAGCAGCCCGTCAGGCCATCGAAAACGACGTGCACGCCGTTGGCGTGTCGTCGCTGGCGGCCGGCCACAAGACCCTGCTGCCGCAACTGGTGCAGGCGCTGAAGGCGCAGGGCGGTGACGACATCATCGTCTTCGCCGGTGGCGTGATTCCGGCGCAGGATTACGATTACCTGTTCAATGCTGGTGCCAAGGCCGTTTTCGGCCCGGGAACCCGGATCGAGGATTCCGCCGTAAAGGTGCTCGAAGAAATCCGCAAGGCCCGCGTTTAAACCCCGGATGAAACTGGACGAAGCGCCCGTGCGAGCCAATCTCCTGTCCGCTGCCGATCAGTCCCTGGTCGACGGCGTGCTGGCCGGCCAGCGTCGTTCGCTGGCCAAGGCGATCACGCTGATCGAGTCGACCCGCGGCGATCACCAGCAGCGCGCGCAGCAGGTGCTGAATGCGCTGCTGCCGAGTACCGGCAAGGCGATCCGTATCGGCATCTCCGGTGTACCTGGTGCCGGTAAGTCGACCTTCATCGAGGCGCTGGGCGTCTGGTTGATCGAGCAGGGCAAGAAGCTGGCGGTGCTGGCGGTCGATCCGTCGTCGTCGGTATCCGGCGGTTCCATCCTTGGCGACAAGACGCGCATGGAGTTGTTGAGCCAGCGCGAAGAAGCCTTCATCCGCCCCAGTCCCTCCGCCGGCTCGCTCGGTGGTGTCGCCGAGAAGACGCGCGAAGCCATGCTGCTGTGCGAGGCTTCCGGCTACGACGTGATCATTATCGAGACCGTGGGTGTCGGCCAGTCGGAAACGACGGTGGCCGGCATGGTCGACCTGTTTTGCCTGCTGCAGTTGCCGAATGCCGGCGACGACCTGCAGGCAATCAAGAAAGGCATCGTCGAGATCGCCGACATGGTGATCATCAACAAGGCCGACATTGACAAGCAGGCGACGGCCGTCGTTCGTGCCCAGTGGCGCAACGCGCTGCACATGCTGCGTCCGGCCTCGCCCAACTGGGCGCCGCCGGTGATCGCCCTGTCGGCGCTGCACAAGGAAGGCATCGCCGACTTCTGGGCGCTGGTCGAGAAATACCAGGCGGCGCTCAAGCCGACCGGCGAATTTGCCGCCAAGCGCCAGCATCAGGCGCTGTCGTGGATGTGGCAGCTGATCGAATCCGGCCTGCACCAGCATTTCCGCCAGCACCCGCGTGTGCAGGAAAACCTGCCCGCCTTCATCCGTTCCGTCGAGGACGGGCATACGACGCCGGCCGCCGCCGCGTATGCCTTGCTCGATTATTTGAAACACTGAGTTTTCACATCACCCGTTCCATTTAGGGAGTCTTTATGCACGACATCATTCGCCAGCTGGAAAAAAAGCGTGAAATGGCCCGCCTTGGCGGTGGCCAGAAGCGCATCGACAGCCAGCACAAGAAGGGCAAGCTGAGCGCCCGCGAGCGTATCGAACTGTTGCTCGATCCGGGTTCCTTCGAAGAATGGGACATGTTCAAGGAACATCGCTGTGTCGATTTCGGCATGGACAAGGCGGAAAAGACCCCGGGTGACGGCGTCGTCATCGGCTATGGCACCATCAACGGCCGTCTGGTCTTCGTCTTCTCGCAGGACTTCACCGTTTTCGGTGGTTCGCTGTCGGAAACCCACGCCGAGAAGATCTGCAAGGTCATGGACCAGGCGATGAAGGTTGGCGCCCCGGTGATCGGCCTAAACGATTCGGGCGGCGCCCGCATTCAGGAAGGCGTTGCTTCGCTCGGCGGCTATGCCGACGTCTTCCAGCGCAACGTCATGGCTTCCGGCGTCGTGCCGCAGATCTCGATGATCATGGGCCCCTGCGCCGGCGGCGCGGTGTATTCGCCGTCGATGACCGACTTCATCTTCATGGTCAAGGACTCGTCCTACATGTTCGTGACCGGTCCGGAAGTGGTCAAGACGGTGACCCACGAGGACGTCACCGCCGAGGAACTGGGCGGTGCCGTGACGCACACGACCAAGTCCGGCGTCGCCGATCTGGCTTTCGAGAACGACGTCGAAGCGCTGTCGATGCTGCGCCGCTTCATGAACTTCGTGCCGTCGAACAACAAGGAAAAGCCGCCGGTCACGCCGACCAATGATCCGGTCGACCGCATGGACTATTCGCTCGACACGCTGGTGCCGGACAACGCCAACAAGCCGTACGACATGAAGGAACTGATCGTCAAAGTGGTCGACGACAATGACTTCTTCGAACTGCAGGCCGACTACGCCCGCAACATCATCATCGGCTTCGGCCGCATGGATGGTCATCCGGTCGGCATCGTCGCCAACCAGCCGCTGGTCCTGGCCGGCTGCCTGGACATCAAGTCGTCAATCAAGGCCGCCCGTTTCGTCCGCTTCTGCGACGCCTTCAACATTCCGGTCGTTACCTTCGTCGACGTCCCGGGCTTCATGCCGGGCACCACCCAGGAATACGGCGGCATCATCAAGCACGGCGCCAAGCTGCTCTACGCCTACGCCGAATGCACCGTGCCGAAGGTCACCATCATCACCCGCAAGGCCTACGGCGGCGCCTACGACGTGATGTCGTCGAAGCACCTGCGCGGCGACGTCAACCTCGCCTGGCCGTCGGCTGAAATCGCCGTCATGGGCCCGAAGGGTGCGGTCGAGATCATCTTCCGCGAGGAAAAGAACGATCCGGCCAAGCTCGCCCAGCGCGAAGCCGAGTACAAGGAAAAGTTCGCCAATCCGTTCGTCGCCGGCGCCCGTGGCTTCATCGACGACGTCATCATGCCGCACGCCACGCGCAAGCGCATCGCCCGCTCGCTGGCCATGCTGCGTGACAAGAAACTCGAAAATCCGTGGCGCAAGCACGGCAACATTC
>DDWF01000079.1 GCA_002345845.1 Betaproteobacteria bacterium UBA2293 | reverse complement strand
CGTCCTGGGCAAAGGCATCGAGCAGGTCGCTGAATAGCTGGATGGGCAGTGCGTGCTGTTTGATGATCCCAGCCAGATCGACGAACAGCGGCGTCTGCGGTGGCTGGTCAGTGGCGATGCGGTCCAGTTCAGCTTGGTAGGCAGCGAGGCCGGCCAGGCGCTGTTCCGCCGTCGCGTCGCCCTCGTCGGCAATGTCGTCGGCGCTGCGGGCAAAGCGGTAAATGACCTCGATCGGCCGGCGCATTTTGGCCGGAACCAGCAGGGAGGCTACAGGAAAGTTTTCGTAGTGATCGACCGGCATCGGGCGGCAAGTATAGGGGCTGACGGACAGGCAGTGGTAGAATGCGCGCCGCCTGCCCAGGTGGCGAAATTGGTAGACGCACCAGATTTAGGTTCTGGCGTAGCAATACGTGGGGGTTCGAGTCCCTTCCTGGGCACCAGCGCCGGCCGTTCAGCAGTTGCGGCCGAGCACTTCCTGCATGAAAGACTTCAGCGGCATGCGGAAGCCGGCGGCATTACGATGCCCGCCACCGCCATAGCGCATGGCGATTGCCGCCACATCGAGATGACCGCGCGAGCGCAGCGACACCTTGGCTTCCCCATCATCAGCCAGTTGCCAGATCAGGCCGATGTCACCTTGTTCCGCCAGCAGATGCCCCAGTTCCGAGGCAAAGAGTGCGCTGGCGTTGAGGGCGATGGCGTCGACCGCCCGCCAGGCAAGATCGCCATCGCTGATCACCGGCTGGCCGTGGCGTAATGCCTGCAGCGGATCGATGGTTTCGCCACGGAGCCGGGCGCGCATGCGCAGGCGGCTGCCGGCCAGGCGTTCGGTTTCGGTGCGGCAGAATTTTTCGATGGCGGTGCCGCTAAGCAGCAGTTCGCGGTAGCAATCGCTGTCGCGGCTGGCCGTCTCCTCGACCATTTTGTCCCAGACGGCGAAATCAAAAGGCTGCAGGCGCAGGGCGCGGCACACACGGCTGGTTTCCGGCAGGGCAAAGCGCCAGAGATCCTGATCCTCGACATGCTGCAGCAGTAGCGGCAGGGGCTGTTCAGGATGGAAATATTCCCAGGCGAGACGGGCGCCCGACTTGTTCAGGTCGAAGATGACCTGTAGCGGCAGTTGCGGATGGTGGTAGGTTTCGGCGCCATCGCTGCCGGTCGTCAGGCGGTCTGCCCAGGCGCTGCGTGCCGACACGTGGTGGTCGAGCTGGGTGAGCGAGCGGGCGCTGGCCGCCATGATTTCGAGTTCGACCGGCGGAAAGGAAAAATCGAGGATGTACACATCGTGGCCGGCAATTTCGGCCAAAGGGATGGTTTCGCCGTGGTGCAGCGGCCGGTAGCAGGCCTCGTCGGCAAAGTGGCGCCAGGCGGCGTAGGCGGCGCCAAAGCCATCGATGCAGTCGGCGTGATGGATGATCGTGGTGCGGGGTGTTGCGCTCAAGGCTGGCTTTCAGTAGTGCGGCGGGATTTCATCACGCAGGTTGCGCGCTTCGGCCGGCGCGGCGTTGCGGACCAGGTCGCGAAGCGCCTTGATTTCGACGAGCAGCAGGTCGATCTGCTGCTGCTGGCGATAGACGGTCCGGTTCAGTTCGTCAATCAGATCCTCGGCGTAGCTGATCTTGATTTCCAGGTCGGTGATGCGGGTATCGGTCGTTTTCATCGTCTCATTCGCCATTGCGCCAATCGCGCAGGGTCTCGCGCCGGGGCGGCGGCGCATCGCTCGGCCGGTCCTTGCGCAGCAATGGCATCAGCGCGCCGATCAGTACGGCGCAGACGATCAGCAGGGCAATCCAGCCGTAGTTCATGGGACTCTCCAAAAAGCGAGGGCGAATCTTACTGCGGATGCCCGGTGCTGTCGCGAAGCATGAGCTATCCTCGCGCCTGGTCGTGGTTGAAACGGAAAACGGGATGGGTCGGTCGGCGCAGGAAGGCAATTCAGCAACGCCTCAGGGGCCAACCCCCAGTTGGCGCGAGGCGCTGCTGTTCTGGCTGAAGCTCGGCTTCATCAGCTTCGGTGGCCCGGCCGGACAGATTGCCATCATGCACCAGGAACTGGTCGAGCGTCGGCGCTGGATCTCCGAAAGCCGTTTCCTGCATGCGCTCAATTACTGCATGCTGTTGCCGGGGCCGGAGGCACAGCAGCTGGCGACCTACATCGGCTGGTTGATGCACCGTACGGCTGGCGGACTGGTCGCCGGCATCCTATTCGTGCTGCCGTCGCTGCTCATCCTGATTGGGCTGTCATGGATCTACATGGCGTTTGGCGAGAAACCATTGGTCGCAGGCATCTTTTATGGCATCAAGCCGGCCGTCGCCGCCATTGTCTTCCTCGCCGCCTGGCGAATCGGCCTGCGCGTGCTGAAGCATCGCCTGCTGTGGATCATCGCGGCGGTGTCCTTTGTCGCCATCTTTGCCTTGCAATTGCCGTTTCCAGCCATTGTCGCGGCAGCGGCGCTGACCGGTTATCTGGCCAGCCGTCTGGCGCCGCAGATCTTTGCCAATGGGGGTGCCGCATCTCAAGGGCTGGCGGCGATCGTTGACCAGCCACGTCAGGCACACACACATTTTTCCTGGCGTCGCTTGGTCATCGTCTTGGTAACAGGTGGCGCGCTCTGGTTGTTGCCGATGCTGGCCCTGGCCATCGGCTTTGGTTGGGAACACACGTGGACGCAACTGGGCTGGTTTTTCACCAAGGCAGCGTTGCTGACTTTCGGTGGTGCCTACGCCGTACTCCCCTATGTTTATCAAGGGGCCGTGGATCACTACAACTGGCTCAACGCGCTGCAGATGATCGACGGCCTGGCGCTGGGCGAGACGACGCCGGGGCCGTTGATCATGGTGGTCGCTTTTGTCGGTTTTGTTGCCGCCTGGGGGCTGGCCTTGCTTGGGTCGGAGCAACTGTTCCTGGCTGGTACGCTGGCCGCCGTACTGGTTACCTGGTTCACCTTCCTGCCTTCGTTTGTCTTCATTCTGGCTGGCGGGCCAATGGTCGAATCGACGCATGGCGAACTGCGTCTGACCGCGCCGCTGACTGCGGTCACTGCTGCCGTCGTCGGCGTCATCGTCAATCTGGCTTTGTTCTTTGCCTATCATGCCTTGTGGCCGGAGGGATTCAGTAGCGGTGTCGACGTCGTTTCGGTGTTGCTGATGTTGGTGGCTGCTGTCGCCCTGTTCCGTTTCCGGCAGGGTGTCATCCCGGTTATTGCCGGCTGTGCGGCGGTCGGATTGTTAAGCGTCTGGCTGGCGGGGTAATCGGCGCTACGGGTGCTGCCACCTGTCTTTTCACAAACGGGGTGTTGACAGAATCCGATTGAGGTCTATAATGCGCACCTTCTTCAGGCGGTTAGCTCAGTTGGTTAGAGCGCCACGTTGACATCGTGGAGGTCGTTGGTTCGATTCCAATACCGCCTACCAAATTCCTGACAAGGTTGAATTGATGAATTTCCGAACTTGCACCGCAGTTCAGAAACACTAATCGAGTCAGCCTTCGTTCGACCAAAAAAGTGCGGCTCGCCCCGCACTTTTTTTTTGCCCAGAGATTTGCCATGCCCGATATCAAACTGCCTGATGGGTCCATTCGTTCCTTCGAGCAAGCGGTCACCATCGCCGAGGTCGCCGCCAGCATCGGCGCCGGTCTGGCGCGTGCCGCACTGGCGGGCAAGGTCAACGGCACCCTGGTCGATACCTCCTATTTGATCGAAGAGAATGTCGATCTCGCCATCGTCACCGACAAGGACGCCGATGGCCTCGAAATCATCCGCCACTCGACCGCGCACCTGCTTGCCTATGCGGTCAAGGAGTTGTTCCCCGAGGCGCAGGTCACCATCGGCCCGGTCATCGAAAATGGCTTTTATTACGACTTCGCCTACAAGCGTCCGTTCACGCCGGAAGATTTGGTGGCCATCGAGAAGCGCATGGCAGAGCTGGCCAAGAGGGATATCCCGGTCAGTCGCGAAGTCTGGGCGCGCGACGATGCGGTCAAGTTTTTCCTTGGTCTAGGTGAAAAATACAAGGCCGAACTGATCGAGGCTATTCCGGCCGACCAGCAGGTCTCGCTTTACCGCGAAGGCGATTTCATCGACCTGTGCCGCGGCCCGCACGTGCCGACCACGGCCAAACTGAAAGTCTTCAAGTTGATGAAGGTGGCCGGCGCCTACTGGCGCGGCGATCATCGTAATGAACAGTTGCAGCGCATCTATGGCACCGCCTGGGCCAAGAAGGAAGATCTGGATGCCTATCTGCATATGTTGGAAGAAGCTGAGAAGCGCGATCATCGTCGCCTCGGCAAGCAATTTGACCTGTTTCACATGCAGGACGAAGCGCCGGGTCTGGTTTTCTGGCATCCCAAGGGCTGGGCGGTGTGGCAGGAAATCGAGCAGTACATGCGCGCCGTCTATCGCAACAACGGCTACCAGGAAGTGCGCTGTCCGCAGATTCTCGACAAGACCCTGTGGGAGAAGTCGGGTCACTGGGAGCACTACAAGGACAACATGTTCACGACCTCGTCGGAAAACCGGGACTACGCGGTCAAGCCGATGAAC
>DDWF01000073.1 GCA_002345845.1 Betaproteobacteria bacterium UBA2293 | reverse complement strand
AATCAGTTGCACTGCGCCAGTGCCGCAGCGGACTAGGCGAAGGAATTCAAGAACGGCTAGCGCGTTGTCCTGTGAGAATTCTCGTCTTACCGGCGCGCGGACGATGTCGAGGAGGACACAGGTGTCGGGAATGAAAATGAGCGATTTACGCATCGATTCTGCACTGTTCAACAAGTCACTACCGTTGGTGTTCCGCAAACTTGAGAAGCGCCTGGGCAAACTCGTATTCGATGGCAAGGTCCGATGCACGGTCCGGTGACCATTCCCCGATCTCGATTAGCCAGCGCTGGAGGATATCCGTGTCCAGGGTGCAGCCGTCCTGATGGCATTGCACGAGGAAAGCAAACCAGCGCTGCTGGTCCATGGGGTGCGACGATCCCGTCGCATGATTTGCCAAATGGCTGAAACGCTGCAAGGCGCTTATCGCAGATTCACTCATCCAGGCGGTTATGGCTTTCTCTTCGCTGCCAAGCTCACAGGATAGTCCAAGGGAATTTGTTGCCGGGCGTATGGCCTGTTCTGTCAATTCGACGAGGAGGGCGTTGTATTCCGCAATGGACAGCTGATGTTTCTCCAGTGGGACAATGTTGAGGACGCTGACCGTTTCTCCCTCGGTCAGCATCGCTACGCCTGCCGCTGGCAGATCATCTGTAGTGCTGCGTTCAAAAACGAGAAGTGCTCCGGCATCACCGAACATCGACGCGTTCTCGATTTCCTTGGCACGGTCCCTCTTCCATTGGGAAGGTAGCTGCTTCTGGATGGCGTCTCCCAACGAGGCGATGTTGTCGATCATTCCCCGAATGGTCAGATCCCGAAATACGGTTAGCGAGTTCTTGTCCTTGCTCATGTGCATTGGGTCCTTACAGATTTTCGTAATTGTCTCTTGGCCACGGTCTCGACACTTGGCCGATTTTCAGTAATCGTCGCTGGTGCCGACTACGATCGGCGATGGGGATTGATGCTCCTCTGACGTTGGCACCAAGCGCCCGTAGCCTTTCTTGATTCGTTCCGCCATCTCCGGAAAAAGTATGCTCAATACCGAGTCGTAGGTGGATGGCCGCAGATAAGCTTTGTCATTCGCGGCGACCTTCGAAATCAGGGTGTCACGCCAATCTTCATATTTGCGAGCTTGGCTTGCCGTGAAGTTCGCTTCGAGAGCGTAGGCCTTGACCGCAATGGCATAGAGCGTGTCCCAGCGCTTGTTGTCGTTTCCGCTTTGCATGATGGCATCCAGTACCTGATACCCCGAACGCACATCGTAGCCGACGCCGATGTTTCGCTGGATGGACAGTAGCCGGGCAACCAGCCCGCTTTCATCGAGCATGACGGGGTCAGCAGATCCCGGAATACCGTGTGCCGCTAGCGCTTCAGCTGCCTCGGCCAACTGCTTCCAGGCATCGCATTCGGTCCCAAGAAGTTTGGGTTTCGGACTGTGGCCCTTATGTTGACGTTGAGCCCGCCGGATGAGGACATTCGCATCGTGGAAGGCGGTAATGGCTTCGCGGTAGCGTTGTACCCAGTACGCGGCTGGTTTGGCCAGCCACCCGGGCCGTCTCAGTTCGATGAGCCGCTCGTGGTAGCGGAGCGTTACCGGATGCTTGTCGAGTTCAGCGTCGAGCGTCCTCGCCTTGATCGGAAATATGGGGTGATGCACCCAACGTTTTCCGATTGTCTGATTGACGACCAAGTCACGCAAGTCGTTTTGGGTGATACGGCCGCCGAGCCGGCTCAGGTCGATTTCCAGCGTAGGCAGGTTGATATCGATGATGCGCCGGTACTTTTCATCGTCGATACCATGGGTGACGGTGACCTCCACGAGCAAAGTCAGTGGCCAGCCGAGGCTATAGATATCCTCGACCTCTTCTTCGAAATCGCCGCTAATCCATGTGTCTGTAACACCTTCGGTATAAATCTGACGCCCGCCAAGATGACCTACCACGTCGGGTACGATGCGCCCGAGGCGCCTTTCCAACTGGACATCATCAAGCTCCAGGGTTCGCGGTGCGGTGAGCCATACCATTCGGAGGTTGTCGGACTCCCAGTCACCGCTGAATTCCTCAGGCGGCTCTCGCGTAACTGTAACTTCGAGGCTCGGCGTTGCGATCCGCAGTTCGCTTGCAAGAATGCGCTTGACCTCTCGGTGAAGCAGCGTTTCGCGCCGCAGTTGCTGCGCGGTTTCTGGGGCGATATCGGACATGAGGTGTGCACGAAAATCGGCCTCGTCGTCTGCGCTCCAGTTGTCCAGTGCCTCGCAAGCGGCCTGCGAAGCTTCGCTATCGCCCTTGGCTGCCAACGCATGATCGTCCCAGTGGGCGCACCAGCGGATGTCGGGGAGTATCCGCAATCGAGACCTAATCTCCTCGGGGCTGAGCATGGCAAGCGAAGGGTCGGACAGCGAGATTGTTACGACAGCTTGGCCATCGGATGCGCCGGAGGATTCCCGTTGACCAGAGAGATCAACGAGGAGCGTCCGACCATCGTCCAAGGTCAGCTCAGCCGTGGCGCGGTCCAGCAATCGCGTGTGTCTGATTGCTCTGCGTTCAGCCGGTTGTTCCACCCAGACTTCATAGCTATGGCCGCTGAAGCCGATTGCAGTCCGCGACAGGGTGCGTCGGGGCAGGTCGATGTAACCATTGTCGGCAAGGAGGCTTGTCGCGGCCAAGCGTGCGGCGACAAGCGCACAACTGTCCTTTTGAGATCCCGCCGGATGACGAAAGTGGGCGGTGGGATGAGCATGGAGTGGCTGACCGGCCATGACGGCTGTCAAAGGAAGCTGGCAAGCTGGGCAAACGCATGAGCAATGGCGGCCAACGACCTCGCTGTCGTGGATATAGCGCGGCTCACCGGTCACCGCGTCATGTGCCCATTTCAGAGGCACCGATGAAGCTCTCGATGGCTCTTTTTCAAGCGGTGTATTGCTGACAACTTGCCATGTGCCCACCGGGCTCTCCTGCGTCACTTGATCACTCTGCTAGCTAGCAGAGCGCAGTGTTCAGTTTAATCCCTTATGCCGCGCATATGGCCTGAAGATGTCAACGAAAACCGCATTGGTTACGTTAACGTCATTGACTTACTGACCATGCAGATTGAGTTATCAGCTTTCTTTTCAAGCCTTGTGGCACCGGTAAGAGAAAGAAATTGGTCAACAACCTATAGGACTTCGGTTTCACCAAATGACGATCAAACAATTGATGCAGCTTTGCTATGCACAGGGATTGGATGGTAAGCAAACGGACATTTGTGTCAAAGGTATTGCAGTAAATCTGCTGTCACCAAAGATGCCTGTGACGGCCATCGACATGGACTCCCCGGAAGATTTGCTGCGGATGATGAAAGGCGCGGATTCAACGCATATGTTTGTTGAAGGTGGTACATGTCATTTCAATGCGCTTTATTCGGTCGCCGAGAATTTTCCTGCGCCCAGGATTTACTTCATGAAATCACACCTTCTCGATGAAATTGCTCGGTTGGGTGTCTTCCTTGAGCGTCATGGATTCAAACTACCCGTTGTCAATACAACAAAATTCTCAGAGCTAATCGAGGACAGGGACTACGCGAGCCGCTACCACCGTTGGCACGAAAGCTGGGAGGCCAAGAGCAAAGCGTTTCGGGATCTAGTCGCCGGACGGGTCGAAAATACGATGGTTGAAAAGGGAATGTGGCTTGCTACGGATGGTTGCCTGATATGCGGAGAGAAAACCGACTACATGTCGACGGGGACACTTATCGGTACAAGTGGTTTGATAATTGGACTCCGCTTGTGCCAACAGCATGAGGATGAAGCCCGAGATCACGCATCGCTCATTGAATACGTTGCGAAAAGAATGGGGGTTCCCGCCCCGTTTTTCTCCAACATGAAACTCGTCAAGCATACGGACGAGACATTGGCGATGTCTTGCCTTGCGGTTCAAAGCGAGCTTGAGTGTGACATTGAGAAGGTTGAGGAGAACACAATTACTGCTGTTCGACGAAGCGGATTTCGCATCATTCTCCGACAGGATGCACTGGATGACTATGCCTACATGATTCAAGATCCAAAAGGAAAGCCAATTTCGCGGATTGATTCTGCCAATCACCATGCTGTCGAATATGGTCCCGACCATGTTCATCGAAACCTCAGCAAATCGAAGAAGAATCAGGTCGAGTCAAGTTTTACCTATGGGTTCGTAGTGGCAGACCTGAAAGCGATCAAGACCTTGGTCGAAGAAGCTGAGTCACGCTGGAAGCCGCATTGACAACCGAAGAAAGCCCCCACGGTCGTTCGACCATGGGGGGGTAATCAAGCTGCTTGTCGCACCTCTTCGGCATCGATTTTCCCGACGCCTGCCTCGTCCTTGTCCAGGTCGAGTTGCCTGAGTAGTTCGCGCTGCCGAACCAATAGATCGCTCAGGCGGCCTTCGTGCTCGAAGGATCGGGTCAGTTCCAACCGTAGATCCTCCAGCCGCTTATGTCGGGTTGCCAGCAGCGTCCCGGCATCAGAGTGGTGCTTGGCTATCGATTCCAGAGCACCGAACAGGGCAGCGACGAGAGACGGACCCGTTTGATAGGGATCGGCTTGATACTGGCAGTGCCCGGCTAGGTACAGATTGGGCACTTCGCCGCTACGGGTGGCTCGTACACCGAGATCGAATCCGCCGAAGCGGCCCACGATGCGTTCGATCGGCCGGCTCGCCGTCTGCACTTCTTCTTTCATGGACTTCACCAGGCCGCGCAGTGCTTCGCCCATGGCTTCGGTGCCGACGATCTGCCGGTGGCCGAGTTCCAGGGAGGTGTCCTGCAAGGTCGGGATTTCCGCCCGTTGCAAATCCCGTGCATAGAGCGCGATCTTCTTTTCCAGCGCTTCGATCATCATCGGCAAACGGCTCACCTCGCTCTCGTTGGCATAGCGCTGGTTGCGCCACACCGAGAACAGGGTGGCGAGCCTGGCCACCTCGGCATCCACGCCGGCTTTCTCGATCACCAGCGGGTTGCCCGAGGCCAGGGCTTTCACCTCGGCATAGGACAGCGTCGCCAGTTCCACATCCTCCAGCGAACGGATGCCCTTGTCGCCCGCCATGACCTGGGCGATGAAGCGCGCCTTGGTCTCCAGCGTCTGCCACGAATAGCTGTCGAAGCTTTGCTGGGTGACGTAGCGGAAGATTTCCACGTCCTCGCTCAGGTTGCCCTGACGCAGGATACGGCCTTCCCGTTGCTCCACATCGCAAGGACGCCACGGGGCATCCAGGTGATGCAGGGCGACGAGGCGCGCCTGCACATTGGTGCCCACCCCCATTTTGGCGGTGGACCCCAGCAGCACCCGTACCCGACCTTCCCGGACCGCCTTGAACAGTGCGGCCTTCTGGGCGTCGGTGTCGGCATCGTGGACGAAGGCGATTTCCTTTTCAGGAATGCCCCCCGCCATGAGCCGCGCCCGCAAGTCGTCGTAGACGCTGAACGCCTTGCCACCCTTGGGGGACGACAAGTCGCAGAACACCAACTGCGCACCCCGGAACTCCATCGTGCGCTGCCAGATGGCATGCACTTCCCGCACGCAGGCGGCTACCTTGCCGTTCTCGTCGAAGCGCGCCGTCGGCGCCACCAGCCGGAAGTCCAGCGCGGCCTTGCGGCCGTCGGTGGTCACCGCCAGCATGTTGTCGTCCTTCGGATCGACCTCGCCGTTGCGGATCGCCTCGGCGCGCAGCACCAGCCTTTGCACGAAGGCCTTCAACGACGGGCTGGCCGGGCAGGCCACGATGCGCGGCTTGCCGCCACGCAGCGTCGGCACCGGCAGGTCCAGCATCTCAGCCGTCCGGATGTCGGCAACTTCGCCGAACACCGCCATCAGTTCGGGCACGTTGATGAACCGAGCGAAGCGCGTGTGCATGCGGTAGCCGCTGCCGTCCGGCGCGATTTCCAGCGCCGTCACGCTCTCCCCGAAGGTCGCCGCCCAGGCATCGAACTGCTGCAGCCCGAGTTCCTCCAGCCGATTGGGCTGCAGGTAGCGCATCATGGTGTGGATCTCGGCCATGGTGTTGGCCACCGGCGTCGCCGTCGCGAAGACCACGCCGCGCTGGGCATGGCCGTGACGCTGCATGGTGTAGCGCGTCTTCAGGAACAAATCGAAGGCGCGCTCCGAACTGGTCAGCGGCAAGCCCGCCACCCGCGTCATCTTGGTGAACCGGTAGAGGTTCTTGTGCAGATGGGCTTCGTCGACGAACAGCCAGTCGATACCCAGTTGCTCCCAGGTCAGCAGTTCGTCCTTCTTACTGTCGGCGGACAGCTTTTCCAGCCGGACCTGCCAGCTTTTCTTCATCGCCTCGAGTTGCTTGACGATCCGGTTGGACCGGTCGTTGCTCTTTTCGGCGCGTACCGCCATTTCTATTTCATGAATGATCTCCTTGATATAGCCCTCGGTGAATTGCGGCGAGAGCTTGATGCGCTCGAAGCTCGAGTGCGTGATGACTACCGCGTCCCAGTCGCCCGTGGCGATGCGCGACACCAACTCGCGCCGGCGGTCGCCTTCCAGGTCTTCCTTGCTCGCCATCAACACCGAGGCATTGGGGTAGAGCCGGACGAACTCCGCGGTGTACTGGGCCAGCATGTGGTTGGGCACCACATGGCAGGGCTTGTTGGCGAAGCCCAGGCGGCGTAGCTCCATGCCGGCAATGACGCAGACCGCCGTCTTGCCGGAGCCGACCACGTGGAAGAGGCCGGTATTGCCCGACTGGACGATGCGCCACACGGCGTTCGGCTGGTGCGGATGCAACTCGAAGCAGCGCGAGAAGCCGGGTAGCTTCAGGTGCGATCCGTCGAAATGCCGTGGCCGCGTCGCGTTGAACAGGTCGTTGTAGATGCGGCACAGCCGTTCACGGCGCTCGGTCTCCGAAAAGGCCCAGGTCGCGAAGCGTTCCTTGACCAGGCCCAGCTTTTCCCGGGCGGCCAGGGTTTCATCGGCATTGACGTAGTACTTGTCGGTGACCGGGTCGCGGTCACGCACCGTCGGCACCTGGACGTTCAGGGCGCACAACACCAGTTCGATGGCGTTCATGCGCGAGGTGCCGAATTCCTGGGTCACCTTGACGTTCTGCCGGGCTTCCCACTCGCCGTACTTCACCGACCAGGCGCCGGCCTCGGCCGAGTAGGCCACCTGGCAGTCCTTCAGCTCCAATACTTCCCGGACGAAGGTCTCGACGTCATGGGCCGGCACCCACACCGCGCCCAGGCGCGGCTCGATGGCCGCCGGGAGCAGATCCTCCGGTTGTACCCGTTCCAGCGCCTCGACGTTGCGCCGATACGCCGGTCCCGACAGCGCCGCCTGTCTGAGCTTCGTTTTCACGTTGCCCGACAGGTAGTCGTCGGCGGTCTTCCAACTCACGTCCGCTGGGTCCTCGAAGATATGGCCGGCACTGGCCAGTGTCTCCAACACTTCCGCTTCCGGTGCTTCCAGCAGCCCGGCCATATAGGCCGGATCGACCTGGCCTCGCCACTGCACCGAGGCGGCCAGGGCCTCGCTCGGCTCGCCCGCATGATCGGGTTCGACCACGCGGCTCAAGGTGCGCTGGGTAAACAGCGCCGCCTTGCGCGCCGTCCCCGACTCTTCGTCGTAGTGCTCCAGGGACAGCAGTAGCGGATAGTCCGGGTCGCGCCGAAACGCCAGCGCGTTGGCCCGGGCCGTCAGGCAGCCGTACTTGGCGACGAAGCGAGCGTAGGTGCCGTTGAGCATAGCCCGCAGATGACCCAGACGACCATCGTCCTCGTCCGCCAGTTGTGCATCGAGCAGGGCCCGGGCATGGTCGCGGATCGCGCACATGCCGGTGATGCGGCCCCGTTTCGTGGCATTGAACTGGTCATGGACATCGTCCAGTTCGCCGCCTTCGACCCGCTGCAGCCGCCCTTGATGCAGGCGGAAGCTGCCGGGACGGGCACCGGCCTCGGCCGGTACGACCACCCTCAGCGGCGCCGTCGCATGCTTCACGGGTTCGAAGACGCCGGTGGGCAGCAGGGCGATGCGCTCGCGCAGCGTCGCTTCCAGGTCGCCCTCGAAAACCGCCGCCGGGACTTCCTCGTACCCGTTGCTTTCGCTACGGATGCGACCGATACAGAACTCGGGATGCCGCACGTACCATTCGTTGATCGGCAGGTAGCGGTTGCTCGGCGCCTGGGGATGCCTCAATTCATTCGGCACCGCGGTGATGTCCAGCCACTCGGCTTCGACCGTTTCAGCCCGCTGCCGCTTGCGCAGGAACAGGATGTCGGTCTGCACCTCGGTGGCGGCGATACCGGCGAAGGCCCCCTTGGGCAGCCGGATGGCACCCAGCAGGTGAGCCTGGCTCGCCAGGTACTGGCGTACCGTCTCCTGCCGGGACTCCAGCGTGTGGCTGCTGGTGATGAGGCAGACCAGGCCGCCGGGGCGTACCAGGTCGAGAGCGCGGCCGAGGAAATAGTTGTGGATGCTGTAGCGGGCGTAGGCCCGGTTGCTCTGGTCGGCCACCTGATACTTGCCGAAGGGGATGTTGCCGATCACCAGGTCGAACCAGTTCTCGGGCAGGGGCGTTTTCTCGAAAGGGGCAAGCCTCACGTCCACGCCGGCGGCGCCGTAGAGCGCCTGCAGGATGCGACCCGAAAGGCGGTCGATCTCGATGGCGGTGACGGTGCTGCGCTCGGCCAGGTTTTCCGGCATCGTTCCGATGAAATGGCCGATACCGGCCGCCGGTTCGAGGATACGGCCGCCGCTGAAACCGAAGCCGCGGATCGCCTGCCACATGGCCTCGATCACGTGGATCTCGGTGTAGTGGCTGTTGTTGACCGAGGCTCTTGCCGATTCATAGTCCTCGGCCGGCAGCAGGTCCTGCAAGCGGTGGGCACGTTCGGCCCAGGCGGGCTCGTCCGTCTCCAGGTTGAAGCTTCCCGGCAGACCGCCCCAGCCGGTGTAGCGCTGGAGGGCCTGGCGTTCTTCCGTGCTGGCGGCGCGGTTCTCGGTCTCGATCCGTTGCAGGGTGTCGATGGCCGCCAGATTGGCTTCGAACTTGGCGACGGCGCCGACCGGATAAAGCCGGCTGGCACTGGTGAGGCGGGGCCACAGGAGGCGCGGTGCGGTCTCGACGACCTGGATGCTCGTGCGCCAACTGGCGCGGGCTACCACGGCGGGTTCAGGTGCCTCGACCGCGACGATTTCGATGGTTTCTGCCGGGGCGGCTTCCATGGTCGGAATCACGATGGGGGCTGCCAGTTCCGGCAGGGCAGGAGGCTCGGGCTCGTCCGGATCGAATCCGGGCAGCCACAGGGATGGCGCGGTGGAACGGGGGGCCATGGGGGTTCTCCAAAGAAAAATGGGGAACACACCGATCCCGGGGGGAGGCGTGCTCCCCGGTGGGATGGCAAAGGCATGGCGGTGACCGATGCTGCGGTCACGGACAGGCGCGAAAAATCTGCGTCGGACTTCAGGGCGAAGTCGACGGCGTGGGCAAAATGGATATGCCTGGGTTCAAGGAGCCGGTCGACGGGCGTCGGCAGGCATGGGTCTCAGTTTGGGATGAAGGGCGATCCCACGACAGGGCGGCGGTGAATCGTCAAGGCAGGTAACGACTGCGGCGCCAGCAGGGCTGATTTCATGGCGGTGGGTTTCGCCGTGAAGACTGTGCGGACACCATGCCCGCGGATAGCCCTTACAGTTTGGCGGCGAGCAACTAAGGGTTCAAGAGTGCTGTCAAATTTGCCAAACTCAAGGAACTCCAATTCGAGGGGGTTACGAGGGCAAGGCAAATACCTTTTGATGTGCTGGAGGGCTTTTCCGTCATAATTCCCGACAAGACAGTCCGACAGGGAAATCGAGAACAACGATGACGATCGTCAGGGAGCACAACTTCGCGCTGGCCACTGCGCGCCACGTCTTTTTGCATCCATCTCGAGGCGTCGTCTTTACCGCCGATGCTTTACCGCTGGCCGAGGCTGAAAAGGTCGGATTCTTGCCGTTGATCATGTATGGCATTTCCTTGCCAGGATTGCCGGCTACTGCCGTCCGATTTGTGCGCCGCGACATCCCGCGCCTGATCACTGATGTTCTGACCGAGTTCTGGAATTGCCTGCCGGAACTGCGAGGTGAGCCTGATCGCATGCGGATCAGCCGCAACTGCGCGGCCGCCGATCAGGGCTTTATCGAGGTGCTCCAAGGCGCGGGCATCACGGTCGACGTCGCCGCGTCAAACGATAAGTCTCATGCTGCGGTACTGCGAAACGCACAAAAGGACGCCAGGCAACTCCAGTTCTACTTGCCGAAATCGCTAGATGAACTCCACAAAATTGCTGACAAGGCTTTCAGTTTTCGGTGCCAGCATTTCAGCAAAGTCGCCCAACGCCAACTTGCCGAGCAATGGAAAGAACTTCCGTTGGTTGAGCCAAAGGTCGACGTGCCCGATAACCTGGACTGGGCACCGGGAGATTGGTTATCGGCTTGGCAAATGAACGTTCCAGCGAATATCCCGCGCTACTGGGATGCATCGAACGATCCAAAACTGAAAAACTGGCTCTTCTCAGGTGATGCAGATGATGCGCTGGCCGATCCGAACAGCGGAGATATCCCTGCTAAGGAGCCTAAGGAGTATTTCGATAACACGGCCAGCAACGAGCTCAGCAGCATGATCCAATGCTGGCCAGGTGGCAAAAAAGCAATCGCCGATTCGATCGAGGTCACCGCCAAGGAGATCAATTGGATGATCGCGGGGCAACAGGCTCTGCCGCCGGAAAAATTCGACTGCTTGCTCGATATTCTGGGTTTTCAGGCAAGGCATGAATACTACGAGCCAAGCAAGCCGTGCATTCTGATCGCCGAGACGGGAAAGCACGCAAGAGAAGCCTACCTGGCCTTGACGCACGGTGGAGACTTGGCGGTTTCCATCGACGCCGTGCCGGATCGAGGTGTACCGGACCCAAGTTGGCAATACCTGATGTTTGCCGCCCATGGAAGCCAGCCGAGTGTCATCATGGTCCCGCGAGGGAGCCGGGTCAGTACTCAGATGCCAGACCACTTCATGAACTATACCGGGACACAAACAATTCCCGAGAAGGTCTACCGGGACATCGTGGCAACATGCGCGGCCGTTGGGCGAAAGCCAGCCCAGAACATCGCGTTGACGAAAGGCCTTTACCTAAGGCATAGCGAAACCTTCGATGAACTTGCGCGATCTTCTCGCTATTACTAATCAGGCTTCCTGATTTTCGGATTGATACGGAGTTACTGTCAGGGATGCTGGAAATGGCTATCGTTGCTCACGTTTTCTATATCCGAAGAGTTTGTTCTGATTCAGTCCGGGTCTTGTAGATGAATGATCGGATGAGACGCTGGGGGGATGGATACCTCGACGACTTGCTTGATCGGCCCGCTCTACCACGGCACCCGTGATACTGCCGCCCGCACCATCTTGCGCGAAGGCTTCCGGCGTTCGCGTTCTCGTAGTTACACGGGTACTGGCATCTGCCTGAGCGAGTCGCTTACCGTCGCCTACGAATACGGGATGTATGAGGCGGGCGGTTGCGTACTGGAAGCTCGGCTGGCGCCGAACGCAAGCTGGACGGATCGGCTGGACAGCAAGGACATCAGTCGGCATGCTTGGGACGAGTTCTTTGCCGAGTCAGGAATGGATGCGGTGCGTGGCTTCGGCGGCAATGTCTGGGTGGTGTGGAACCCGGCCGTTCTGGTATCCATTACTCGCTTGACCCAGCGCGAAGCGATCCAGTGTCTGTGCCCCGAGCTCGATGAGGATGGGCACTGTGGGGCTACAACGCCGTCGTCTCCGACTACGCGAGCATCTGGTGGAAGCGGGACGCCAGCGATCCGAACCTCACCCGTTTTCCGGACCACCGTCGACGGTTGGTCGAGCGCTTGACCCGCTGCGTTGGCCGTCCCCATTCACTGAAAGCCTGACATGCCCCTGGAACAGCAACTTCTGGATCGGATAACCTTGGATGATCGGGGCGCCTTGTTAGAAGTCGCGCACTTTCTTGGGAAAGCGGCGCAGGAATGGAACCGGATTGATCGCGCAAAACAATCCGAACTCAATGCCATGCACCATGACGACGGTTCGCTTGCGCTCTGTCTGCGTCGGGCCGTGCAGGCAGCAGACGAGGTGATCGAAGCGACCAAGGGGCTGGCCGGTCGATAACGATGTGATGGGGGCGGAGCGGAGGAGGGCCATGCCACGGCTCGGCGCACGCCCTTGAAGAAGGCCCACCCTACGAGAGCATGAAGGTATCCCACCGCAGGAGACCCTCATGGAAACACCCGCCATGCCCACTTTGCCGCTGCGCCGCATTGTTCAGGGCAAGAACCCCCGAGAATACTTCGATCCCATCGAAATGGCCGACCTCGAAGCCGGCCTACGCGCCGCCGGTCGCGTCGTCCAGCCCATCATCGTCCGTCCCATCCCCGGCACCGATCTGTTCGAAATCGTGGCCGGCGAGCGCCGCTGGCGGGCCGCAAAGAACGTCTTCGGCGACGACTACGACATGCCGGTGGCGATCGAAGCCCTTAACGACGAGGAGGCCGAGGCCATCGCCGTCATCGAGAACCACCACCGCGCCCCCATGTCCCATGCCGAGGAAGCGCATGCCGCCAAGCGCCAGTTGCTGCGCCACAAGGGCGACAAGGAAGAGGCGGCGGCGAGCCTGGGCTGGAAGCCCGAACTGCTGGAACGCCGGCTGGCGCTGCTGACCTGCACGCCAGCCGTGCTCTCTGCGCTCACCTGCCGCCAGATTCAACTCGGCCACGCCGAACTGCTGGCTGGCGTCCCACCCGACAAGCAGGATGAGGTGCTGACCGGCGTCCTTGCGCATAAGGTACCGGTGGGCGTGCTGAAAGAGCAGTTGGGCCGCTTCGCCCGCCAGTTGTCGGCCGCCATCTTCGACACTGCTCCATGTTCGGCCTGCCCGCACAATTCCGCCCGGCAGGCGGGGCTGTTCGATGAATCCCTCGGCGAAGGCTACTGCCAGCACCCCACCCACTATGACGAACTGACTCTGCTAGCCGTCGAGGCCAAGGCCCAAGGCCTGCGCGACCAGTATCCACTGGTCCACATCGTGAAGGCGACCGATGGCAGCGCCTATCTGCCGGTCGCGGTGGACGGCGAATTGGGTGTCGGCGCTGCGCAGTACACCGCCTGCCAAGGCTGCGCCTCGTTCGGTTGCGCGGTGTCGGCGCTGCCTGGCAGCTACGGCGACGTGACCCACGCGCAATGCTTCTATGCGGCCTGCAACACGATGAAAGTGGCGGCTTGGCGTAAGGCGCAACGCGAGAGCGGGCAAGAAGCCCCTTCAGGAACCGGCAAGACGCCGGCCAAGCGCAAGCCATCCGGCGCGGTGCATCCTGCTGCCACTGTTGCGCAGCCTTCGAACCAGACCCCGCAACGGGTGAAGGACTACCGCGTTGCCCAATGGCGCAAATGGGCGGCGAGAGAACTGATGGCACAACCTGAGCGCAACCGGCGCGTGATGATCGCGCTGGCCCGCGCCGGCCATACCGGCAATGTCCGCACCGCCGAGTTCGGACAGGTCGCCCAGCGGATCGCCGGGCCGTGGGTAGTCGAGCGCCTCGACTTCGCCACTATCTTGCCCGAGGCCGAGGCCATCGACCCGCAGCATCTGGAGCAGTTGATGCTGGCGGTCACCGCCTCGGCGGCCTTCGGCGTCGGTTTGCGCGATCTGGAAGCCTTGCTCAACTACCTGGAGGTCGACGAGGGGTGCCACTTCAAATGGAACACCGAATTCCTCGAATTGTTCACCCTGAGCGAACTGGAGTCCCTGGCCGGCGAGGTCGGCCTGAAAGCCAAGATGGGGGCGGCATTCAAGCTGGCGCGGGCGAAGAAGAAGGGCGATTTCATCAAGACTTTGCTCGTCGTATCGGGCTTCGCCTACGAGGGCACTGTGCCCGCCGCCATGCAGTACCCGCGCCACGTTGTTTCGGATGTGTCCAGCGCACATGCAAGCGACGACCTCCCGGCTTCGGCGGCTGAGCCGGCGGAAGAAGAAGCCCTTGCCGCTTGAGCGGCGCAGCCACTGGCAAACCTCGAATGCCTTCGTAGCATGGTCTCGAAGGCATTTCTTTTTGAAGGAGCGTGACATGACGATGTTCAAAGAGCTTTACGAATTGGCGACCAGCGCCGCGCTGACGATGGTCATCAGCGCCGACGAGAAGACCGGGCGGATGACGATCAACGTTGTCCCGAAGCCCAAGAAGGACGTGGACGAGCCGGCCCTGACCAAGGCCTTGAGCCTGACGGCGACGCCGGACGAATTCGATGCGGAGTTCGTCGGGGTGTTGAAGGGTTACCGCGAGGTTCGCCAGAGCCTTGCCGAACAGGCCGAGGCGACACAGGAAGTCCTGCAAGCGGCCAAGGCGGCATCGGCCAAGAAGGCGGGCGAGGCGATGACCAAGGCGGTCAAACCCGCAGCCGCCACGACGAAGACCCCGGTCCAGCCTCAGTCCGACACCGCTGATGGCATGGACGGCGACACCGGGGCGGGGGAAAGCGCCCCGCAACAGGCGGCTGCGACCACTGCCGGCGGCGACGCCTACGATCTGTTCGGCTGAGGTCCGGCCTTGAAAACGGGCAGGGCGGCGAGAGACTGATCGCAAGGGCCTCCCGGTGGGAGGCGCCAGACGACAGGAGCCAAACCATGACAATTGCAATCAATGAAATCCGGCGGGTCTTCCGCTACAACGGCATGCAGTTGCCCGATGTGCCGGGCATGGAACCGCGTGAGGTCCGCGACCTCTACAGCGCGCAGTATCCCGAACTCATTAGCGCCGAGGTCGAGGCGGGCGAAGTCCGGGACGGCGTGCAGGAATACACCTTCCGCAAGGCGGTCGGCACCAAGGGTCGGACAGGCGGCGCAGGCGAACGCCTTGCCGCCCTCAAGGCTGCTATCGCGGTCGAGATCGAGGGCCGCACGGACGCCACCGGCAAGCTCGCCCAAGCCCTCACCCGGCGCGGTACGCAGGAGCGTGGCGGGGCCTGGGGAGCCTTCGTGTTGCGCACCCGGCGCGATGCAAATGAGCGGCATACGGCTCGCATCCTGCCGCCCAGCGACATGCTGGCGCCCTTGCCATGATGGCGCTGGCCTTGCCGCGCATCGGCCCGCAGGTGCCCCACAGCATCGCTCCGGGGCCGCTGCTGGCGGCCAATGCCACGGTGTCGCGCTTCCTGATAGAGGCCGAGGCCTTCGATGAGGCCGACATCCCGGCGACCTGGAGCGACTCCCTAGATGCCTGCCGGCAGGCGCTCGATGGCTGGCTCAAGCGCCAGATCGGCGCCCTGCATTGCCTCACGCCGCGCTTTGCCCTGGACATGGTGTCCCGCGATGGCGAGTCCTACCGCTACTACGGCAGCCAGCCGCCCAAGCACTTCGATGTCGGCGCGGTGGAGGCCTCGTGGTGCGAATACCATGAGCAGGAATGGCCGGTGGGGGTGGGGCTGGAAGCCTTGAGCGCCCGCCTGCCCGGTTTGGGCACGGTCGTTCTGCATGTGTTGTGCCGCCTGAGCGCCTTCGTATATCCGCTGTTTACGCCCGACATCGCCTGCGACGTGGCGACCTATCTCTACTGGTGCGGCGAGGATGACGAGGAAGCCGCGCTCGACATGAACTGCGGTGAGGACGAGGAAGAACGCGAGGCGATGCGGGCCGAGATGGTTACCAAGTCCCTGTTGGAGGCGTCTTTTCCCGCATGGAGCCGGCGCTGGCCGCGTGGGCTGGAACTGGCGCAGTGCGCCCGTTTCCTGCGTCGGGCAGTCAAATGCCTCCGCAGTCCCGATGACCTGAGTGCCAAGGCCGCTGCCGAGGATGCGCTGGCGCTGGCTACCTTGGAAATCGACGACAGCTTCCGTCCCGACATGGAGGGTGAGTTCATCGGTTTCGGCGCGGTGTTGTCCTGGCGCGACGGGGACGTGACCACCCGTATCTACGACGACCTTCTCGAACTCGCCCATCAAGGCGAATACTGCGAGCACATGGGCGAGGTCTGCGTGCCGCTCGATGATCCTACTGCCTTCGGCGCGTGGCAGCGGGCGATGGCCAGCCGCTTCGCGGCCATCCGGCGGATCGACCGCTTGATTCATCGCCTCTCGGCAGGAACCTGATCGTGGAGGTAACGACCATGAACCAAGCCGAGTTTTCCATTCAGGCCCCGAGCGCCGGCACTGTGCGTCTGCGTCGGGCGGTCCTGATCTACGATGGTCAGCAGGGCAGTGCGCTGGCCACCGTGCATGACATCGAGAACGTCGATGGCGAGCCCGTTATCGGTGCCGGGCAGGCCATGACACCCCGTGCGGCGATGGACCTCGCCAAGGCGCTGCTCAAGCGTGCGGCTCACGGCGGGTTCCTGCCGGAGACGGTGCTTTACATGGATGGCGACCTGATCGTCTGGTGGGTGCCGCCAGCTCGCCGCCACATCGCCTTTCGCGTGGACGAGGAACAGGCCGAGGCTTTTGGTGGGCAGGAACGCGGCGAGAGCGTGCCCCATCCGGGACTGGTCTTCGCCGCATCCAGCCGGGTCTGGCGGGTATGGGCGGTGAAGGGGGCAGGGCGTCCGACCCCGGCCACGGCCCTGTATCAAGTGCCGTATTTCAACGTCGACGTGCGGGGCAATATCTGCCAAGGCAACGCGCCGGTGCCCGAGGGTACGACGGTCGAGAAGATCGCCGCCTGGAACGATGCCTTCATGTGTTCCTATTTCACCCACCCGAACGGCCCCGGCAAGCTGGTGCGCTATCGCGGCGGCGCCTATGCCTTCTGGAAGGACATGCTCGACGGGCGATTCCGGCGTTTCCCCGAGCGGGTATTGGTCGATGTCAAGACCACGCTGGGCCGGCTGCTGAGCCTTGCGGAGGGGGCGTGATGGACGTGCGCGACCTCGCCTTGCAAGCGGCCTGCCCCGTCGTCGCCCCGTGCTTCGGCCCCTTGCCCGACTTGGCGAACGGCCAGCGCATCATCCTCGCGGCCAACGGCGTCTTCGTGCAGGTCAAGCTCGACTGGCTGGACTGCATCCAGCAGCTTGCGCCAGCCCTGCCGATCCCGCTGCCCTACGGTAGCGTTGAGGAACGGCTGGTTTTCACCTTTGGTGTGTTGCCGATTCGGTTGATCGAGGAATTCATCGAAGCCGGTCGCCGGGGCTTGCCCAACGAAGTGGCCGGTGCATTGATCTACTCGCGGTGCAGCCGAAGCCTGCGGCTGGCGTTGTGCGAAGCCATCGACGTATCGCCGGCACAGATCGACTACCGGGTGCCGGCGATGGATGCCGACGAAACGCTGGCCGTGGACCTGCATACCCACGGCTATGGCCGACCGTTCTGGTCCGCCAAAGACGATGGTGACGATCAGGGTATCAAGGTGGCCGGGGTTTTCGGCTGCCTGCACCAGCCGAGGCCGCGTGCCTTGTTCCGGATGGTGGTCAACGGCAGGTTCAGCCCCTTGCCGCATCCGTGGCAGGTCGACACAGCGTATGACGCGGGGCCTGACCTTGAGCCCGGTCTGCTGCGCCGGATACTGAACCTCTACCAAGGAAGGAGGTTCGGACCGTGGAACACCTGATCGATCCCGCACTGCTCGACCGCCGCGTCAGCATCCATCTGGTCGGCGTCGGCGGCAACGGCGCGCAGATGGCGGCCTGTCTCGCTCGCCTCGACATCGCCATGAAGGCGCTCGGCCATCCCCACGGCCTGCACGTCATCGCCTTCGACGCCGACCGGGTGAGCGAAGCCAACGTGGGCCGGCAACTCTACAGCCCTGCCGACATCGGTCGGCACAAGGCCATCGTGACCATCCACCGCCTCAACCAGTTCTACGGGCTGGACTGGATCGCCCATCCCGTGCGCTACGAGGCTTTTGAGACAAACCGCTACTCGCCGCCGAGTGCTGACATTCTGCTGAGTTGCGTGGACAGCCGGGCAGCACGGCGGACCCTCCATGAGGCGGTGTTCGAGGGCGGGCGTTATCGCTACTGGCTGGACCTCGGCAACACCGAGGCGAGTGCCCAAGTGGTGTTGGGGCAGGGGCCGTGCCGTGCGAGAGGCGAGGAGAACCTACGCTTGCCTTGCGTCACCGAACTCTTCCCCGAATTGCTGGATGCCAATGTTCCAGACGACAACCGGCCTTCGTGTTCGGTCCGGATGTCGCTCGCTTCCCAAGGCTTGTTCATCAACGACGTAGCGGTGCGTTTCGCGGCGCAGTTGCTCTATGAACTCTTCTCCAAGGGGCGGCTCGACCAGCATGGCGTGGTGGTCAATCTCGACTCGAAACGGACCGGCCCTATCGAGATCGATCTGAAAACCTGGACGCGTTTCGGTTGCGTCTTGGCCGATGAGGGCCAGGATGATGAAACGTTGGCGGAAGCGGCTTGAGCGAAAGGGGAGATGGCACTCAGGACATGGAATGTGTGCCTGGTGCGCCATGGGCGGGCGTTACGCTTGGAGCAAGTCGCGGAATCGAGCGAATTGCTCGCTATTTGCGCGGCGCTATCGCGCTACGGTTTGACGGACGAGAAGTTGGCCGGAGCGCTTTGCAAACCAGACGCCTGCGTTATCTACCCGGATGAGGACTTCGACGTAACGCCCGCCGCCTGATGGCGTGGGACGAAGCGTTCGATGTCGGGTTGAATCGGGTGTACGGCTTTCTGGGCGATGGCTACTATGATGCTGTCGATTCCCCTGAAAGCGGAGGCCGGATCATGGATCACCCCATCATCAAGCAGTTCGAGGCCCATGCCGAACTGCTGGACATCAGCGGCAGCGTTGAAGCTATCGACGAGGCCATCGTGCAACTTGCCACCTGGATGGATGGCCTCGAACTTTCCGAGGATGATCAAGCGCTTCTCTGCCACATCGGCGCGGTGCTCTACCGCGAGGGACTTCGAGGCCGCATGGGAATGCGACCGTGATCGACAGGGCAAAATGGGAGCCGTAAAGCCCCCGTTCCTTTCTTGAGTAGGCCGGATGCAGGCCCAAGCTCAAGGCGCCTTGGGCAAGCCTTCATCGCCGGATGTGTTCGGCGCGTTCTCTCGCTTCTGTGCCTGTAGCGCCGCCTGCCAGGCGAGCAGTCCACCTAAATAAGCCCCCGACGCCCTGGCCCGATTGTGCCCGGCCAGACGTGCCACCGAGAGGCGCGCCACAGCATCCACGTCGGAAGGGACATCGCTGCCACCTCGCACCGGTGGTGCGATGCCAGCTTTGTCGGTGTAGTGGTCGATCATCGCTTCGTGGCGCAACCCGTGAGCTGTGGCACCCAGTCCGTCCGCCGTGATGCCGAACTTCTCCATCACGTAGTCGAAGCGCCGCAGGTTGTGTTTCAGGCTATGGCGGGGATCACCCAGATGCGCATCCTCGCCCTGAACGACTGCCTGTGCAAACTTCAGTGCAGCCAAGCGTTGCGCGGAATCCAGTGGTACGAAACGCAGCCGTCCCCCCTTCGCGCCTTCCTTTATCCGCAAGTAGCGATCAGCTTGCCTTTCCTCGGGCGTCAATCCTGTCGCCTCGAACTGGACGACACACAGGTGCGGACGAAACATCACCGATTCCTTGCGGCGCAGGCCGAACGCCCGGATCAAACCCAAGGAAGCGCCGACGTAGCGGTCGAACGCCCTCGCCTTTTCAATCACTGCGTCGATATCGATACCCGCCGCCGTCCAGCTCTTGTCACGTTGGGCGTTTTCGTTGCGCTGATATTCCCTGAGGGTGAGGCCGTAGTGGTCTGGGGGGCGGATGAATCCTGGTTTGCCTATCCAGAGCGCCAGTCCCCGTAAAAAACTCAAATAGGTCTGGATCGTCGACGGCGCCAGTTTCTCTTCGCGCCACACGGCAACAATCGCCCGGATGTGCCGGTCACCAAGATTGCGGGGATCGGGCACGGTGGCGAAATTCGCCTTCAGTTTGAGGTCGCGGAAGAAACGCCGCAGGAAGTCGGCCCGCTCCTGCCGCGTTTTGTGCGAGACCGACTTGTCGAGAGCCGTATGCTGCGTGTTGAATAGTTCCAACAGGACATCTAGTACCTGCATAGGGTCCGCTTTGCCCGGAACGTAGCGGCCCAGGATCTCGGCGGGCGTGAGTGAGGCCCACTCCTGGCGGCGTGGCGATTGGTGATGGGCGGCACGGCCCGAGCCAATGGCGCCTTGGACCCGGCGACGGGAGTGGGAGGCGTTGATGGAAGTAGACTTAGACATGGCAAATCTCCGAAGCGAGCCGTGCGCTGTCCCGTCAGCCCACAGCAAATGTATTGGGTGAAATCCGTCGGTTCGTTGCGTGCGCGGATTCCGTCGCGCGCGCAAAGTGTGGTCGAGTGCTTCGGCACGACGTGCGACCACGAGCACGCTGCGCCTACCCAGGGTTTGCCGGTGTCGTGCCTTGTGCACGGCCTCCGGATCGGTCGGTCTTAAAAATGAAACGGTGATCGGTCCGCTTTCGCATTTCTGCGTTCGACGGGATTGGTGATGCAGCCTCGCCTCGAAGGTGAGGGCAACGTCGGCGCGATGGTCTCGCCTTGCGCCATAGGGGGATCAGTCCTCGATTCGTAGCGTCATCCACCTGCATGGGGCCGCCCCTGACCGAAAGTCCATGGCGGTACAGGCGTACGAGCGGCTTCACACGCGGAGCCCATGGGGGCCGACACGACGTGTGCTGCGCAATGCGCGTGCTCGAACGATGACGGGGAGCAGGGGCGCGGCATCGGGTGCCGGCCTTTGAACCGAACGCAAGAAACGCTCTCAAGGAGCGTCCGACGGGGACTGCCGGCAAGGTCTAGCGTTGCACTACGGGTGGAACGACTTCGAGCATGGCCTCGGGGGCCATGCCAACCCGACTCGAGGTCGGGTCTGAAGAGGAGGCGGGTAACGACCGCAACGCCTTTTGCTCCGCGATGGAGCAGGCCAGGAGGCCTCGGGAGCCCGTAGTTCACACCTTGAAGGAGCGAAGGTCAATGGGCGAGCCCGCTGACGACCGCAATACACAGGGGCTTGCGGATGGCACTTGAAATTGAAACTCAGGGTGGATTTATTTTTCGGGGGAGGACTGGACCGAGACGACACAAGGGCTTGACGGGCGCTAACTCGGCCTCTGGTTTCCACCGTGAGCGTTTCGATCCCATGCCGCAGTTTTTCCTTGGATCGCCGCGGGAAATGAGCCCTTGACGCACCACGGTCCAGTGAGAGCGTAGTGCGATGCGGAAGGCGTTTCGGTACCCGGCGCAGGAACTCGACTTTCATCGTAGCTCAGCTCGACTGGACTTCAAATGCGGTCGAGGCTGATTGCGATAGCCGGGCCAAGCAGAGCGGATTTCGCGTGGACTGGCCGCATCGGGATGCCGATGCTGGCCGCTCGCAAACCCATACAGGAGCTTCACATGGACTATGTCGTCAGAGCGGTGGATGTTGGTTTCGGCAACACCAAATACGTTAGTAACGTGGTCGGCACCGAAATCCGCTGTGCCAACTTCCCTTCAATCGCCTACCCGAGCATGCGCGAGCCGTCGGGCCAACCCGGATATGAGCGACGCAAGACGGTCGCGATCCCGATCAATGGCCTCTTCTACGAGGTCGGCCCCGAGGTAGAACTGGCCGCCGATACGTTCCGCGCTACCCAGATGCACGACCGCTATACCGAGACGCCGGAGTACTTGGCGCTGTTGAGAGGTGCCTTGGCCCTGATGAAGCAACCGGCAATCGATCTGCTGGTTGTGGGGCTGCCGGTCGCAGTACTCACGACCAAGAAGGACACCCTTGAGAAGGCGGTGACCGGGACGCACGACATCGGGAATGGCAAGACCGTGGTGGTCCGCAAGGCCTTGGCGATCGCGCAGCCCCAAGGTGCGTTGGTCGATTTCGCCGTTCAGCACGGGAAGGTGGCTACCATCGAGCGGGAGCAAAGCCTGGTTCTCGATCCGGGTTCGCGCACTTTCGACTGGCTGGTGGCACGGGGTATGCGCTTGGTGCAGAACAAGAGTCACTCTGTGAACCGAGGGGTCTTCGATATCTTGCAAGCCATTGCGGCAGAGATCGGGCACGACATCGGTACGCCCTACAACGATATCGAGGCCATCGACCTGGCCCTACGCATTGGCAAGAACCCGGTGATCTACCAGAAGCCCTACGACATCTCGCGGGCCATGCCCATGGCGCATTCGATCGCCCAGCAGGCGGTGGCCTCGATGATGCGGTGGATCGATGCGAGCTACAGCTTCCAGAACATCATCCTGGTGGGTGGTGGTGCCTATCTCTTCAAGAAGGCGGTGAAAGAGGCGTTCCCAAAGCACCGCATCCTGGAAGTAAAGGACCCGTTGCATGCCAACGTTCGGGGCTTCCAGATTGCCGGCATGAACCACGTGGCCAATATCTTCAGCGGTACTGCCACTGCGGCCCGGGGAGGTGCGTGATGAGCGAGAAGAAGACGCCAGAGTACGAGACCATCCGCTTGCTATTTGAGTTGGATCGGGCGGACGACCCGCAACTGTACGACGACCTGATCCGTTTCAAGAAGGGAACGAAGCGGATCAACCGGTTGCGACTGCTCGCACGCGAAGGTGTGATTGGTCAGTTGAGCCTCGCCGGGGGCCGCATGGCGCCGCGCCTGCTCCAGATGGCCGCTGGGAGCAGCCCTGTCGCAGAGTTGCCGACGGCTCCAGCGATCTCCATGCCGTTTGCCACGGAGGTGTTCGGCGAACCGATTAACGATCGTTGATCAAGTAGCTACCAAGAAGGTAGCGGCAGGAGGTTTTCGTATCGCAGACGCCTAATACTGCGGTAGCGTTCGTTGGAGGGTGGCGGTTGGTGTTGATGTTGCCCATGTGATGCAATTTCACTAAGCATCGAGAAATGGCGTGGCATAACTCAGGAATTCGGCATGAGGCGTTCTGTTTTCCTGCCACCGGCGGGGATTGGATGGAGGAGTGTCCCGGCGCTCGCAAAACGTCAGTACCAACCGTCTTTTGGCGCGGGAGATGCCGACAAAATAAGCGCAACGCTCGGCATCTTCTTCTCCCCAGAAGGTTTGGTTTTCGACACCGAGAACAATGACCGAATCGAATTCGAGTCCTTTGCTCTTGTGAATGGTCAGAAGGCGGACTGCCTGATCGTCGGAGAAACGCGCCAGAGCCTTGGGCAAATCAGGTTCCAACTTCAGCAATTCGTCGATGTGACCCTTGGTGTTATTGACGATTTCTTTGAGCCGCGCTCGCGACTCGTAATCCGGTGAAAGCGCAGACAGGGTCTCGATCCCGACCTTGTTCAGAAATGACCGGACGAAGTCCCAGAAGCCCGTAAACGGATCACCCAGAGCAGTGGACAAAGCAGCATTTCTTCGTTGTTCGGCAATGAAGCGATGGAAATCCTGCAGGATGCCAGACTGTATATCCTCGTCGGCGAAAGGGATGATCTGCGCCATCAACCGGATCCAGGCTTTGGGTTCACGCTGTCCGTAGAGGCAAGACAGGTAATCGACGACCAGCCTGGCGGCTGGCTCCACAGAGATGTCCTGGATTTGTTGTTCGTTGCGAAATGGGATGCGTCGCCGTTCCAGCGCCGCCATCAGGTGATCGCCGTAAAGGTCGGGTTGGCGGACGAACAGGACCGCGATTTCCGAATGGGCAAGCTGCTCACGATTGATCCAACTGCCGATGAGGTCGGCCAGGTACTCGGCTTCCGCTTGGCTGTTTGCAAATTGCCATACGCAGATTTGGCCCTCGTCCCCCAGAAGCTGTTCATCGGGCATGACGGCAGCGGGGTCCATCCGCCTGATGATTTCATTTTGCATGCGCAGCAGGCGAGGTTTGGAGCGAAAGTTCCGGTACATGTTGAGCGGCTTGGCCGCGAAGTCCGCTGCGAAGGTCTGGAAGATGCCATCGAGCGCGCCCGCCCAGCCCATGATTTTCTGTTTGGTGTCGCCGACCGCCGTTAAACGGATCGCCGTACCCTGAAATGCGAGCTTCACCAGGACATACTGTTGATCGGTGCAATCCTGGAATTCGTCGAGGAAGACATCGCTGTAGGTAAATCGAACAGCATTGCGGGCTACGGCCGATGTTTCGAGAATCTGGATGGCGAGAGGGACGAGATCGCTGAATTCGATCTGCCGTCGTGTGATTTTCCGGTCGCCGATCTTGTAGTCGACGTCGAGCGCATCCCGCCCGGTCAGCACCGGACGGAAGCGGTCGATGATCCGCTTGGCAAAAGCATGGAAGGTGTAGCTGTCGAAACGCGAGGCTAGTTCAGCACCACAACGACGCTGCACTCGTTCCTTCAGGTTCTTGCTGGCATCGACCTTGAACGAGATGGCCAGTATCCGCTTCGGATAACGGCACGTTCCCGTGCGCAGCAGGAAATCGGCGCGCTGCGCGAGCATTTCCGTCTTGCCAGCGCCCGGTCCGGCCGTCAGGGCTAGGCAGCACCGTGTCTCCCGTGCGGCCCGCAAGGCGTTGGGTTCAAGTGTCAGTCCATCTGCCGGACGCCAATCGTCGACTGCGATCACTCGGGTAGTTCCTCCAGCTTGGCGATCACCGCTTCCGCCAGCCGTGCCAGCGATGCAGGCATCTCGGCGAGCAATTTTTCGTCGCTCAACTGGGCCAGGGCATCGATGTGGGCCGCCGGCTTGCTGCCCAGCTTGAAGCGCTTGTGGTAGGTACCGAACAATGCAAGTTCGTCGTCATCGTACTGCTGCGTGTCACCATGGCTGTCACCCAGGACGGCCTTGATAGTGGCTTCGCCTGGAGGCTTCTGTTCAACGCCGTATTCATCCGGGAAAGCCAGCAGCATCGCGAAGTCGAGGTCCATCGGATAGGAGAAGAAGACACTTCGATTCTCCAATTGCTCGAGGTAGTTGGGATAGGTGCGGACCTTTTCCTTTTCGGAGTTCCAGTCAGGGATACCGTAATTGGGCGGAAGCTGGTTAGCGGGAGCATGTTCCCCCAACTGATCGTTGACGTATTTGATCCGGCCCCAGCCCCCTTGATGCCGGGCCACGTCCAAATCGAGAAGGGTGAGGTACGGAATATCCAGGGCGGACAGCAAGCGCCAGAAGTGATTGACGTGACGGCCGCCCAGTGGCGCGACGGTCACTGCGGACTCGTCGACTGGAATACCCTTGGCGCGCAGAATGCGGGGCAGGACGATTTCTTCGCTGTCGCCTTCACCTAGAATGACCAAGCGGGAAAAATAGATCTCTGGGTAGGCCTGTACGGCTTCGCGGACGAATTTGTGCGCTACGTCGGTTTTTTTCGGTAAGCGGATGCGAGTGATCTTGGTGGTCCGCTCGCTGGTGAGACGCAGGTAGCGGATGTGCCTGGGGTCGACACGCCGCAGCATGGACGGCGCATGGGTGGCGATCAGGGCCTGGGCGTCTTCTTTACCCGTCATGGCGACCAGCGCGTTCACAATCCGTCCCAAGTAGTGGGGTGACAGGCTGTTCTCGGGCTCCTCCAGGGCGATGATCGTGAATACCGGCGGACGCAGTTTGTCCGGATCGAAGGTGTCGTCGTCGCCTGCGAGCACTGCGCGCCCGATGGACTGGGTCGCGAGTACCAGCGACAGGTACAGCATGGATTTCTGGCCATCACTCAGTCTGGAAAAATCGACCAAGTCGTCGTCATGTCCTGGAGAAAACGAAACGGATAAGTGCCGCAACAGGGCCTCAATCTCGGATGCGACGAAGGTGACGTGGGGGTCGGCGAAAAAGGTGCCTTTGTGCAAGGTGCTCCAGGCTGTCTTCAGACTCTCGCTCAGTGTCGCGATCGACGGATTGTCGGTTAGGCTTTCGCTGATCTGATCCGTGAGGTCTTTGATTTTTTCACGCTCGTCATCCCAGTTCACTGCTCGCAGCATTCGTCCAAGCAGGGCATTGGTACCGAACGCGATATGTTCGGCCGGGTCACGTCGAGCAGGCAGGTAGTGAACCTGCACATGGTTACGTTCCGCCCGCGGAACCAGTGCCGTCGTAAGTGGGGAACCGTCGGCATCCAGGTCCAGCACATAGACCAGGGTTTCCTCGATATCTCCGTCTAGGCCCATTGAGGCGCTCAGCCGATATCGAACGCGGGGCGGACCGTCGACGGTGTCCAGTCGCATGTGACCGAAGTGGGGTGCTACCGTGGATGTTTCGTCATCGTCTTCGAGTTCCGGGAAGGTAAAGTCGGCTTCGATCCAGAGCATTCGCTCGTCGGGTACATCTTCTTCGTCGTAGGGGACGTGGAAGTCCGATCGCCGAATCCGCCGTAGCGAGGGATCAAAAGCGAACAGACGGCAGAGTGCCTGAAGTGCTGCCGTCTTACCCGCCCCGTTTGGGCCGATCAGATAGGTAATGTCGTTGAGCGTGAGTTCGGTGGGCTCTGGACCGAAGGACTGAAAACCCGATAGACGGATGCTATGCAATTCCATGCGCCTGACTCCCTGTCATGGTTTGTTGTTGTAAAGGCCGAAATTTGAGAAGGGGACAGTCTGGAGACTCTGGTCTATAACAGGGCAACGTCGGACTGACGATCAAACTTCTATGTCATTACTGTACATGACAGTGCTATTGGGGTGAGCAATGAAAAAGGAAGTGCAATTGTCGGCCGATGTTGTCCAGAGAGGCTTCTGCTCATGTGCTATCGATTTCTCAAACGGTCGCTTATAATTGGTCGGAAGCCGCGTCACGCTGAACCTTCTGCCGGGTTAAACGACGTTTATAGGGAAACACCTCGTCAGACCGTGCCCTTTCTTCGGTCGATGTGTAATCGGCAGACGTCGACCAAAATCCTGGAAAGGAAGAGGCATGTCTGATTCGACGTTTTATGTTTCTCACGCGGCAATCCGCAACCTGAAGGCGCTCGCAGCGCATCGTATCCCCCACGTTTCATCTTCCCATCTCAGTGAAGCGGTTGCTGCTGCACTTGGCTTTAATACTTATGCGGCTTTGCGCAGCGCATTCGCACAGCGCCCCTCCGTCGAGGTATCAAAGCCCAGCAACGGTCGGCTTAGGGAGCGACTGAGGCGATTGGGTTATTCGGCGTTCCCGTCGGCGAACGTGTTGCCCGAATTCGATTGTTCCTATTCTCCATTTAGAACGACGCCCTTGCGCGCCCAAAAGGGTATCCGCTGGCAGGCTTGGCGAAATCTCATGGTGGCGGAAATTAATGCTGGACTTGCACAGCGACAGTTTGGCTTATCCCCGACGGATAATTGGTGGGAAGGAGGGGCTCCGGATTCCCATCGCTGCGAGCGCGGCCTGTTCCGTTTCCAGTTTGATCAAGAGACACCTGCCATTGTTTGTGTGGACGCGATCAGCGGTGATGAATTGTCGATTTACGTCGTGCTCGATCCGAAGCATCGCGATGTCGATCCTTACTTTTTCCACCCGTTTCGCGATGGTGAAGCATATGCCCACGGTTGGCTCGAGCGACGGCTAGGTGTCTGGATTCAAGATGGGCGAGAGGTCTCCCAGCCTGCAAGAGGATTGTTGGATCCCCTTGCAGTTACGAAGTTTTCAGAAATTCGCGGCCCGATGGTAGCTCTCCGCGGGTACTAGGAAATCATGCGTACGGCGGGGGCGCATGCGGCGCGGGCGCAAGGCATCCAGTGCTTCAGCTTCGGCGACCAGTAGGTCGTAAAAGTCTTCTGCACGCACCGCCTTTTCGTCGTCGGCACGGATGCGGATCATCGGTAGCCCCGCGAGTTTGAACAAAGTGTTTTTCAGTTGGTCCCGTTCGATGGCTTCTTCTGAGTCGTGGAAAACGGAATCAAGCTCTATCCCCGCGACCGGATCTTCGTCGTCCGTACAGAGCAAGATATCGACTTGTGCCGACCATCCGTAGCGGTGGGTGCGAATCGGCACCAGGGCTTCAAGTTTGCCCAGATCGATGAAGTTTCTGAGGGGAACATTGGGGTAAGCACGCAGTGAAGGGAAAAACTGTCGGACGGCGCGCAGGAATTCCCGCTCTTGCTGGCTAGCACAAACATTTCGCCGAAAATCGAAGGCATCGACGTTCGACCAGGTTTCGATTGAAAAGGCGCTGACGATCGCCACGCGCTTGACTTCGGTAGCCCGTAGCGGAGGAGGAGAAACCGTACGTCGTGTGCTTTTCTCGGCGACTTCATCGAAGGTTAGTAGCGGCGGTACCGGTCGGCTGGTAGCTGGTTCAGCTTCTGCAAATGCGGTATCGATACGCCTGTTGATTTCCGTCAGCAGATCATTCTCCACGAGCAGCAGGCGCCTGCCGCGTATCAAGTGATACAAGCGAACGATTGCCGAGGCGCTCAAGCTGTTCTGCTTGAGCGCTTCGCGCAAGAGGGGAGGGAAAACACGCTGAGTGAGCGCGGTCAATGCGGGTTCCCACGCCTTGGCATCACGGTATTGCTCGTAGGCCTGGAGAAATGCAGCCAACTCTCGCACCTCCAGGTGTTCGCGCATTTTTTCAGCGGCCGGGCTCATTGCGCGTCCTCCGCCATCGCAAAGCGGGCGTACAGCACGTGACCAAAAGCCCAAGGCCAGGCTTCGATGCCGGTTTCCTTCGTAAATTGTTCAGGGATGGGAAAAAGATGCGGCATCACGGCGACATGCATCACCAAGCCCAAGGCATCGACCGAACCATAGAACTCTTCGGCGTCACTGGCATATACCAGATAGGGAAGTTCGTGCTCCATGGTCAGTCCATTGCTGGCAACCAACTGGTGCATATGCAGCGCGCTTGCAAACGCGTCAACCGCCTCGCGCAGCGCCTTGGCTGTCTCATCATCGACGAAGTCGGGACGGACGTACCGGATCGAACTGATTCGCGGAATCAGGCTGCGCAGCAAGGTGTCGTCATCGATGCGCACCATCTCCGAAAGATTCGGCCTTGCGAAAATGTCGTTTGGCTTTTCGGCCTGTAGATTCTTCAGCAATTCGAGGACAAAACCCGCTGGCAACTGCGACTGCATTAGCTGTGGCGCTTGCTCGAAACGTTCGAGGTAGGTTTCCCAGGTTAGTCCTGCCTTGTTGAGCAGGTGCAAAACCCGATGCAGGTCGACACGGTATATCTGCGGAAAATCCGTCAGGTATTCGATGCGCTTGTTCAAGTCATGGTGGCGAAAGCCGCCTGCGTGGATTCGCTTGGCGAGCTTATAGCGGTGTAGTAAACGCTCGCAGTCGTCGATGCCGATTTGGCGAAATACGCGGCCTGGTACGTATTCCTTGGGCTTGATCGTTTCGACCGCCCACACATGCCGGATGCCATTGACGACCCAGGCGCCACCACCTTCGGTTGGGATAGTAATGCTGATCTGTGGCATGACACCGGTACGATCATCGCGTAGCGACAACTTGAGTTGATGCCAGCAGGTCAATTCATCGCCACGGGCTATTTCGTAGCCACTGTGTGGGTCATCTTCATTGTCTTCGCGCAGCAATACCAATTCTGAATTCGGTACATCCGCTACCGTTACGGCATTGATGCTGCCGGGCTGATCATGGGAATTCGCACAGAGGTAAAGAACAGCGCATCCGTCTACCACGGCAAGACCGTTTTCTTCGAGGTGGCGCCTCAGTTTCTCAATGGCGACGGCTGAACCTGCCAGCCAATCGTCATCTTCGGAAAGCGGGGTGATGACACCGAGGGGCCAAGCATCGTTACCTATTCGTCCTGATTCCTCATCCTTGTTCGGTACGGGTGTCGACAAAGTCAATACCCTGCCGCTGAAGTTCAGCGTCAGGACACCGAGAGGAATTTGTCCGCGAGCCTGGAGGCGGTCAGTCCATGTTCGAAGTGCGCTGGACATCTCGTTCCAGGATGCAAATTTGGATTCCTGTGTTTGATCGGTATCGAACGCAAAGAATCGTAGCCTGGAAATGACTGCCTGATCGCAGGTATGCCAGCTGCCGTTACCGCTCAAGCGAGCGATGGCTTGTAGGGCATTTGAATGCTTGATTTTGATGCCACGGACCTTGAGTGCTTGAGCCAGGCGTCGTGCAAGCAGCTTATGATCCTCATCCGGGGAGGGATTCAGTTCCTGAAACAGATCGACTGCGGACTCGAAGGTGAAACGCGGAGAACGAGCCTTAATGAAGGTCCATAGTGCTGCGGCACTGGCCTCGATAGACAAGGGAACGTGGTTCGACGAATTGGCCGAGAATTGGGAGAACATGACAAATCTCCATGACGGAAAGCTCGGTTGCGAACGGCACGCGTTGTTCGGCTTTCCTGGAGGTCATATCAAGCCGGTGAAGATGAGTGGGGTAAAGCAGGCTGGTTTTGCCAGGCCGGACGGTGTCCGGTGCGTGCACTGACGGGAGCAACTCACCCACGGTTCGGCAGAACCGCATGAATATGAAATCAGGTTTTGAGGTTAGCGTCAAGTTGGCCGATTCTGGGTTGATAGCCGTTTGATCTGTGCGCAAAGCCGCCAATGCGCCTTTGATGAAGAGGTGGCCAGTGCAATCCTGTGGCAATGGGCACGCTGATGGACTAGAAGCTTCTGCGCCTGCTTTACGCAACGGCGTAATGAAACTCGGTGCTGCCATCGACGAGTTTATGCTGGCAATGTATGCTTCTGAAATGCTGGATCTCCTCTTCACTCACGGCCTGTTTCGCGAAGCCTCCAGAGCCAATGCTTGGTTTTTAGCGCTGGGGCATGCCGTCTTTCTGAGTTTTGAGCGCCGGGGAGAGCTGCAATGAGCACGTCGTCGCCCCGTTTGCTGGAGCTGCTGGACTCCTCTTGGGATTCGTTCGACGTATTCGGGCAAGCGGGCGAATGACCCTAAAACCATCCCGAACCGCGACAGCGATTTTTCTCAAGGGTTTCAAGGAACCCTATTTACGCTCGCATGACCGCCCGTTCATTAAACTCTTGAACTGGTACACGGGCATCGGCAAAACATACAACGCCGCTGCCTTCAGCATTGAGCTATTCCTCAATTGCGAGGTCATTCCCGTCTTCATTGCGCCACTGCAATCGCTAGTTTCACAGTTCAATAGCGAAGTACGTAATCATGAACAGGCCCGGAACTACGCCGACGATATTGAACGAGCGGTGATCAAGTATGGTGCGGAGATCCCAGTTTATCGGTTGTACTCGATTGATTACCACGTCAACGACCGTACCTTCTTCAGCGCTTGTTTAGCTCTGGTGCGCTGGTTGGAGCACCACCCCAAAGTTGTCGCGAAGATGGAGCGCTCGCCCAAACACGCGGACACCGATAAAAGCATCCGCAGCCGCATTCAGGAACTGCGCGCCAAAGCGGCTTCGTGTGAGCAGTCCAACTTTCTCGGAATGTCCACTACAGACGATACTTACGAGGATACGAGAACAGCGTATTTGAAGTCGGCAAGACAAGCCCGCAGCCTCGCCGACCGGTTCGTCTGGAAGCTGATTCAGTTGGACGTAGAAAGCCGGTCCGCCAATGGCGAGGAAGATCGGTATATGCAGGTTCGAGAAGTTGCGGAGCTAGTAAGGCGCCTTCACCCACTTCAGGCTTTTCTTGATGCTCCAGGCATTATCGTGTGCACGGCTTCCAAGGCGCAGGTAGCACACAAGGTTTTTGCGGCTGATGGGAAGGGTGGCTTCAAACAACACGACTGGGAAAATCTGCCGCTGTTCCTGGAGGAGCTCAATCGAGACGGGAGCGCACTTGGCCTGCTGGTGTCCAGATGCCCAGATTCCGCTCGTGTCGTTACATTCGTTGATGAAGAGGAAGACTCCTACTGGTATTTGTTCGAACAGCGCAAGTCGGTGGTGAACTCCGGCGGCCGAAATGACCTGAACCTGGTCATTACGGAGTTTTTCCAGTATTTCGACCTGAGGTGGCCGATGGCGTTCGAGCGTCTTGAACCGTCTGGCCCCCGTCGGGGCTTGGCGAACAAGGTGTACGACCACCTGGAGGACTTCGCTCGTATCAGCAAAGGCTTGGAAGACGAGTTCCAGCTAGAAGTCGAACGCACGAAGGCATCGTTCATCCTGCCGCAGCGCAGGGTTGAGCTGTTGCGCGCAAAACTATTCGAACAGAGTCCGATAGCCGCGAAGCGCTTTTCCGACGAAGAGTTGCTGCAGGTTCTCACACAGCTTCATGAGCGCAATGACGCCCATGCGGACTTCAAGCGGTTTCGTCAAAAGGCGCGGATTCTTCAGCGTATTCGCTCGTACGTTCAGGGTATCAATCAGCTCGGTCGGTGCACCGATTACGAGGTTTTTGTGAATTTGCATGACCTCGTAGTAAACAAGAAATTTTTCACCATGAGCCGTTCCACGTACGGCGAGGTGTTGGACCAGCCCGGACAAACCTTCTTCACTGAGTCCGCCAGCGTGATGGACACCGAGTTCCTGCGCCAGGTTCAGCTCATGAAAGACACGGCGCATCAGACCATCCGTTTGCAGTACCACGATGGCAACATCCCCGAAGGGGCGTACAGCCTGTACGATTACCTCCGCTTGGTGATCTTTATGGCGCGCGTTTTGGCGGTGACTAGTGGAGAGGATGCCATCGAGATGTCCAAGGTGGACCAAGAGCGGTACCCCAGCCTGGACAGGTTCCGTTCCGATGTACGCCGGCTTTTCGACGGCAAGACGGCTTCTGAAGGGCTGGAGACCGAGGTGAGCGATAAGGAATTGCTCACGGATTCCTTTTTGTTTGAACACACCAAGTCCGTGGTCACGCTGGAGGAGAGCCGTAACCAGGCCGAGGAGTACAACAAGGAGGCAGACATCTGCCTTACCCTGACCATTACCTCTCTGCGTGCCACACCCGAGGAAGACATTGTTCGAGCTCTCGGACGTACGAACGGCGTGTACCTGATGAGCGCCACTGGCGGCCTGGACTCCGCCTCTTCAGGTGCCTTCAACACAAAACACCTGCGCCGCTACTTGGAAGAACGCGGTGGTCATTTCTCGGAGATGGGAGACGACGAACTTGAGGTGGTTGGCGCCCAGGCACTGGAATTCCTGAAGAAGCGGGAGCGGAAGGTCGTCATCCTCGACGACGAGGACCCAGCGCCCACGTTCGAGACTTCGACGGCATTCAAAGGGCTGTACCAGCTGTTTGATGAGGCTCGCCCAAAGAAGGGCGAATCCGGCTACGGGCCGTTGAACAGACACAAACGGCACGAACTGCAGGGCTTGGTCGCCAGCCTGGACAAGCTTATGGCAACTAGCATTCGCTCGGGCCTAGTACTGTGCCAGACCACCCAACATGTAAAGAAATGCCTGATTCGCTTGGCCAACTCTTCGCTGGGGCTGGTTACGCAGAAAGACACTACGGGCGACTACTTCGTGGTGAAGCCGCGGGCGGTCCCGACTTTTCACGAATTTGGGCAGACCGAAGAAATTCATATCGTCCTGTACTCGGCGGAACGCTTCCGCAAGAAGGATCGCACCAAAACCGGCGCAGCAGAGGAGGAAGACGACAAGGGTCAGTTCAACAAGGAGCTGGAGGATGCGCTGGACATCAGCCGCAAGAAGGTGCTGCTTTGGACAGCATATGCGTCGGCCTCTCGCGGCATCAACTTCCTGACCAAGCAGCACGGAACTGAACGCGACTTCGAATTATTCTGCCTGCTCAATGACCCGTACTACACACGGCATACCCGGCCTGGCGCTAGCGGCTTCTCGATGGAGATGTTTCAGAGCTTCGCGCAGGTGCTGCGGGACGACGTTCCAGAGTGGGCGGCCATGTCCAAGGGCGACCTGCTGTTCGAGTATTCGCGTAACCGCTGGAAACGCCTACGCAAGGAACACGTCATTGACATCACTCGGACAGTGTTCCAAGCCCTTGGCCGCGGCGAGCGCCGACCCCACGAGAAGATGCTGTGCCAATACCTGTATGTCAGCTCGGAAGCTGCTCGGATGGTTCATCTCGGCCTGCGGCACGCACCCGAACTGCGCAAACGGGCTTCTCCGGCCCAACGCGCCGTCCTGGAAAGGCTGGCGTTGCATCATAGCAAGACAGGTATTTTTGCGTCAGCGACCGAACGGGAGCGCCATCACATTGAGAGCCTCCAGAAGGCACTGGCTTTTAGGGAGTTCACCAGTTCGATGCCGGCGCGCTTCCGGTCTGACATGGCAGCCCGTACAACGTGGGAACTGCTGTTTCGCTCCACCATGTTTACCGATCCGGTCAAGTACCTGGAGGATCTGCGGGCCAGCGGAGTCTCTGAGGCTTACTTAGATGGCTGCTTCGTGGAAGTCCCAGCTGGTGCCGACGTCTACACCAGACTGTTCTCCATGGCTGGCATGTCTGATCTGGTGATTACAGATGCCGACGACGGAACGGAAGTGTTTGATTGGACAGGCATGGTGGCACCAGATAGTCTGGTGTCGCGCCTCTCGGAAAGCACACACCGCCTGCTGAAGGAGTGGCGCGGCATCCGTCTTGCGGACAAGACCAAGCGTTTGCTGCCGCAACCCTGGTTCGTGACTGAAATCATGAAAGGCTACATCGCAGAGCTTGAGTTCGAGCAGTACGTTGGCGAGCAGTTCAACGTTTGGGCGAAGGATCTGCAGTTGGGTAGTGGTCCGGTTGAATATGTCCAGCCGGAACAGCATCCGCTTTATGCCGAGCTCTACCAACTCTTTGACTACTACCTGCGGCCGGCTCCGGATGTGTGGGTGGCAGTGGACTTGAAGAATTGGACCAGAAATACCGACAGCCTCAAGAAACTGCAGTTGCAGGAGGCTGCGGAGAAGAAGCACGCCAAGCTTCGTGAGCTGCTGCCAGAGGCCACCGTTCACACGTTATACGTAAACTTGCAGGGCGCCCACAAGTTTGCAGTGACTCGCCCGCCACAGGGCACCATTCGTTTCATGGCCATGTACGTGCAGAACACCGGCGAGGCTGGGTGGATGCCCAATGCGAACCTACGTGACGCCATTCTGGGAAAGTAATGTCTATCCAACCACTCGACCCACAGGTCACAGCGCATGCGCGACTGAACGCGCTCCGATTCAATTGTTCGGTGGCAGAGGCAGCGCAGCGTCTAGCCAAGTGGCAGGCTGGCAAAGGTAGTCTGCTTGTGCCCATCCCTGTGGCGATGCCCAAGGGGGAAGAAGGGGTTTCTCGCGGTGCGGGGTTTTTCCGGGAAAGGGCAAAGCTTGTGCGAGCCGAAATCGCCAAGGCGCTTGACCTGAACGGAGAAGCAGCTTCGAAACTGTCGTTCACGATGGCCGGCAAAGATGCTTGGTACCTCGGCCCACGCCCGAAGCTTGACGCTGCGTCGATGCTGGCCGCGGTGGCCGCGCAGCCGGCCAAGTTCATTGAGCTCATGCTGATGAAGGAGCTGATTGAATCAGCGGCCTTCGAGGACGACACTTTCGTTCGAGGCGGCTTTGGGCCAAGTGTGTACCTGGGTAGCGCCAGCCAAGCATCGAAGAAATATCTCCAGTTAGCTGAAGCCGAGTTTGAGGTCAACATGAAGCACGGCCTCGTGCTATGTGACGTCAAGTCAAAACGGTTTGCTCGAAAGGCTTCCGCGGACTCAGATACAGCTGCTGCAACGCGTCTCGCCTCGGCGGGCGAAGGCTACCTTGTAGGGGTGACCCGCATTGTCCCGGACGACTTTATTGAGGTTGACGCGCGCAAGAGCCCGATGGAGGGCCTGAGCCTCGACCGCGAGAAAATCCGGCGCACCCGGCTGTACTACCTCAACCTGCTCACAGAATTTGCGGCTCGCTTGTTCGTCAGGACCGGTATTCCTTTTGCACGAGAAACCTTCGTTGCGACTCACTACGTAGACAACGCATACATTCCGCTTGAACCGTTGGCAAGCCTGCAGCGTCCCTTGGTTGTGGTGAACACCACCGCGGAAGCAATGGACCACGATGCCATGGCCCCTCTGACGAGGTTCTCCGAGTACTTGCCTGGCTATCACGTTGCGGGCAACAAGAAGACGCATTTTCTAGCCCCGGATGTGCGGGTAGCGGATAGCGTACCCGTTCAGCTCGATGGCGGCCTGAATTACCTTTTCTTGAACGGCGAGGGCGATGAGGAATCTGGGAGTATACGCCTCGCTAAGGGTGGCCCGGGCAGCGACAAGCAGTCGGTACGGCCAGAGGTTGCATACACGGCACTGGCCAAGGGTGAAGGTAGGGCGGACCCGTACACAGAAGCAAAGTTTTACAACCTTCTTGCCAAAGCGGTATTCCAAGTGACCACGCAGGGCCTCAACTACGGCCCCAGTGCGCTTGCGGCACTCCGACCAGGCAAGGCGAAGGACTCTGACGCCCGGCAACTTCAGGAAGCTCTTAAGCGATGCTTCGTGGAACTCTCGCTCAAAGAGGTACTGCTGGGCAAAAAGCCAATTATGGCCCCAGGGATGCCTGAGCTTGTCCCGCGGCAACTGACACTTCTTGCAACTAGGCGTATCAAGCAACCACGCCGTCAGGCACCTGAGCAGATGGTGGCGGCTGTCGATGTGATGCTCGAGGGCGGTGCGGTATGCGTGACACGGACTCGCCGTACCCCGTGGGGGAAGCCCGGCGCTTTGTTGGAGTTCGTGGCAGAGTTTCCTTTCCTGCAAGAGAGCGGCAAGAGCTGGATTCGGGACGGGCAGTTCTGGGTCATTGATGCCATGACGGGCGAGAGGTTGACCGTCTGGGCGGGCACTTTCGTGCCCAAAATAATCCTCAATGATGCATATCCAGGCATCGAAGCAGCTATCGCTGCACAGGACGATCACCAATCTGCACAGAAGGAGGAGGGCGGCGAGGGCCGGCTTCTTTCCAAGAGCCGCGACTTCAACCTATTACCGTATTACATCTCGATGTTCAAACCGGAGCACGCGAAGCACGGTGAGCGAATTGGGCTGAAGATGCCTGTGCAGGACTGTGGTTCGTGGGTGCGGCTATTTGTACCGCCGGAAGGTGGTATTAACGGCTCCGGGGACGCGCTTTCCGGCATGCGAGATGTGATGCACTACGCCGCCGACGGTACTGCCTGCAAGGACGGTCTGCTGAATCTGCCTCTCGTGCAGTTGTACTTGCACACTATGACCAATGGTGTGCTTGTTGGCGGAGACAATTCGAAAATGAGTGTACTTGAGAAGCTTGCGCGTTTAGCCTTGGAGAACTGACCCTCGAATTCTGATCGCCCTCCGCGACGATCGGTTACGTGCTGCAGGATGCTTAATCAATCCTATGAAGCAAGGTTACCGATGCTGCTCATCCATGTCTCACTGACTTCCTGGTCGTAGTAGATGTCGAGAGAATCTATGGCACTATTTGGTGTGTGGGCCAGTTTGATGCGCGCGACTCATCTTCAATGTTGGAGGCTTCAACATCAGGTTGTGTCATGTCGTGTCAATTGAGCCCACTGGTTTTGACGGTATCTCTGACGGTATGAAGGATTTTATGGATCGCTACAACCCTAGGAGCACAAGCGTGTGGCGGTTCAATGAATAATCGAATGGGAATGATCGACTAGCGTTTTATGGTTTCCGCCAAAGGCCCCTCGTTTCGCGAGGGGCCTTTGTTTTTCCGCTTGCGCTCAGACGCGCAACAGGGCCTTCACCAGGCGTTCCGACAATTGCTCTTCGGTAAATTGCGGCTCGTTCGGCGGATAGAGCGAGTTTTCCTCGATCGCGAAACCGTTCTCCAGGGCCAGGGCGCGCAATTCCTTGATCTTCAGGCAAGCCTTGAGCTGGGTGGCTAGGGCGGCGTCGGCGCGGGCCTTGTCGGAAAAGGCCTTGATGGGAACGATGGACATGTTTTCTCCTGGTCGGATTGATGACAAAAACCGGCAAAAAGCCGGGTTGTCGACCCTTACAGCAATAAGAGTGCCTGTCGTCGGCGCATAGCCAAGCCTGGCGAGGCTGTCAGCGGGCCTTGCTCAGCGTCATCAGGATGTCGGCGTACCAGGAGCAGTTAAGGCCGAGCGCTTCGTCGAGGACCAGGTCGCGTGGCGCGACGTCCAGGCGGGCCGAGTGCACGCCGAGCAGCAACCAGGGCAGTTCGCCCAGTTGTTCTTGGTCGCCGCTGGCGCGCATGACCACCGGCGCCCCGCTGGTGCCACGATGGGTGCGCGCGTCGGTCAGGAAGTAGCCCTTGCCCTGAAAGCGCAGGCCGAACGATGAGGCAATCACCGCCTGGCGAACGACCGGCAGATGGTGCACGTTGTCGTGAAAACCGAGGGGAAAGCCGACGACCAGCAGCGGGCTGCCGATCTCGATGGTCTCGAAATGTTCCGGCAGATGGGCCGGCGTGAAGGCGTTATAGACGATTTTGTCGGGCAGGTGCTGGCGCTCGATCCTGATCATGGCCACGTCGATGTCGCCGGCGGTGTCGCTGCCGCTGCGCCAGATGCTCATGGCGTTCTTGTAGAGCGGAATGGAATAGCTGACCGAACGCGCCAGCAGGGTGCTGTCGATATGCAGGTCGATCTCGATGTGATCGGGGTGGTGCAGGCTGGCATCATCGACCAGGACGTGGCGGCTGGTCACCAGATAGAGGGCCTTTTCCCGCTCGAAGAAGAAGCCGCTGGCATTGGTCAGGTGCCGTTCTCCGGCATAGGTCTTGATCTTGACCGTGGTTAGCAGGATTGATTCGATCACGTTCACTTCTCCGTTCGGCCGAGGGCCCGGAGTTCGGCCTCCAGCTGCTTGGCCCGGCTGATCTCGTTGAAGGTGATGACGACCCCGTCGATGACATTCTCCAGGGTCCGGTAGGGCATGATCTTGACCTGAAACCAGCGGCCGTCGCCGGTTGCCACTTCACGGTCGGAAAACACCAGCGTGTTCAGCACCTCCGCCGCGTCAGCGAGCAGGGCAGGGTAGTCGAGGTCGGTGACGATATCGGACAGCGGCCGGCCGAGGTCGCCGGGGATCAGCTTGAACAGGCGCGTCGCCTGCGTCGTGAAGCGGCGGACATGCAGCGCGCTGTCGAGGAAGACGGTGGCGATGTCAGTGCTGTTGAGCAGGTTCTTCATGTCGTTGTTGGCGCTCGACAACTCGTCCACCTTGGATTGCAGCTCGACATTGACCGTCTGCAACTCCTCGTTCAGCGACTGCATTTCCTCCTTGGAGGTCGTCAGCTCCTCGTTCGCCGACTGCAGCTCCTCATTGGTCGATTGCAGTTCCTCATTGGCCGACTTGAGCTCTTCCTGCGAGCTCTGCATTTCCTCGCGCAGTTTCTGCACTTCCTGCTGCTTCAGCAGCAGCGCCTGCTCCAGTTCATTTTCCCGTTCGCTGCGCCGCGCGCCGCGTTTTCCGGTGGTGGTTGGCAGCGCCGGCGTGGCGACATCGGCGAAGACCAGCATGACCATGCCGCGCAGGGCCGGTGGTTCGGAAATCGGCTGCACCGTCAGGTCGACGATCTGGGCTCCGCCATTGGTGCCGATCGACAGATTGTGGCAGACCACGCGTTCGCCGCTGCGCAGGGCCTTGGGCAGGGCCAGGGCGATTTCCTGGCGCAGACCCTCGCGGGCCATGGCGTGGATGTTCCAGTTGACCTTGCCGGCCGCTGGTTCCAGATATTTGCCGGTACGTCCGCTGATATAGACCAGATCGCCGCTGGCCGTGACCAGCACGGCGGCGGGGGAGAATTGCTGGAGCAGCAGATCGTCGGCGAGATGCTGCAGGTTGGTGGTGACCGGATCCGGTTTCTTGTCCATGAGAGGCTCGCTGGTGTTGGGAAAGTCCCGGGTCGGGAATTCGAGGTTGGTTGAACGTTGTGGGCTGGCATTGCGCCGGAACAGGCGGGCCTTGCTTTCCAGCGGGGCGAACAGGTCGGTGAAGCCGCCGATCGACTCGGCACTGCCCAGCATCAGCACGCCGCCGGGTTTGAGGCTGTAGTGGAACAGCGGCAGTACGCGTTTTTGCAGTTCGGCACCCAGGTAGATCAGCAGATTGCGGCAGGTCAGGATGTCGAGCTTGGTGAACGGCGGATCCATGATCACGTCCTGCGGGGCAAAGACCACCATCTCGCGGATTTCCTTGCTGATCCGGTAGGTATTGCCTTCCTCGACGAAGAAGCGCTGCAGGCGTTCCGGCGACACATCGGCGGCGATATTGGCCGGGTAGATGCCGCGCCGGGCCTTTTCGATGGCATCGGGGTCGAGGTCGGTGGCGAAGATCTGCAGCGCGTGGCGGGCGGTCGCCGGCAGGTGATCCATCGCCTCGCGGAAGATCATCGCCAGCGAGAAGGCCTCCTCGCCGGTCGAGCAGCCGGCCACCCAGGCGCGCATGGCGCTGCCCTCCGGGTGGGCGGCGAGCAATTCGGGAAAAATCTGCTGCTGCAGGTAATCCCAGGTGGCCGGGTCGCGGAAGAAGCTGGTAACGCCGATCAGCAGCTCACGGAACAGCAGATCGACTTCCTGCGGATTTTCACGCAGGTAACGCACATAGTCGCCAATGCGGTCGATCTGGTGAATCGCCATGCGTCGTTCGACCCGGCGATAGACGGTGGTCTTCTTGTACAGCGAGAAATCGTGACCGGTGCGGCTGCGCAACAGGATGCAGACCTTGTCGAAGGCACTTTTCTGGTCTGGCGTTTCGCTTTCCCGCGGGCGGTGCGGCAGCAACGGCCGCAGGTGTTGCAGTGTCTCGGCGATGCGCAGCGGCAGTTCCTCAGCCTTGGCGACAATATCGGCCAGGCCGGCGGCGATGGCGCTCTTCGGCATGCTGTCGAAGCGGGCGCTGGCCGGTTCCTGGACCAGCACCAGGCCGCCGGCTTCCTTGACGCTGCGCAGGCCGAGCGTGCCATCCGAACCCATGCCGGAGAGGATGACACCGACGCTGCTCTCCTGCTGGTCCTCGGCCAGGGAACGGAGGAAGAAATNNTCGGCAGGCGCAGGCCGCGCGGCGCCACCGGGTCAAGCAGGTAGAGGCTGCCGTGCAGGATCGAGATGTCGGTGTTGGGGGGAATGACGTAGACGTGCTCCGGCTTGACCTTCAGGCGGTTGCGCGCCGGCATCACCGGCATCGGCGTGACCCGCTGCAACAGCTCGGAAAGCATGTCCTTGCGGTCGGGATCGAGATGCTGAATGACGACGAAGGCCATGCCGCAGGCCGGCGGAACATGGCTGAGGAACTGTTCCAGTGCCTCAAGGCCGCCGGCCGAGGCACCGATGGCGACAATCGGAAAGGTGCGTAGTGGCTGGCCGGCATCGGACTGCGCAGTCGTGCTTGGCCGACCGGGGCGGGGTTTCCTGATTTGCGCTGGCATTGCTCCAAATTCCGGGATAGGCATACTCATCTTCACGCGGCGTCTTCCGCCCGGTGCTGCACTTGAGCCGTACGCCAGAAGACTGTCTGGAGCCTAGCATCAAATGCCCGGCCGGTATGTGTTTCGGCGCACAGAGAAGCATTCCTGCCGTCCGGCCGCTCGGCCAGCGAAAAAATGCTATGTGCGAAAGCGAACATACAAAGCGGATAAGGCGAACTAAGCTGAGGTTGCGCGCATGCTGTTGTGCACCATTCCGGATGCATGGCCAGCAAACGCCGCGGGAGATCAGAAATGCCCTTGCAAGAACTCCAGAATCCCAGGCAGAACCGTATCCTGGCCGCCCTGACGGCCAACGACTACGGCCGCCTGCAGGACGACCTCGAACTTGTTTCGCTGAAGCTCGGTCAAGTGCTTTACGAATCCGGCGACAGCCTCAGCCATGTCTATTTCCCCGCCAACTGCATCGTTTCGCTGGTGTTCACCACCAGCAAGGGGTCATCCGCCGAACTGGCGATTACCGGCAACGACGGACTGGTCGGCATCCCGCTGGTGCTCGGTGGCGATACGACGACGCACCGGGCAGTGATCCAGAGCGCCGGCACCGCCTACCGGCTGCGCATGGAAATCATGCGCTGGGAACTCGACCAGGGTGGCGAGCTGCTGCATCTGGCCTTGCGCTACACCCAGGCGCTGATGACGCAGATGGCGCAGAGCGTCGTCTGCAACCGCCATCATTCGGTGGACCAGCAACTGTGCCGCTGGCTGCTGCTCAGTCTCGACCGCCTGCAAGGCAATCAACTGAACATGACCCAGGAACTGATCGGCAACATGCTCGGCGTGCGCCGCGAAGCCGTCACCGAGGCTGCCGGCAAGCTGCAGGCGGCCGGCCTGATCCAGTACAGCCGCGGCCATATCACCATCACCGACCGCCCCGGCATCGAGGCCCGGGCCTGCGAATGCTACGCCGTCGTCAAGTCGGAATACGACCGCCTGTTCCAGCTGTCGCCGGCCACCCGTCTCAAGGGGCGCTCGCGACCCAATCCGGAAACCCTGCGCCAGCGCGCCGAAGTGCGCTTCCGCCAGAGCGCCCCGGAGGCACCGAAGACGCAGTGGGATTACGTGCAACTGGTGCACGAACTGCAGGTGCACCAGATCGAACTGGAAATGCACAACGAAGAATTGCGCCATGCCTACGACGAGGCCGATGCCCTGCGCGACCGTTATGCCGATATCTACGATTTCGCTCCGGTCGGCTACTTCACCCTCGACCGGCACGGCGTCATCCTCGACATGAACTTGGCCGGTTCGATCCTGCTCGGCATCAAGGGATCGCAGAAAGGCCGCCATCGTTTCGCCGCCCATGTCGCCGCTGACGATCTCGAAGCCTTCAACCGCTATTGCAGCGAGGTGCTGCAGGCGCGCCACAAGATGCAATGCGAGCTGGCGCTGCTGCCCACCGCGCACCGCCCGGCGGCCTGGGTCCGGGTCGAGGGCGTGCCCGACGAAAGCGGCGAAGAGTGCCGCCTGGTGGTGCTCGACATCACCGCCGCCCGGCAGGCCGAAGCCAGCTTGCGCGAACGCGAGCAGTATCAGCGCGCGGTGCTCGACAACTTTCCCTTCATGGTCTGGCTGAAGGATCAGCAATCCCGCTTTCTCGCCGTCAATACGCCATTTGCCGAGATCTTCGGCAAAGACTCGCCGGATGCCCTGGTCGGCTTGTCGGATTTCGACATCACCCGCCGCGAGTCTGCCGAAATCTACCAGGCCCAGGACCGGGCGGTGCTCGAATCGGGGGTGCGCAAGGTCGATGAACAGCTGCTCGATATGGATGGCCAGCCGCGCTGGTTTGAAGTGTACAAGTCGCCGGTCAATCTGGCCGGGCAGTTGATCGGCACCGTTGGCTTCGCCCGCGACGTGACCGAGCAGCACAACGCGCGGCGGGCCCTGAAGAATTCGGAACGGCGCTATCGCAGCTTCATCGAGAAGATGCCGCTGAGCATCGCCATCCTGCAGGACGGCCTGCTCAAGTTCATCAACCCGAAGGGGCTGGAACTGCTCGGTTATGCCGCCGAGGAATGCCTCGGCAAGTCCTTCATGGAACTGATCTTTGAGGCCGACCGCCCGTGGGCGATGAAGGCCCATCGGGGTCATTCGCTTGGTCAGCGGCTGGCCGACCAATCCGAGATCCGCCTGATGCACAAGGCCGGGCAGCAGATCGATTGCCTGCTTCACGTCAGCAGTGTCGAATGGGAAGGGCGCGTCGCCGCGATGGTCGTGCTCAAGGACATCACCGCCAAGAAGGCGGAGGAGGCCGAGTTGCAGCGCCGGGCCTGTATCGATCCGCTGACCGAACTGGCGACGCGGGCACATTTCCTGACCCATATGGAACAGGCGCTGTCGGCATTGCGCCGGGGTGTCGAGCGCGATGTCTCGCTGCTGATGATCACCCTCGATGACTTTCCGACGATCAGCGAGGCGCTCGGCTTGCTGGCCAGCGATGCCTTCCTGCACCTGTTCGCCGCCTTGCTGCGGGAGGAGTTGCGCCAGGTCGATTTTGCCGGCCACCTCGACGGCGAACAATTCGCCGTGCTGCTGCCGGGTGATCCGGCAGCGGCGCTGATTTTTGCCGAACGCCTGCGGCTGAAGGTCGCCGGCATGTCGATCCGCATCGGCGGGCAGCCAGTTGCCATCGCCATGAGTATCGGCATCGTGCCCTTCGCTGCCGCCTGCGACTCCGCCGAGCAACTTCTGACGCTGGCCGGAGAGGCCGCGGTGGCAGCCCGCCAGGCCGGCGGCGACCGCTCGCTACTGGTGGCGTCGGCGCCTGTCACATGACGAGCTAGTGCGCCGGCGACTACCCGGGGGCCGCTATGTGCGGCAGCGCACGGAATTTGCCAGCCGAAGTGCCGATGATGACTGCAGGTGTCCCCGACCCCCTTATCCAACCTCGGACACCTTCTGTACTTTGCCCGGCACGGCCAGCCCGTCCCGGGCATCTTTTTGTCTGGATGCTGGCCCAGCGTGCGCTAGCGTACAGACCGCGCCGCCGAGCCTGCCGATAATCCGTCCAGGTGAGTCGGGGCCAGGTAGAGCGCGATGTCACCCGGGGAGAGAATCATGAAGAGCGGGATCTGCATTGCCCTGGCCTTGCTGACCGGCACCGGCCTCGCCGACGAGTCGGGCGTTAGCTGCAGCGGCGAGCCGGATGACCAGTTGCGTCTGGCCTGCTATGACCGCGCCTTCGCCAATGTGCCGAGCGCACTTACGCTGCCAGTGGTGCCGCCGACTGTGCCGGCCAGAGAAATGGCGGCGGACGAGCCATCGGCCATGTCTGCCGAGTGGGAACTCGGCGCCAGCGACAAGCGGCGCGACTTCATCATTCGTACCTATCACCCGAACTTCCTGCTGCCGCTGCATTACACCAGCCGTATCAATCGCGCGCCGAGCAGTCCGACGCAAGGCACTGCCGAACGCCATGACGATTATCGGCAGGCGGAGGTCAAGCTGCAGGTTTCGCTGCGCGCCAAAATTGTCGAGAACCTGTTGTTGCCCGGGGCCGACCTGTGGGCCGCCTATACCCAGCGCTCGCTGTGGCAGGTCTGGGATAGCCAGGATTCGGCGCCGTTCCGCAGTACCGATTACCAGCCCGAACTCATCTACGTCGTGCCGGTGCCCGAGCAAATCGGGCGCCTGCCCTTCGGTTGGCACTGGCGTATGGTCCAGTTGGGGGCCGCCCACCAGTCCAACGGCCAGAGTGAGCCGCTGTCTCGTAGCTGGAACCGCATGTACCTCGGCTTCGGCCTGGAAAAGGGCAAGCTCGGCTTGATGCTGCGGGTCAACCAGCGGCTGCGAGTGCAGAACAACGACGACAATCCCGATCTGGTCGACTACATCGGCCGCAGCGAGCTGGCCATGAACTGGGCGCCCGGGGCGAGCACCGTCGGCCTGACCTGGCGCAGCCAGCTGAACTCGACCAAGCGCGGTTCGCTGCAGCTGGACTGGACCTACCCGGTCTTTGCCAGCCAGCCGGCCGGCCTGCGCTGGTACGTCCAGCTCTTCTCCGGTTACGGCGCCACCATGCTCGACTACAACCATCGCCAGACCACCGTCGGCCTAGGTCTGTCGTTGTTCCAGTTTTGATATGTGGGCCATCGAACTATGTGCGCCAGCGGACTGACAGCGCCCTGCCTGACCAGCATGCTGAGTTCTTCGGTGCCGGAAACAGGGCAATTCCTGTCCTGCGGCAATACGCGATGCCCAGCGGCGGAGCGGTTCCGGCAATGAAACGGGGAATCCTGACCATCTCGGTCAATGTCCCGTTTCCACCGTCTCTCCCACAAGGAACACCATGAACAATTTCACTATCCGTACGGCAGTACTCGCGGTCACTCTCGCCTTCAGTGGCGCCGCCCTGGCCGCCGACATGAGCAAGGCCGACTATCAGGCCGGCAAGGACAGGATCTCCGCCGATTACAAGAGCGCCAAGAAGAGCTGCGACAGCTACTCCGGCAATGCTGGCGATATTTGCGTGGCCCAGGCCAAGGGCAACGAAAAGGTGGCTCTGGCTGAACTCGAAGCCGGCTACAAGCCGAGCGAGAAGAGCCGCTACGACGTCGGTATTGCCAAGGCCGATGCGGCCTATGGCGTGGCCAAGGAAAAGTGCGACGACCTGTCCGGCAACGCCAAGGATGTCTGCGTGAAGGAAGCCAAGGCGGCCGAAACGACGGCCAAGGCCGATGCCAAGGCGCAGATGAAGACGGCTGACGCCAAGGCGACGGCCAAGGAAACATCGACCGAAGCGCGCAGCGAAGCCAGCCAGAAGAGTGCCGATGCGCGCAAGGATGCAACGGCCGACAAGAGCGATGCGCAATACGCCGTCGCCAAAGAGAAATGCGATGCCTATTCCGGCGACACCAAGGACAGCTGTCTGAACAAGGCGAAACTGAGTTTCGGGAAGTAAGCGCCGGTTGCCGTGCCCGGCAGCCGCCGGGCCGGTAACAGGTGAGTCAACAAAGAGGAATTTTGATGAATAAAAGCCATGGAATATTGCCCGTCGTCATTGCCATCACCCTGTCGCTGGGGCTGGGCGCATGTGGCGGGATGTCAAGGCAAGGCCAGAACACGGCCGTGGGTGCCGGCATCGGCGCCATCGGTGGTGCCGTCCTGACCGGTGGCAGTGCTGCCGGAACTGTCGGCGGTGCCGTCGTCGGTGGTGTGGTTGGTCACGAAGTCAGCAAATAAGGCACGTTTTTAAACAGGAGTAAGACATGATCAGAAACCGAATCACCATGACCTCGGCCATCGCCATCGCCGCCATGCTTGTCGCGCTGTCCGGCTGCGAGAAGAAGGAAGGACCGCTGGAAAAAGCCGGCAAGGAAGTCGACAACGCCGCCGCCACAGTCGGCCAGAAAATCGAGAATGCCGGCGAAAAGATGCAGGACGCCGCCCAGGGCGACAAAAAATAATCAGCGCCCGGCATCCCAACCCCAACATCGGGCCTTTTGCCCGCCGCTGCGGCCGCGTTTGGCCGGCAACACCTCAGAACACAGGAGTCCGAACATGAGACTGTATTTAATTGCGGTCCTGTTGGCCGCCGCCAGCAGCACCATCCCGGTCCAGGCCGCCGATGTCGCTGTCTCGGTCAACATTGGCCAGCCCGGCTTCTATGGCCGGCTCGATATCGGCGACTATGCGCCACCGCAGGTGATTTATCGCGAGCCACGCATGGTGCGGGCGGTGCCGGTCAGCCGGCCGCCGATCTACCTGAATGTGCCGCCGGGCCATTCGAAGAACTGGCGGCGCTACTGCCATCGCTACAACGCTTGCGATGAACGCGTCTATTTCGTCCGCAACACGTGGTACGAGCGTGAGTACGTGCCGAGTTACAAGCGCCGTCATGCCGATCGGCGCGACGATCGGCGCGATGATCGCCGTGATGACCGTCGGGATGATCGTCGCGATGACCGCCGGGACGACGATCACAACCGTGGTGGCAATCGCTGAGTTGACGCTGCCGGCTGCTTCGCCGCGGCATCGGCGGTAAATGTCGCCAGCGCGTCGAGCACTTGCCGCAGCGCCGCATTGGCGGCGATGACGCCACCGTAAGGGCTGTCCTGCGGGGCGACAGCCGTTTCATCGAATTCGCGCCAGGCCAACACCTGGCGCGTTTTGTTGTCCACCAGGTAGGCGCGCAGCGTCAGGCGGACCTGGCTGGGTGAGGTGAAAAATTCATGTTGCAGGCGGACGATGCTGACATCCAGGCGAAGTTCGCTGGCGGTGGCGCTGGGCGCCAGGACAATGGCGCGGAAGGCGCCGCTGCCTTCGAGGGCGGGAGCAAGCAGGGGGGCGAGCATGCGCGGCGGCGTGTCGATCCACTCACTATTGGCGAAATGCTCCGGCTGGTGGGGCGCGCGCACGTAGATGATGCGCCGGCTGGTGAACCCCGGCGCCGCTTGTGGCGTGCTGATCAGCAGGGTCGGGGCGGCTTGCGGCGCCGCCATGGGCGCCGGCTTCTGGCTGGTCTGGGCGTTGCCGTCCAGGGCGTAGAACACCGGCGGTGGCTGGTCGGCGCGCTCCAGCGCTCCGCAGGCGGCGAGCAGGCTGAGCAGCAGGACGCCGGCGGCCAGTCGGCCAGACTGCATTAACGGTCTTTCATTCATGGTTTCGGCCTTTCACGCGGTCCTTCTCCCGGGCCGGCCGGCACCGGCTGGCGACCGAAGAGCAGGCCGGAGGGGTTGCGTTCGGTCTGTTCGCTGAGACGACGCAGCGAGGTCGTCAGCTCGCGCAGTTCGCCGAGCAGGCGCTCCAGTTCGGGCAGGGTTTCCGCCGTGAAGCGCTCGATATCGGCGCCGACGACCTGGATGGTCTGGCCGGCGCTGGCGCTGGTGCGGCTCACTTCGTTGCCCATCTTTTCGACGGCGGCTGCCGCCTTGTCGATGCGTTCGATTGCTGGCGCCAGTCCGTCCGCCGCTGCGGCGGTCTGCTGGAAGGTGCGGGCGGCGTCGCGCAGTCCGCCATCAAGGCTGTCGCGGCGGGCGGCGAGGGTCTGGGCGACGCTGGCCAGATCGGCGAGCAGGCTCTTCAGGGCGGCCTGATTTTCCGCGCCGAGCAGGACATTGAGGTTGTTCGAGGTGCTGTCGACCTTGGCCAGGACGTTGGTCAGGACGCTTTCCAGACGGTTGCCCAGCGACGGCTTGGTGCGGATCAGCGGATAGTCGCCGCCAGCGGCGGCCTCCAGCAATGGCGAGTCAGCGGCACCGCCGCTCAGTTCGACATAGGCGATGCCGGTCAGTCCCTGCGTCTTTAGCACCGCCAGGGTGTCTTCCCTGATCGGCGTGCCGTGTTCGATGGCAAACAGCAGATTCACCCGCTCCGGGTTGTCGGGGTCGAGCCGGATCGCGCGCACTTTACCGACCTCGACGCCGTTGTATTTGACCGGCGCGTTCAGGTTCAGGCCGCTGACCGATTCTTCGGAAATCGCCCGGTACAGGTCGTAGCGCTGCTGGAAGGCGCCGCCGGTGGCCAGCCACAGGATGGCGGCGACGAGCACGGCCGCCAGCACCAGCACGAAGGCGCCGACGGCGGGGTAATTGACCTTGGTTTCGATCATGCTGCGCCTGTCTGGTCGTGCCGGCCGTCGAAGAAGCGGCGCACGGCCGGATCGTCGCTGGCGGCCAGTTCGGCCATGCTGCCGAGCGCCTGTACCTTGCCATCGGCGAGGAAGGCGACGCGGTCGGTGATCTGCCAGAGCAGGTCGAGATCGTGGGTGATGATGACGCAGGTCAGGCCGAACAGTTGGCGCAGGCTGGCGATCAGCCGGTCGACGTCGCCGGCGCTTTCGGGATCGAGGCCGGCGGTCGGTTCGTCGAGAAAGAGCAGCTCCGGGTCGAGCGCCAGGGCGCGGGCGAGGGCCGCCCGTTTCAGCATGCCGCCGCTCAGTTCCGCCGGCATCTGGTCGCCGACTGCCGGATCGAGGCCGCTCATGGCCAGCTTCCAATTGGCGATTTCGTCGATCAGCGGCGCCGCCAGGGCGCTGTGCTCGTGCAGCGGCAAAGCAATGTTCTCGCGCACGCTCAGCGAGCCGAACAGGCCACCGCTCTGGAACATCACGCCCCAGCGCCGGCGCAGGGCGAGGGCGGCCGCTTCACCAATGTCCTGCAGATCGACGCCAAGCACCTTGAGCGAACCCGATGCCGGTTGCTGCAGCAGGATCATTTCGCGCAGCAGGGTCGATTTGCCCGAGCCGGAACCGCCGACCAGCGCAAAAATCTCGCCGCGGCGGACGAGCAGGTCGAGGTTGTCATGGACGACCCGCGAGCCGAAGCGGGTGGTCAGGCCGCTGATCTCGATGACCGCATCGGCGAGGGCTTGCCGGTTGCTCATGTCACAGTTTCAGCAGGCTGAAGACGACGGAAAACAGGCCGTCGGCGACGATGATCAGGAAGATCGACTGGACCACGCTGCGCGTGGTCTGGCGGCCGACGCTATCGGCGCCGCCGTGCGTGCGCAGGCCCTGAAAACAGCCGACGGTGACGATGATGGCGGCGAATACCGGGGCCTTGCCGATGCCGATCAGCAAGGTGCCGAGGCTGACCGTGCGGACGAAGCGGTCGAGAAATTCACCATAGCCGACGCCCAGTTGGCTGCGCGCCATGATCATCCCGCCGAGGACGCCGAGCACATCGGCGAAGACGGTCAGCAGCGGCAGGGCGAGCAATAAGGCGAAGAACTTCGGCAGCACCAGGACGTCCAGTGGCGGCAGGCCGATGGTGCGCATGGCATCGATCTCCTCGGTCACCGCCATGGTGCCGATCTGCGCCGCGTAGGCGGAACCCGAGCGACCGGCGACGATGATGGCGGTGATCAGCGGGGCGAATTCGCGCAGCATCGACAGGCCGACCAGATCGGCGACGAAGATGTTGGCGCCGTACTGGCGCAACTGGTCGGCGCCCTGGTAGGCGACGACGACACCGAGCAGGAAGGACAGCGCGCCGACGATGGGCAGGGCATCGAAGCCGGCGCTGCGAATGTTGTAGAGGATGGGGCGCCAGCGGATGCGCGTCGGGTGACGTAGCCAGCCGCCGACGGCGACGGCGCATTCGCCGATGAAGGCGAGTAGCGCGCGGGCGTGTTCCAGCGCATTGACGGTGCGCCGTCCGAGGCCGGCGAGCGGGGTCGCCGGTGGCCGGCCAGCAGGTTCGCGGATTTCGCCCTGGCGGGCGATTTCCTCGCCGACCAGCGTCAGCAGATGGTCGAACTCCGGGCGCAGGGCGCGCAGTTCGATGCCGGCCGCTTCGCTGCCGAGGCGTTGCAGCAGCTTGTGCATGACCCAGGCGCCCGCCGTATCGAAAGCTTCGACCGCCGCGGCGTCGATGACCAGCGGCGCGCCGGCTGGTTGGGCCAACGCGTCGAGTTGCCGGTCGATGCGGCCAAGGCCGCGGGCCGTCCAGGAACCGGCCAGCTGCAATTGCTGCTGCGCGTTCCAGGCAAGCGTCGCCGGTCCGGCAGCAAGATCAGTCATGGCGTGCCGGCGGCGCACGCCTTACTTGTCGGCGACGACCTTGATCTCATTCTTCACCGAGGTGACGCCGGTCACGCTCTTGGCAATGGCTTCCGCCCGTTCGGCACCTGCCTTGGTCGCGGTCGTGCCGGTCAGCCTGACGGCGCCGGTATTGTCGGTATCGACATTGATCTTGACCAGGCTCGACATCTTTTCGGCGGCCAGTTCGGCCTTGATCTTGGTGGTGATGACCGAATCCTTGACGTATTCGGTGGTTTTCCCGTCATTGGCGGCATGGCCGGCGACCGGCAGCAGGAGCAGACCGGCGACGAGCAGACTGGTGCTAAGTGTGTGCTTCATGGTGAATCCTTTCATCTGGATGGAGCAGCGGAAAACCCGGCCGCGCCGGGCGTCGGCGATGGGTCGGGCAGCACCATGCAGCGTCTGCCCGAGCATCGCAGCGCCGATTAGGCCCGACATCGCCGGGGTCTTCCGTGCGCCGGCGCACAGATGCACTTCCGCTCGCTGGGCAACCTGCAAGTCTCTTATGCGCAATCGCCCAAGGAACCAGCATGCACATGGACTTCATTCGCCGACACATCCTGTTCCTGGCCAGCGGGCTCGCCATGAGCGCTGCCAGCCCGTGGGTTGCCGCCGATCCGCCGTCCCGGGTCGGCCGCCTCGGTTACCTGAGCGGCGTTGTCAGCTTCTCACCGGCCGGTGAGGACGATTGGGTTCGCGCTTCACTGAATCGGCCTTTGGCGACCGGCGACCGGTTGTGGACCGCGATGGCGGACAATACCCGGGCCGAAATCCAGGTCGCTGGCGCGGCCATCCGGATGGATGCCGGCAGCAGTCTGGCGGTGCTCAATCTCGACGATGAGATTGCCCAGATATTGTTGTCCCAGGGCAGTCTGCACATTCGCGTCCGCAGCCTCGGCAGGCGGCAATCCTTCGAGGTGGCAACGCCCAACCTGGCGTTCACGGTGCGCCATCCTGGCGAATACCGGATCGAGGTCGATCTGCGCCATGACGTGACGACCGTCGTCATCCATCAGGGCCGGGGCGAAGCCTGGGGCGACGAGGCAATGCATGCGCTGAAGGCCCAGCAAGCCTGGCGTTTTGTCGGCAGCCGCCTGCACGACTACGAACAGATCGGCGTACCGCAGCGTACTGCTTTCGATCACTGGGCGGCCAGCCGCGATGACAGTGACGGCAATTCGCGCTCGGCCCGTTACCTGTCGGCTGACGTCATCGGTTATCAGGATCTCGATGCCCACGGTAGCTGGCGTGCCGATGCAGGCTATGGCCATGTCTGGGTGCCAGATCGCGTGGCCGCCGACTGGTCGCCATACAGCGACGGCCACTGGGCCTGGGTCGATCCCTGGGGCTGGAGCTGGATCGACGATGCCCCGTGGGGTTTTGCCGTTTCCCATTACGGTCGCTGGGCCAGGCTGCACGCCAGCTGGGCCTGGGTGCCGGGGCCGGTTCGTGCCCAGGCCCACTACGCGCCGGCCCTGGTCGCCTTTGTCGGCGGCGAGCACTTGCAAATGACCAGCGCTACCGGCATGGTCAGCGCCATCGCCTGGTTTCCGCTTGCCCCGCATGAGGTCTATCGGCCGTCCTACCCGGTCAGCCGTCGCTATTTCGCCAAGGTCAATCGCAGCAACACGACGATCAGCAATACGCTCATCGTCAGCCAGTACGACAGCACCCCGGTGAGACATGTCAGCTACGCCAACCGGCAGGTCGCCGGGGCCATCGTGGCCGTGCCGACAACTGCCTTCAGGCAGGCGCAACCAGTAGCCCAGGGCCGCCAGCGTCTCTCCCGCGAGGCTCTCGTCGGCCATCCGGTGCAACTCGTTCCGGCCGTGGTCCCGGGCGAACAGAGCGTGCGCGGCACGACGACGAAGAGCGAGCCGCCGCCGTGGGGGATTGCGCGCCGTGCCGTCGTCCGCAGCGCCGAGCCGCCCCCGCATCCGGGTCTGGCCGGGCAGCGCGAGCAGTTGGCGCAGAAACCCGGTCGGCCGCTCGATAGCGTCAGTCGGCAGCAATTGAAGCGCGCTGACCCGGCGCCGGCCCCGGCTCCGCTGCTCGCGGTGCTGGTCCCGGGTGAAATCGAGAAGAAGCCTTTGTCGCCGCCGGCCGCCGGGCGCGACAAAAGCGAGGCGCCGAAGCGCGGCGTCACGCCCGCGCCGCCGGTTGCCGTACCCCCCGCCAGCTCACCCGGCGAACCCGCCGGCAAGCCGGAGCGTGCCCCCAAGCCGGCGTGGGAGAAGAATGACCTGCCGCGATTTCCGGTGCGCGGCGATGCCAGCCCGGTCGAAGGGAGGGCGGCTCGGGGTAGGGCGGACGCCGGACGGGCACGCGACAAGGCGCGTGAGCAGCAAGGCGAAAGGTATTTGGCGGAGCCGCGCCAGGGGCAACGGTAGACCTTTAGCATCGTTTTGCTGCCGGCAATGGCAAGCGTGGATCTTGCGATTGGCGCTGCAGAGAGCTCTGCGCCGGCTTTCCGTGCGCCAGCGCACAGAAATTGGCTGGTGGCCGGTCTACTCTGCCAATGGGGCTCTCGGCCGTTCAATCGTCGCCAAGGTGAGGGCTGCCCAACCATCAAAGGAAATTGACATGAACCATGTGATCGTTATTTCAGCAGTGCTGGCCGCCGTCGCCTTGAGCGCCTGCGACAAGCCGCAGACCGTTACGCCGACCGTCATCACCGTGCCGGTGCCCGGTCCGGCTGGCCCGAGTGGCGCTGTTGGTGAGAGTGGCGCGCCCGGCGCAACCGGCGTGCCTGGCTCCACCGGGGCCACCGGCGATACCGGCATGACCGGTTCCACAGGCGGTACCGGGGCGACCGGTGAGCAGGGGAAAACCGGCGGTGACACTTATGTCGTCGTCCCGCCGGCACCGGCCGAACCGGCGCGCTAAGCAGCAGCCGGCTCCGTCGGCTGGCCTGTCGGCCTGGCCAAGCGGGGCCGGTCGCCTGCTGTTGGCGGCGGTCGTCCTGTTCGTTGCCGCGGGCTGTGCCTCCTTGCCCGATGCCGAGGCGGTGATCGATCGCCATGATGGCGAGCGGCCGGCGCGTTTGGAAAATGCCCGGGGGGCGCTTTCGGCGCCGCAAAGTGCGGCCGTCGTCGCCGGGCTGAAAAGCCGCTCCGGCGATATCGACATCCTCGACAAGCAGATCGCCCTCGAACAGGCGATCGTCGGCAGCCCGCTGGTGCTTGGCAACAAGGTTGTTCTGCTGCACGACGGCCCGGCCACCTATGGCGCGATGTTTGCCGCGATTGCGGCGGCACGCGACCATATCAATCTGGAAACCTACATTTTCGAGGATGACGAGATCGGCCGGCAGTTCGCCGATCTGCTGCTGGCCCAGCGGCAGCGTGGGGTCCAGGTCAACCTGATCCATGACAGTTTCGGTGGCATCGCCACGCCGGCAGCCTTTTTCGATCGCCTGCGCGAAGGCGGCATCGATGTCGTCGAATTCAATCCGCTCAACCCGCTGGCGAGCCGGCAGCCGTGGCTGATCAATCACCGCGACCACCGCAAATTGCTGGTCGTGGACGGACGGGTGGCTTTCATCGGCGGCGTCAACATCAGTAGCGTCTACGCCTCGGGTTCGGGGGCGAGACGGCACCGCCCGGTGGCCAGTGACAAGGTCACCTGGCGCGATACCCATTTGCAGATCGACGGGCCGGTAGTCGGCGAGTTGCAGAAGCTATTCCTTGAAACCTGGCGCAAACAGCGCGGTGAGCCGCTGGTCGGCGCGGACTATTTTCCAACGCCGGTGGTCGCCGGCCAGGACATCGTGCGGGCCATCGGCAGCACGCCGGACGATCCGTACAGCCGGATCTACGTGACGCTGATGTCGGCGATTGGCAACGCCGAGCAATCCATCCAGCTGACCAATGCCTATTTCGTCCCCGATGGGCAGTTGCTCAAGGCGCTGACCGACGCCGCCGGGCGCGGCGTCGCGGTGACGCTGATCCTGCCCGGCGAGAGCGATTCGCAGATCGTCCTGCACGCCGGGCGCGCGCACTATGCGCAACTGCTGCGGGCCGGCGTGCGCATTCACGAGCGGCGCGGGGTCTTGCTCCATGCCAAGACGGCACTGATCGACGGCGTCTGGTCCTGTGTCGGCTCGGCCAATCTGGACTGGCGCAGCCTGGTCGATAACGACGAGGTGGTCGCCGTCATTCTCGGCCGCGATTTCGCCGCCCAGATGGCGGCGATGATTGACCGCGACCTGGCATCCTCCGAGGCGATCATTCTGGAAAGCTGGGAGCGCCGTTCGCTGCTGCTGCGGCTGAAGGAGTGGGGCGCCAGCTTGTTGCAGCGGATGCTGTAGCGCGGTGCCCAGCCGCTCAGGCCGGAGGGCGACCGAGGAAGGTGAGCAGGTCCTGCGTCAACCGGGCCTTGTCGGTAGCGAACAGGCCGTGCGGTGCACCTTCGTACTCGATCAACTGGCTGCCGGCTATGCCCTGGTGGGCCGGGCGGGCCGAGGCGTCGATCGGCACCGTTTCGTCGGCGGTGCCGTGGATGATCAAGGTCGGCACCTTGAAGGCCGCCAGGTCGGGGCGGAAATCGGTGGTCGAGAATGCCTTCAGGCAGCCGAGCGTGGCGTTCAGGCCAGCCTGCATCGAAACGCCGGCCGCCCAGGCGAGCAGCTCGTTGCTGACCGGGCTGGAGAGCATGCCGACGCCGAAGAAAGTCTTGAAAAAGCCGCTCAGGAAGGACGGGCGATCCGCTTTCAGCGCCTCGGCGATCTTGTCGAAGGCAGCCTGTTCGGTGCCCTGCGGATTGTCGTCGCTCTGCAGGCGGTAGGGCAGTATCGACGAGATCAGGGCGGTGCGAACCACCGAGCGGCCGGCGTGGCGGCTCATGTAACGGGCGACTTCGCCACCGCCCATGGAGAAGCCGACCAGCGTCGCATCCTGGGCGCCAGTCTGTTCGATCACCGTGGCCAGATCGTCGGCCAGCGTGTCGTAGTCGTAGCCGCTCCAGGTCTGATCGGAGCGGCCGAAGCCGCGGCGGTCGTAGGCAATGGCCCGGTATCCGGCCTCGGCGATGGCCAACGCCTGATCGTCCCAGCTATCGGCGGAAAGTGGCCAGCCGTGGATCAGGATCACCGGATCGCCGCTGCCCCAGTCCTTGAAATAGAGGCGGGTATTGTCGCTGGTGGTGACGTAGCTCATGGCCTATCCAATCGTTCAATGAGGAAGGAGCACTATCTGGCTGCTTGTCGCCGCCGTCTGTGGCCTGCCGCACAGACCGGCTGGCGCAAGCCGGCCAGGCTGATCCTTCGTCCGTACGCTACGGACCATTCAAGGAGAACACTCATGAACGATTACAGCCATCACATATCCGGATTTTTTGCCCACCGGCAGGAAGCCGAGGGGGCGCTGGCGCGCCTGCTCGAGGGCGGACTGCCGCGTCAGCAGATGCAGCTTTTCGCGGCCGATTCCGGCCCGCAGGTCAGCAAACCTGTTGGTGACAGCAACGAAGTGCTGACCAACGTCCTCGTCGATGGGGCGATCGGCACCGCGGTCGGCACCGGCCTCGGCGCCCTGGCGCAACTGGCGCTGGTCGTGGCCAATGTCAGCTTGTTCGTCGCCAGTCCGTTGATTGCCCCGCTGGTGATGATGGGCTGGGGGGCCAGCCTCGGCGCCTTCGTCGGTGCTGCCGCCGGTGCGGATGCTGGCGGTGAACGCAAGGAAGGCTGGCTGTCGGACCTGGTCCGCGATGCCATGGCCAATGGTCAGGTGGTTCTGGTCGTGCAGGCGAAGACGGAACAGGAAACCGCCATGGCCCGCGAAGTGATCGGCGCTGCCGTCGGTGAATTCAAGGATGCCGCCGTCGTCGCCTGAATCATGGCGCCGGCAAGCGGCATGGGGGACTCAGTAACGGCTCGGATCGCCAGGGCGACGGTCCTGGCGATTGGGCACGCCATCGCCGTCGCGATCGCCGCGAGGTTGCCCGTCCCGGCCGTACTCACCGCGGCGGTCGCCGTCACGGTAGGGGGTGTCATAAACGACGCAGCCCGAGAGCAGGGTGGCGGCGGCGATCAGCAATATGGCGAGCTTGTTCATGGCGGATTCCTGTGGAAAAAATAGGGGATGGCATGCACATAGCGAAGTCGCTGAAAGCCATGACGTTTACACGGTACGCCGTAGCGCTGCCGGCCTCTGTGCGCCAGCGCACAGAGGCTTGTGCTGCCGACTGGCAAGCTGGCTCTCCAATCAGGGGGAGCGTAATGAAAATGGGCGAAATCAGGCTTCTCGGAATTGTCGGCAGCCAGCGCCGCGAGTCCAGCAACCGACTGGCCCTGCTGGCTGTACAGGAGTTATTGCCGGCCGGGGTGGACATGGAACTGCTCGACCTGCACGGCATTCCCTACTTCGAAGCGCGGCGCGCAGGGTTGCCGCCGCCCGCGGTGATCGCCTTCCGGCGTCGGGTCGAAGTGGCCGATGCGATCCTCTTCGCTACGCCGGAGTGCAACCATGCCGTTCCCGGCGGGCTGCACAGCGCGATCACCTGGGTGGCACATGCGCCAAGCGCATCCGCCTGGCAGGGCAAGCCGGTGGCGGTGATCAGTGCGGTCGCCGGCAATCTGGTCCATTCGCGGGCGCAGGCCCGGCTGCAACGGCTGCTGGCCGAACTGAACATGCACCCGGTCGATCATCCGGCAGGCGTACTCGGCAATGGCGAGCGGCCATTCGCCGGCGCCGGGCAACTGGCGCACGGGCCGACCCGGCAGTTCCTGCGCGAACTTGTCGCCGCGCTGGTCGGGCAGGTTCGCAGTAACTGGGCAGCCAGCGGTTTCACACTCAAGGAGCGAGCATGACGAATGAGGAAATCCGGCTGCGCCGGCCGGTACTGCGGCGCGCAACCGAAACCGGCTGTGCCGGTTGGACACCGATCACCCGGACGCCGGCCGAGCCGCCGCCGGCCAGCGGGCGCTCGGCCGAGAACTCGGCGACAGGCGAGAGCGCCGATGAGGTCGAGCCGCTGCCGACGATCGATCCCTCGCGCCGGTGAGCAGGCGGCGACGTAACTCGGGCTGGGCCAAACTGATTCAACGCAGCGTCAGCCGGGTCACCCGGCTGGCGGTGAGCTCCGGCAGCCGGGCCGTCAAGCTGGCGCTGAAGCCGGTCTCGGCCAGGAGCAAGCCGCCAGCCGGCGCCGGCTCCTGGAAGCTCGGTCTGGCGACCGGTCCGGGCGGAATGCGGCGCTATCGCCTGTACCGGCCACCGGCAGTCGGCTTGGCCGAGCGCTTGCCGCTGCTGGTCATGCTGCATGGCTGCGGGCAGGATGCCAACGCCTTTGCCACGAGTACGCGGATGAACCGTCTGGCCATGGTGCAGCGCTTCCTCGTCCTCTATCCCGAGCAGGATCGCCTGGCCAACGCCCAAGGCTGCTGGAACTGGTTTGATACCGCCTCCGGGCGGGCCGCTCGCGAAGCCGAATCGATCATGCAGGCGATTGATCAGGTCTGCCTGCTGCAGCCCGTGGACCGGGCGCGAGTGGCGATTGCCGGCCTTTCCGCCGGGGCGAGCATGGCGGCGTTGCTGGTCACCGGCCATCCCGGCCGTTTCCAGGCGTTGATCATGCATTCGGGCATTCCGCCAGGCTCGGCCCGTTCATCACTATCAGCCCTGGCCGCGATGCGTGGCCGGCGTGGCGCCTCGCCTCTGGCGGCGACGTTGCCGCTGGTGGCTCCGACCTGGCCGCCGCTGCTGGTCATCCATGGCGCTGCCGATGGCGTTGTGGCCTTGGCCAACGCCCATGGGGCCATACAACTCTGGGCCAGCGCTGGTGGCGCACAGGCCGGCGTCGTGCGTGCGGTTCGTCGTGGCAAGCGACTGCCGATGGCGGTCACCGACTACAAGCGCGGCAGCGCTGCTGTCGCCACGCTGGTCGTCGTCGACGACCTGGGCCATGCCTGGAGCGGCGGCCTCGCCAGCCAGCCGTTCAGCGACGGTCGCGGTCCCGACGCCTCGCGCATGGTCTGGTCTTTTGCCGCCCGGCAGTTCCGTCGCTGAACGGCGGCCAGCCCAGTGTGGGCTGGCGTACAGAGCCGCTGTGGGGGCGGCGCTAAGCTCGGTGCCGGGACTGCTGCTTGCGCTGACCCACCACATCAACACCATGACAGGAGCACAACATGAACTATGAAGAACGCGATCAATACGGGATGTACAAGGTAGCGACCGACAACGCTTCCGGTCCCGATGCCCGGCACGGCCCGGGGCCGAATCTGATGGGCGCCGAGACGCTGGTCGGCAATGACGTCTACAACAAGGCGTCCGAGGATGTCGGGAACATCAAGGAGATCATGATCGACATGCGCAGCGGCCGGGTCAGTTATGCCGTGCTGTCGTTCGGTGGCTTCATGGGCGTCGGCGAGAAGCTGTTTGCCGTGCCTTGGGAAGCTCTCAAGCTGGATACCGTCAACAAGCGCTTCGAGCTGGATGTCAGCAAGGAGCGTCTGGAAGGGGCGCCGGGCTTCGACAAGAACAAGTGGCCGGACATGGCTGACCCGGCCTGGGTGGCCGGCATTCATGCCTATTACGGCACGACGCCGGACAACATTCAGCACATCGTCTGAGCTTTTGCTGACCGTGACGCTGGCGTCACGGTCAGTCGAACTTACTTGCGCCGCAGCAGGCCCATGAACAGCGAGCCAATGAACAGCAGGATGAAGATGAAGAAGAGGATCCGGGCGATTTCGACGGCGCCGGCAGCGATGCCGGTAAAGCCGAGGACGCCGGCGATCAGCGCGACGACGAGAAAGACGAGGGTGTAGTAGAGCATGGCATCACCTGACTTTGGGGCGAGTTTTCATATCTTGCCGAGCAGGAACAGCACGAGCAGGACGATGAGGACCAGGCCGAGACCGCCACTGGGGCCGTAGCCCCAGCTACGGCTGTGCGGCCAGCTGGGAATGGCGCCGATCAGCAGCAGGATGACGACGATCAGCAATATGGTTCCGAGTGACATGGCAATTCTCCTTGCTTGACGGGGAGCGGGTGTGCGGCTGGTTGGCCGCATTCATCGCTTGCCGGTAAGGCTACGCCAGCTGCATGCCACGTCTGTACGCCAGCACACAGACATGCCGGCGACCGTTGGCGAACATACGCTGGAGGCCGGGCGTTCGTCCGGCTCCTGTCCTGCCGATGGGACATTCATCGGTGACCAATCCCCTGGAGTCATCATGAATAATGGAATCAATCCCCCGCTGGGCAGCATCGAAAACGCCAAACAGACCCTGGTCAAGGATCTGGCCGCCGTGGCTGCCGATGGCAGTGCAATCATCAACGACGAAATCGCCCAGGCCCGGACGCGGCTTGATGCCAGTCTGTGTCAGGCGAAAACACGGTTGATCGATACCGGTACGGCGGTCAGCGAGCAAGCTGCGCACGCCGCCGAGGTCACCGCCAGCTATGTCCGCCAGAACCCGTGGAAGACGCTCGGCATCGCCGCAGCGACCGGCGTGATCGTCGGCGCGCTGCTCAAGCGCTGGTAAGAACACCGTTCGCGAGGGCGCATGGCCTATGTGCAGAAACGAACAGACGGCCCCCCCACCGCGCGAAGAAGATCGCCTCAGGCTCCTGACATGGTCGGGGCGTCGAGCAGGCCATCCGGCCCGCCGAAACACAGCAGAAGGAGTTGAAAATGAACTGGGATATCGTGGAAGGCAACTGGAAACAATTTAAGGGCAAGGTCCAGTCACAGTGGGGCAAGCTCACCGATGACAACCTTGATGTGATTGCCGGCAAGCGCGATCAACTGGCCGGCAAGCTGCAGGAAAGCTACGGCATTTCCAAGGACGAGGCCGAGGCGCAGATCAAGCGCTTCGAGGACGCCAACAAATCCTGACTTCAACCCGGCGCCGGCCTGCCGGTTGCCGGGGATTTTCCTGGAGAAATCATGAAAAGCATTTCGCCGATCGCTTACGGCGCGGCTTCCGGTCGCCCGCGCTGCCCGCTTTGCAATGGTGGGACCAATCGCGTTGCGCGCCGCTTCGTCGATTTGCTGACGAGTATTTTCGTGCCGGTTCACCGATACCGCTGCCGCGAGATGCGTTGCAACTGGGAAGGCAATCTGCGCAACCCGCCGACCGGGCAGCGGGATTGAAGCGGCTGATGAGCGATCAACTCGCCCCTTCGCCAGTGACCCGCGTCCTGCTGGTCGAGGATGATGCGGAAGATGCGCAGCGCATCCTGGCGGCGCTGGAGGCGGCCAGCGAACATCATGGCTATCAGGTGTTCCGGGTCGACAGCCTGGCGGCGGCCCTGGCGCAACAGAAGCAGAAGGCCTGCGATGTCATCCTGCTCGACCTGACCTTGCCTGATGGCAAGGGGATTGAGGCCTTTGATCGCATTTTCCAGGCGGCGCCACGGGCGCTGATCCTCGTCCTCAGCGGCGCCACCGACGAAGAGGTGGCGCGCCAGGCGGTCGAGCGCGGTGCCCATGAGTATTTCGACAAAGCTTCCATCGACGCCCACTGGCTGCCCCATGCCTTGCGCTACATGATGCAGCGCAAGGCCAGCCAGGATGCCCTGCGCGACAGCGAAGAGCGTTTCCGCGCGATGAGCGACGAGTCGCCGCTGGGCATCTTCGTCTCTGACGAACAGGGTGAATGCGTCTATACCAATGCCGCTTACCACAAGATTTCCGGCCTGGATTTCACGCAGGCACTGGGGACCAGCTGGAGCACGGCCATCCATCCGGAGGATCGCGCCCGTATCGTTGCCGAATGGCGCGATGCGGTGCGTGGCCAGGCGCCATTTCAAACCGAAGTACGGTTTCTGCGCAGCGATGGCAGCATCGTCTGGACCCGCCTCAATGCGGCAGTGATGGACGATGGTCCGGCCGACTGCGGACGGGTGCAGACGGTCGAGGACATCTCCGCGCGCAAGGGGGCCGAGGCTGAACTGGCACGGGCCGAGGCGGCGCTGTTCGCGGAAAAGGAGCGCGCCCAGGTAACCTTGAATTCCATCGGCGACGCGGTGTTGTGCACCGATGTCGCCGGTAACGTGACCTATCTCAACAAGGTCGCCGAAAAGATGACCGGTTGGTCCACCAGCGAAGCGCTGGGGCAGCCGCTGAACGAGGTTTTTCGTGTCGTCGACGGGGTTACCCGCGAGCCGGCCAGCAATCCCGGGCAACTGGCCATTGCTGAAAATCGTATTGTCGGCCTGGCGGCCAACAGCATCCTGCTGCGCCGCGATGGCTCGGAATCGGCCATCGAAGATTCGTCGGCGCCGATCCACGACCGCGATGGACGGGTCACCGGCGCCGTGCTCGTCTTCCACGATGTCAGCGCATCGCGGGCGATGGCGGAGAAGATGTCGCACCTGGCGCAGCACGATTTCCTGACCGGGTTGCCCAACCGCATGCTGCTGCAGGAGCGCTTTTCCCGCGCCATCGGCCAGGCGCAGCGGCATCGCAAGGAGGTCGCCGTGCTCTTCGTCGATCTCGACTATTTCAAGAACATCAATGACTCGCTGGGTCATGTTATTGGTGACCGCCTGCTGCAATCGGTTGCCGCGCGCCTGGTCGGCTGCGTCCGCTCGACCGATACCGTCTGCCGCCAGGGCGGCGACGAGTTCGTCATCCTGCTGGCCGAGATCGAACAGCACCGGGATGCCGCGCAGATCGCCGAGAAATTGCTGACCGCGCTGCTGGCGCCGCATTTCATCGACGGCCATGAACTGCATGTGACGCTGAGCATCGGCATCAGCATCTATCCCGACGATGCCGACACCGCCGAGGCGGTGATGCAGAACGCCGACGCCGCGATGTATCACGCCAAAGCCAACGGTCGCAACAATTACCAGTTCTACATGAGCGAGATGAACAGTCGCGCCGTGCAGCGTCTGTTCGTCGAGAACAGTTTGCGCCGCGCCCTGAAAAACGAAGAGTTCGAACTGCATTACCAGCCGAAGATCGACATTGCCAGCGGCCGGATGAACAGCGCCGAAGCCTTGATCCGCTGGCGCGATCCGGATCTCGGCATGGTTTATCCCGGACAGTTCGTGCCGATTGCCGAGGAGTGCGGGCTGATCGTGCCGATCGGCCGTTGGGTGCTGCGCGAAGCCTGCCGGCAGGTGCAGGCCTGGCTGGCTGCCGGGATCAGCGCAGTGCCGGTGTCGGTCAATATTTCGGCGGTCGAGTTCCGCCACGTCAATTTTCTCGACGGCGTCGCCGCCATCCTCGACGAAACCGGCATGGATGCGGCCTACCTCGAACTGGAGCTGACCGAAAGCATGCTCATGCACGAGGCCGAGAGCTCGGCGCAGATATTGGAAAAACTGAAGGCGATGGGCATTCAACTGGCCATCGACGATTTCGGCACCGGCTATTCCAGCCTCAGCTACCTGAACCGCTTTCCCATCGACACGCTGAAGATCGACCAGTCCTTCGTTCGCGACATGGCTAGCAATCCCGATAACGCAGCGATCATCAGCGCCGTCATCGGCATGGGGCGCAACCTGAAGCAGCGGGTGGTTGCCGAGGGAGTGGAAACCGGCGAGCAACTGGCCTTCCTCTGCCTGCAGAATTGCGACGAAGGGCAGGGCTTCCTGTTTAGCTATCCCTTGCCGGCGGAGGATTTTGCCCGCCTGCTGACGAGCCGCGTGGCATTGGCGGGGTGCCCGGAGTGAAACGGTTGCCCGTCGGCCCGTTATGTGTGCCGGCGTACCGAAGCAGCGGCCCGCTTTCCCTATATTGCTCTGGAAGCCTCAGCCCGGTGCGCCGGGCTGACGCCGCGGACGGGACATCCGGTTCTGCCCGGAACAGGAGCATCAATCATGAAATCATTCAGCAAGTATCTTTCCGCTGCCATTCTCGCCATCACGCTGGTGGCGGCCGGCGGTTGCGCGTCCTCGTCGAAGCAGGCGGGTACGGGCGAATATATCGACGACAGCGTCATCACCTCCAAGGTGAAGGCTGCCATCCTCGGCGATCCGGCGACCAAGGTGGCTGAGATCAATGTCGAAACCTACAAGGGGGTCGTGCAATTGAGCGGCTTCGTCACCTCGCAGGCTTCCGCCAATCGGGCAGTCGAACTGGCGCGCGGCGTCAGTGGCGTCAGTTCCGTACGCAACGACATGCGCATCAAGTAGTAGAAGCTTTGGCGACGGCCATCAACGATGGCCGTCGGCGGCGGACTACGTTCCGCCCGGTAACAGACGTGCGAATTCTTCCTGGATGGTGGCGTAACAGGCGCAGGCACGGGCTTCCAGGCCCGGACGGTCGAGCAGGTTGACGCGGCCGCGTCCGTAGCTGATCAATCCTGCCGTCCGCAAGCCGATGGCGATCTCGGAGATCGCCGCCCGGCGCACGCCGAGCACATGGGCGATCATTTCCTGCGACATCACCAGCGCCTGCGGCGCCAGCCGGTCGAAGCGGCGCAGCAGCCAGCGACAGAGCTGTTGCTCGAGCGTGTGGTGGCGCATGCAGACCAGCGTTTGCGCCATCTCCGCCAGCAGCGCCTGGGTGTAACGCATCAGGGATCGCTGCAGCGCTCCGGCACGATGAAATTCCCCCTTGAGAATGCGCCCCGTCAGTTTGTAACCATGACCCGGGCTGTACACCATGGCCCGGCTCAAGGTGGTTTCACCCCCCATGAACAGTGCAATACCGACGATGCCTTCGTTGCCGACGGCGGCAGTTTCGGCGGTCGTGCCGTCCTCCATGTCGCTGAGCAGCGAGACGATGGCCGTCGTCGGGAAGAAGACATCGAGAATCTGGGTTCCTGGCTCGTAGAGCGACTGACCATAGTGCATCGGCACCAGTTCCAGGTTGACCCCCAGGCGCCGGCGCTCATCGGCTGGCAGGGCGGCGAGCAGTTGGTTCTGGTAATGCAGATGGGACGTGGGCATCAGCTTGTCGATCGGGGCGAATGGCGCCAGCGCTGAGGCGACGGCAGGGGTTGTCATCATGACCGAAACGCCGGGGCGTATATGTGCGTTGGCCAACGCACTGGCATCGCCGATGGAGGTCAGGTAGCGCCCGGAAATATTCCCGTTGTAGCGGCTTCCGGGCAGACCCTGCGGCAGTCGGCCGCTAACCTGTAATTCTTGATTGGTACAGCATTTCCGCTGCCCTGAGAGAGGTCGGGAGAGCGCCCGGCGTACCCCCTGAAGCGAACGCCCCGTTACCGACGGTAACGCCCTTTCCTTCAGACCATCCCAAGAGAGAAAAAATGTCCAAAATCCTCAATGACACCCGCAATGCCAATACCGCTTCTGCCGACAGCATGAGCAAGCTGTCTGCTGTCTATATGGATGGCGTCATCCGCCTGTCGGCTCTCGGCTTCAGCACCTGCCGCGAGACCTTCGATGCCTGCAGCACAGCCATGGCGGACAGAAATGGCGGCCAGCCGGCGACCGCCCTCTCGGCCGTGCTCGGTCAGGCCGCCCTCGACAAGTCGGTCGAGTACTCGCGCAGCGCCTATGAAATCATCGCCTCAACCCAGGAGCAGTTCACGCGGGCTCTGCTCGATCAGTTCTCGCAGATCAATATCGGGGCCAGCATGCCGGAAAGCTGGTCGGCGATGGGCGACATGATCACCAAGGGTGGCCAGCAATTCACCGACATCGCCGCCGACAATATGCGCGCTGCCGCCGATGCCGGTTCGGACGTTGTTACAAAAGTGACGCAGCAGGCCAAACGAGCGGCCTGAACGTTGCTGGAAGAAACCCCGCTTGGCGGGGTTTTTTTTGGCCGGTTGCGGCTTATGTACGCTGGCAGACAGAGCGCTGGCCGTGGGCACTGCTAGTCTGAACGGCATGCGCGCAGCCGCCGGCTGGCCGCAGGCTATTTGGAAGGAGCATGACCATGGGTAAGGAAACGCACGGAACACGGGAAAACAAGAAGCAGGCTGTGCTGACGCCGAAGGAGAAGAAGGCCGCCAAGCAGTCGAAGAAAGAAGAGAAGTCAGCCGTTCACGTACTGATCCCGCCGCGCTGAGGCGAGGTAGATCGCCGATCAGCATGGAACACGATCAGCACAGCATGAGCCAGCTTTTTGCCCAACTCGGCGAAGCCGATGACAGGGGCAGCATCGAGCGCTTCATCAGTGCCAACCGGCCACTGGAAGGTAGCGTTCTATTGCACGAAGCGATGTTCTGGAACGTTTCCCAGGCCGGCTTTCTGCGTGAAGCCATCAGCGATGATGCCGATTGGGCAGCCATCGCTGATGCGCTGAATGCAGCCTTGCACGGCCACTGAGCGGGCGAACCTGCTTCAGCTGTTGGCTGGCGGCTTGCCGTGGCCGTGGACCAGGCTGACAATCAGCGTGATCACGGTCAGCGGCAACACATAGCTCAGCATGACGCCGGAGAAGGTCGGCAAGCTGCCGTGCTGGGTGGCGGCGAGCACCAGGTAGGTGGTGTAGGCCGCGTAGTAGGCGATGAAGACGCCGCCTTCCCAGCGGGCGATTTCCCGCCCGGTGATGACGATGGGCAGGCAGGCAAAGGCCACGGCCAGCATGACCCAGAGGTCGAAGTTGCGCGCCGCTTCGGAAACGGCGATGCCGCCATCGGCGATGATGCTGGCAAAACCGAGGCAGGCGAAAATGTTGAAAATGTTGCTGCCGACGACGTTGCCGATGGCGATATCGCGCTGGCCGCGGAAGGCGGCGACCAGCGAGGTGGCGATTTCCGGCATCGAGGTGCCGACGGCGACGACGGTCAGGCCGATCACCAGATCGCTGACACCAAAGGCGCGGGCAACGGCGACCGCGGCATCGACCAGCCAGTCGGCGCCGACGACGAGCAGGGCCAAACCACCGATGACCAGCAGTGCCTGGACGCTCCAGTGGGCATCCCATTGGCTGGCCGTGTCTGGCATTTCCTCGGCGAACTCGTCCTGGACCGCCTTGCTCGCCCGCCGTGACTGGATGACCAGGAAGGCGCTGTAAACAATGACCAGGGCGAACAGCAGCACGCCTTCGCCGCGGCTGATGTTGCCGTCCAGGGCAAGCACGACGAAGAGCAGGCTGGCGCCGATCATGATCGGGATTTCCTGGCGGATGATCTGTTCGTTGACCGCCAACGGCACGATCAGCGCCGACAGGCCGAGGATGAGCAGGACGTTGGCGATGTTGCTGCCGACGATATTGCCGATCGCCAGATCGCCCGAGCCGCTTAGCGCAGCACCGGCGGAAACCGCCATTTCCGGCGCGCTGGTGCCGAAGGCGACGATGGTCAGGCCGACAACCAGCGGCGAGATGCCGAAAGTGAGGGCGAGGCGGGCGGCGCCGCGGACCATCAGTTCGGCGCCGATGGTCAGGGCGACGAGGCCGAGGATGAACATCAGGATGTGTTCGAGCATGATCTTGCCTGTGAAAAGTGATGATGCGTGGCGCCGGAGGGCGCCAGCGAGGGTGCGGTATACTACTCGCCCTCTGCCCCTCTCGGCCTCGGAAAATGACTTCGGAAAATGCTGTGGAACCCATCGTCTCGGGCCTGAGCGACGAGTTTTTCATGCGCGAGGCGATCTCGCTGGCGCGCGCCGCCGAATGTCTGGGTGAAGTGCCGGTCGGCGCCATCGTCGTTCTCAACGGCGTGATCGTCGGCCGCGGCTTCAATTCGCCGATTGGCGAGAGCGATCCGACCGCCCATGCCGAAATCGCCGCCCTGCGCGATGCGGCGCGGGCCCTCGACAACTACCGCCTGCCCGGTTGCGAACTATTCGTCACCCTCGAGCCCTGCGCCATGTGTGCCGGCGCCATCATGCATGCGCGCATCAGCCGCGTCGTCTATGGTGCGCGCGATCCGAAGACCGGGGTGCATGGCAGCGTCGTCGATCTGTTCGGCGTCGAACGTCTGAATCATCATGCGCAGGTCGAGGGTGGGGTACTGGCCGACGAGTGCAGCGCCATGCTCAGCCAGTTCTTTGCCGAGCGGCGCAGGAAAAGCCAGTGAAGCTGCTGATTTCCGTCGCCAGGCAGAGCATGAGCGTGATCGACGATGCCGGCGGGCTGCTGCGGCAGTATGCGGTATCGACGGCCAAGGCTGGTGTCGGCGAAGAGTCCGGCAGCTACCGGACGCCGCGTGGTGAGCACATGATCCGCGCCAAGATCGGTGCCGGGTTGCCGGAGAACACCGTCTTCGTCCGCCGCCGGCCGACCGGTGAGATCTGGACACCGGAACTGGCCGAACAGCATCCCGGGCGCGACTGGATCCTCACCCGCATCCTCTGGTTGTCCGGTTGCGAACCGGGGCGCAACCGGCTCGGCTGCGTCGATACCATGCGCCGCTACGTCTATATCCACGGCAGTCCCGATCACGCCGAAATGGGCGTGCCCGGCTCGCATGGCTGCATCCGCATGCGCAATGCCGACATCGTCGAACTCTTCGATCTGGTGCCGTGTTACACGGCGGTGGATATCAGCGAGGACTGAAGCGCCTGGCCGTTCGGCCCGAAGCGCTGCTCGTGCAGATGCACGGCGCCGTCGCGGCGCTGCCAGGCGACCGTCGAGGCGCGCGTCCCGTAGTTTTCCGACCTGACGAAAATGGCCGAGAGCCGCCGCTCCCATTCGAGTGAAACGCCGGTCTGCGGCAGTTCGTCGTCGGCGACGATGGTGTCGTCGGCAAGCAGCGCGAAGAGAGCGCTTTCATCGGGCAGGGCAGGGAGCGCCGTGGCAAAGCGCTGACGGGCGGTCAATAGCTTCGGCCAGGGGCTGTCGAGCCGGTGGTTGGACAGGCCATAGACGCCCGGCGGCAGCAGGCGCGGTGCGCCGTCGCGATTGGAGCAATAGACGAGCGTCGCGCCATCGCTCAGCAGCAGGTTGAACCCGGAGTAATCCTCGCCATCGAGGCCTTGGGCGTAAGCGAGGGCCGCTTGCCCGGAGAGCAGGAAATCGCGCGTCAGCCTGCCACGCGAGAGCCGGCCTTTGCCCGTGCCCGGTTCGCGCACGTTGGTGACGGCAGCGAAGCGGCCGTTACGGGTAATGCCCAGCCAGGTTCCGCCGGCTTCCAGGTCGATGCCGCCGAAGACCGCTGGCGCCTCCGGCCAGGCCGCTGCATCGGCGGTCGGCCGGGCGTAAAACTCGTCGCGGTTGGCGGCGACGACCAGCGGGTAGTCCGCATGGGCCCGCCAGCCGACGACGATCAGGCACATGGCTACGCCGGATTGACGGCGACGGCCTGGAGCTGCGGACCTTCGCGCGAACCCAGGTGCAGGTTGGCAGCGAAATTCGACTGGACGACGGCCAGCGCGGCAAAGCCGCCGTCCGGCGTCGGTGCCGCGCTCATCACCTTGCCACTGGCCTGGTCGAGGTTTTCCGGCGAGAACAGGTCGTCCCCGGCCTGCAGCGGCACGCCACTGCTCAGCCGATAGAGGTGACGTTTGACCTTGCCCAGGTACTGGGTGCGGGCGACGACTTCTTGCCCCGGGTAGCAGCCTTTGTGGAAACTGATGCCGCCAATTTTCTCGAAGTCGGCCATCTGCGGCACGAATTCTTCCTTGGTCGCCAGCGTCACCAGCGGGAAGGCGGCCTGAATGTCCAGCCAGCGCCAGGCCGGCGTACCGGCCGGGCGCGCCTTGAGCGTCAGCTTCTGCCACAGGTCAGGGGCGGCGGCTGCCGGGGCAGCGACGATGAAGCGCCCGGCATCCAGGCGCAACACGGTGCAGCCGTTCGCTGCGGCAGTTTGCAGCACGTCCTCCGGTACCGCCAGCCCGGCGTCGGCCAGTGCGGCGGCGGCTTGCGGGCCGGACAGGCCCAGCAGGATCTGCTCGTCCGCCGCCAGCGTCACCTTGGCGCGCAGAACAAACATTTTCAGGCGCTTCAGGGTGGCTTCGAGAAGGTCGGCCGCCAGCACCAGGTGGTAGCGGGCACCGGTGTGCCAGAGGACGAAGCTGGCCTGCATGCGCCCTTTGGCCGAACACCAGCCGGCGTGCTGCGCCTGACCATCAGCCAGATGATTGACGTCGCTGGTGAACTGGCTGTGCAGGAAGGATTTGGCCTCTTCGCCGCCAGCCTCGATCATGGCCAGGTGCGTGAGGGGGACGATGACCGTCTGGCGGCCGGCAGCCTGAAGTTCGCCGGCGCCGTCGCCGAAGCTGCTGATTTCGGATGTGTCGCCGGCAAAAACGGCTTCCGTCGATTCGAGAAAACTGCGCCAGTTGGGGTTCATGAGGGCTCCTGAGGGGTTTGCGATATTATATCGCCCGAATTCACCTGCTCGTTTCACACGGGCAAGACCCGCCTCTCGCCGACGAGTTCCCTTGCGTTTCCTGAAAAAACTATTGCTTCTGATTCTGCTGCTGCTCGGCATTGCTGCCGGCGGCCTGTGGTGGTGGGTGAACCAACCGCTGGTGTTGCGTGGCTCGCCGGTCGACTTTCATGTGACCGCCGGTAGCAGCCTGCGGGCCGCCATCCTGCAGATGCGCGCGGCCGGCATCCAGCTCCAGCCGACCTTGCTGCTGCTGGTGGCGCGTCTGCAGGGAGCCGACACCGGCATCAAAGCGGGTAGCTATTCGGTCAAGCAGGGAATTACCGCCCGCCAGTTGCTGGACAAACTGACCCGGGGCAAGGTGACGCAGGGCGATGTCACCCTGATCGAAGGCTGGACCCTGCGTCAGTGGCGCGCCCGGCTGGATGCCCATCCCGATCTGCTGCCCGACAGCCGCGGCTTGAGTGAAGCCGAGATCAGCCGTCGGCTGGGTCTTGAGCATCAACACCTCGAAGGCTGGTTGTTCCCCGATACCTATCTGTTCGACAAGCAATCCAGCGCGCTGGATCTGGTTGCCCGGGCGGTGCGCGAAATGCAGCGGCGTCTGGCCGAGGAGTGGGCGGCGCGTGATCCGGGCTTGCCCTACCGGACGCCGTACGAAGCCTTGATCATGGCATCGATCATCGAGAAGGAAACCGGCCGCGAGGCCGATCGCCAACTGGTCGCCTCCGTCTTCGTCAATCGCCTGCGTATCGGCATGCCGCTGCAGACCGATCCGACCGTCATCTACGGCCTGGGCGAAGCCTTTGATGGCAATCTGCGCAAGCGCGACCTGCAGACCGATACGCCCTACAATACCTACACCCGCCGCGGCCTGCCGCCGACGCCGATCGCCATGCCCGGCCTGGCCTCCATCCGCGCCGCCCTGCATCCGGCAGAATCCAGTGCGCTGTATTTCGTCGCCCGCGGCGATGGCAGCAGCCAGTTTTCCACTACGCTCGACGAACACAACCGGGCGGTCAATAAATACCAGCGAGGTGGGCAGTGAAGGGCAAGTTCATCACTTTCGAAGGCATCGACGGGGCCGGCAAGAGCAGTCACGTCGACTGGCTGGCTGAGCGTTTGCGCCAGCGCGGGCTGACGGTGCAGGTGACGCGCGAACCGGGGGGCACGGCGCTCGGCGAAAAACTGCGCGACCTACTGCTCAATCAGCCAATGCATCTGGAAACCGAGACCTTGCTGATGTTCGCCGCCCGCCGTGAGCATCTGGCGCAGGTCATCGAACCGGCGCTGGCTCGGGGCGAATGGGTGGTCTGTGACCGTTTCACCGATGCCACCCATGCCTACCAGGGCGGTGGTCGCGGTCTCGAGCGGAGCAAGCTGCAAGTGCTGGAGCATTGGGTGCATGAGCATCTGCAGCCGAACCTGACACTGCTCTTCGATCTGCCGCTGGAAGTGGCGCGCGAGCGCATTGCCGTCGCCAGTCGCGACCTCGATCGCTTCGAGCAGGAGCGTGCCGATTTTCATGAGCGGGTGCGTCATGCCTATCTGGAACGGGCGCATGCCCACCCCGAGCGGATGCGCGTGATCGATGCCAACAATACCCTGGACGATATTCGCAAACGACTTGAAGAAATCATTGTAACGATTTGATAATGAACGTTATAAATCTTCACGATCAAGTCTGGAAATCGCTGCAGGGGCGGCGGGCGCAAATGCCGCATGCCTTGCTGCTCCTCGGTCAGCGCGGCTTGGGCAAGTTCGATCTGGCCCGCCAGTTCGCTGCCAGCCTGCTCTGCGAACAGCCGCAGGTCGATGGCTTGGCCTGTGGACGCTGCCTGGCCTGCAACTGGTATGCCCAGGGCAATCATCCGGATTTTCGTCTGCTGCAGCCGGAGGCCATGGCTGAAGAGGCGGAAGCGGAAGATGGCAAGAAGAAGGCCAGCCAGCAGATCACTATCGACCAGGTGCGGGGTCTCGACGAGTTCCTCAACGTCGGCACGCATCGCGGTGGCCTGCGCATCATCATCGTCAATCCGACTGAAGCGATGAATCGGGCGACCGCGAACGCACTTCTTAAAACACTTGAAGAACCAGCGCCAAGTACATTGTTTTTAATGGTTTCAAGTGACCCGATGCGTTTGTTGCCGACGATCCGCAGCCGCTGTCAGGTGGTACCGGTTCCCTTGCCATCGGCAGCGCGGGCCGAGCAGTTGCTGGCCGAGCATGGCGTGGCCGATGCCAGGCGCTGGCTGGCGCTGGCCGGCGGCGCCCCGGGACTGGCTCTGGAATGGTCGGCCTCCGGCCAGACTGACTGGCTCGAGGCGTTGACTCGCCGGCTGGCTGCCGGCAAGGCGGTGGAGCCGCTGGTGCTGGCTGGCGAACTGGAAAAGGCGGTCAAGGACAGCAAGGGGCGCCTGCCGCTGAAGGCGATTATCGAAGGCCTGCAGAAATGGCTGGTTGATCTGATGCTCGCCGGGAATGGCTTGCCGGTGCGCTATTTTCTGCCGCAAGCGGCCACAATCGCCAGCCTCGCTGCTATGATTCCGCCGGCGCGCCTGATTCAGTCGTATCGAGCGACCATCGTGCGGCGCCGGGAAGCTGAACAACCTTTGAATGCGCGCCTGTTTCTCGAAGGCATTTTTCTGGACTACCGTGCCCTGTTTGCCAATCGATAGCCGATGAGCGAAGCCAAACCCCCGCCGCTGCGCCCTAGCGTCCTGTCGCTGAACATCAATTCCAAGTCGGCGCTTTACGCCGCCTTCATGCCACACCTGCGTGCCGGCGGCATCTTCATTCCGACCACGCGCAGTTACAGCATCGGCGACGAAGTCTTCATGCTGCTGTCGCTGATGGAGGATCCGGCCAAGCTGCCGATCGCCGGTACCGTTGTCTGGGTGACGCCGGCCGGCGCCCAGAATGGCCGGGCACAGGGCATCGGCGTGCATTTCAATAATGACGAAAGCGGCCAGGAAGCCCGCCGCAAGATCGAAGGCTTGCTGGGCGGCGTCATGCAGTCGTCGCGCCCGACGCACACGCTCTGATCGGCGCCATGCTGGTCGATTCGCACTGTCATCTCGATTTCCCCGGTCTCGCCGAGCGCCTGCCCGACGTGCTGGGCGCCATGCAGGACAACGGTGTCGGCCTGGCCCTGTGCATCGGCGTCAATCTCGAGGATTTTCCGCAGGTGCTGGCGCTGGCCGAACGCGATCCGCGCCTGTACGCGACGGTCGGCGTTCATCCTGAGTACACGGATGTCGAGGAGCCGACGGTCGAGCGTCTGGTCGAACTGGCCAGCCATCCACGCGTCGTCGCCATCGGCGAGACCGGCCTTGATTATTACTGGCAGAAGGACAAGCCGGAGTGGCAGCGGCAGCGTTTCCGCAACCACATCGAGGCGGCTCGACGCTGCGCCAAGCCGCTGGTGGTGCATACCCGCGAATCGGCGGCTGACACCCTGCGTCTGCTGCGCGAAGAGGGTGCCGATACGGTCGGTGGCGTCATGCACTGTTTCACCGAGGACTGGGAGGTTGCCCGCGTCGCCCTCGACCTCGGTTTCTACCTGTCGTTCTCCGGCATCGTCACTTTCAAGAACGCGGCCATCGTCAAGGATGTGGCGATGAAATGCCCGCTCGACCGCATCCTGGTCGAGACCGATTCACCTTATCTGGCGCCGACGCCGTTTCGCGGCAAGCCCAACCAGCCAGCCTATGTCCGTTACGTTGCCGAAGAGATCGCGCGGCTGCGTGGACTTTCCTCAGAGGCCGTGGCGCAGGCGACGACCGATAACTTTTTTGCGCTTTTCCGGGACGTTCCGAGGCCCATGTCATCATGAAAAAACTGCTTTCGCTGGCCCTTCTGGCGTTCTCCCTGGCGGCTCCCGTCAGCGGCGCCACCTACGATGACCTGATCAATGCCGCGCGTATGGGTGACAGCCGCGAGGTGGCGGCACTGATCGGCAAGGGAGCATCGGCCGATACCACCGATATCGACGGCAATACGCTGCTCATGCTGGCCGCCCGCGACGGTCATGACCAGTTGGTTGATCTGCTGATTCGCCAGCGGGTCAAGCTGAACGCCCGCAATACCGCCGGCGACACGGCGCTGCGCCTGGCCGCTTTCCGCGGTCATCTGAAATCGGTCGAGCTGCTGGTGGCGGCCGGGGCGGCACTCAACAATCCGGGCTGGACGCCGCTTGCTTATGCAGCCTTTGCCGGCCATGCGGAGATCGTTGGCGTGTTGATCAAGGCCGGTGCCGATATCAATGCGGCGAGTGAAAACGGCACGACGCCGCTGATTGCAGCGGCCCGCAATGGCCATATGGCGGTTGTCGAACTGTTGCTGGCCCAACGTGCCGATACCAATCGGAAGCTGGAATCGGGCGAAACGGCGCTCGATATGGCGCTGAAGAATCAGAACACGGACATCGCCGACCGCCTGCGCAAGGCCGGCGGCAAATCGGGGCGCAGCGTCAGTATCGAGGTGCGCTGAGCACCGGTCAGGTCAGGCCAATGAGGGCCATCTTGCGGCGCAGGTAGGCGATCTGCGTCTGCAGCGGCAGTTGCTTGGGGCAGACGTCGTGGCAGCCGAGCAGGGCCATGCAGCCGAACACGCCGTCGTCGTCGCCGATCAGTTCGTAGAAATCCTCGTCATTGCGCTGATCGCGCGGATCGAGGCGGAAGCGGGCGATCTTGTTGAGGCCGACGGCGCCGACGAAGTCCTCGCGCATCTGCGCCGTGCCGCAACCGGCGATGCAACAGCCGCATTCGATACAGCGGTCGAGTTCGTAGATGGCCTCCGCCAACTCCGGTTCCATGCGCGCTTCCAGGGCATCGATATTGACCGCCGTGGCCTCGTGAATCCAGGTCTGCAGCCGTTCGCTGGTACCGCGCATCCATTTGCCGGTATTGACCGACAGGTCGCCGATCAATTCGAAGAAGGGCAGCGGTGCCAGGGTGATGCGCGGGCCGAGATCGCGGGTCAGGGTCCGGCAGGCCAGGCCAGGCCGGCCGTCGATGAGCATGGCGCAGCTGCCGCAGATGCCGGCGCGGCAGACGAAGTCGAACTGCAGCGAAGGATCCTGCGTGCTGCGGATTTCGTTAAGGGCGATGAACAGCGTCATGCCTTCGGCTTCCTCGATGTGGAAGCTTTGCAGCCGTGGCGTGCTCGCCGGGTCGGCCGGATTGTGGCGGAGGATGGCGATCTCCAGGCGGCGCTGTTCCTGGTTCTTGCGCTGGCGATGCAGGATGCCGATCATGCGTTTTCCTCCAGACGGGCGTTCGTGCCGCGCAGGTGTGCCGGCAGCAGGTGCAGGAAGGGCATCAGCGCCTGCTGCACGGTGTGGCGGTCGGCGGTGCCGAGTTCGCTGCGGATCTGTTCGATTTTTGCCAGGCGTAGCGCGGTTTCCGGGTGTTCGATGGCATCGCGCGCGCCGTAACCGCGCCAGCCGGGCGGCAGTTCCATGCGGCGGATGTCGAGCGCTTCATACTCGAGGGTCGGCACGCGCTGTTCGGCATCGCGCCAGTAGGCAAGCGTGCGCTTCAGCCAGCGGGCGTCGTCGCGCTGCGGATGATCTTCGCGGAAGTGGGCACCGCGGCTCTCGGTTCGTTGCAGCGCGCCGTAGGCCACGCACAGGGCCAGCTTGAGCATTTTCTGCAGGCGCCAGGCGGTGGCCAGTTCCGGATTGGCCCCGGGGGCTGAAGTGCGCAGGCCGATCTGCCGGCTACGCAGCAACAGCGATTTCAGTTCGTCGACGGCGGCAGCCAGGGCTTCGCCGTGGCGCACGATGCCGACCTGATCGCTCATGATCGTCTGCATGCGCAGCAGCAACTGGCTGGCACTTTCACCGCCACGGCTGGCCGCCAGCTGGCTGAAGCGGCTGCTTTCCTGCTCCCAGCAATCGCGGACCAGGGCTGTCGATACATGCATGTCGCCGTCCGCCGAGGTGCAGAAATCGGCGATGGCCTCGCCGACGATCATGCCGGCGACGACGGTTTCGGCGACCGAGTTGCCGCCCAGGCGGTTGAAACCGTGCAGATCCCAGCAGGCGGCCTCGCCGCAGGCGAACAGGCCTTTCAGGCCGCGCACCGCACCATGGGCGTCGGTGCGGATGCCGCCCATCGAATAGTGCTGGGCCGGGCGTACTGGAATCCACTCCCGGGCCGGATCGATGCCGAGGAAGTGCTGGCAGATTTCCTTCACTTCGCGCAGCTTGCCGTTGATGTGCGCTTCGCCGAGCAGCGTGATGTCGAGCCACAGGTGTTCGCCGAAGCGGTTACTGGCCCCCTTGCCGCTGCGGATATGGGCTTCCATACGGCGGGCGACGACGTCACGCGAGGCCAGTTCCTTCTTCTCCGGCTCGTAATCCGGCATGAAGCGGTGGCCATCGACATCGCGCAGCAGGCCGCCGTCGCCACGACAGCCCTCGGTGACCAGGATGCCGGCCGGGAAGATGGCGGTCGGGTGGAATTGCACCGCCTCCATGTTGGCCAGCGGCACGACGCCGGTTTCCAGGGCGATGGCGGCGCCGATGCCTTCATTGATCACGGCATTGGTCGTCGACCGGTAGATGCGGCCGAAGCCGCCGGTGGCGATGCAGGTGGCCCGGGCGACGTAGGCGAGCAGCTTGCCGTTGCTCAGGTTGCGGACGATGGCACCGTAGCAGCGGCTGCCGTCGTGGATCAGCGCGACGGCTTCCATGCGCTCATGCACCGGAATGCCGGCGGCGATGGCCTGGTCGCTGACGGCGTAGAGCATGGCGTGGCCGGTGCCGTCGGAGACGTAGCAGGTGCGCCATTTCTTGGTGCCGCCAAAGTCGCGGGCGGTGATCAGGCCGTGGGCAGCTTCCGGTTCGTTCAGCGTGACCCGCTGGCTGTCGATGATGACCTCGTGCGGCCCGGCTTGCACACGGTTCCACGGCACGCCCCAGGCGGCCAGTTCGCGCACGGCCTTGGGCGCCGTATGGACGAACATGCGGGCGACTTCCTGGTCGGCACCCCAGTCGCTGCCGCGCACGGTGTCGGCGAAATGCACATCCTCATTGTCGCCGGTGCCCTTCGCCGTATTGCCCAGACTGGCCTGCATGCCGCCCTGGGCGGCGGCCGAATGCGAGCGCTTGGGCGGCACCAGGCTGAGGATGATGACCTTCTGCCCACGCTTGCGGGCGGCGAGCGCGGCGCGCAGGCCAGCCAGTCCGCCGCCGATGACGAGGACGTCGGTATGGATGATTTCCATGTCAGTGCCTGGCTGGCGCGTTGCTATGTTGAGGCGAAACGTAGCGTTCGCCGGCATGCGCGGCGTGATTACGGCCGAGGTCGATGTAGGCGACGAGGGTGACCAGACCGAGAGTGATGAAGAAGGCGCTGAGGGCATGCTTGGCCCAGCGCAGGCGACGGCGGCTGCGGTTGGGCGTGGCGGCGGTGAACCAGCCCCACTTGATGGCCAGTCGGTAGAGGCCGATGCTGGCATGCAGTTCGGCGGCGAACAGCAACAACAGGTAGAGCGGCCACATGCTGCCGGTCCACACCCGGTCGGCCGATTCATAGGGGCCGATCAGCGCCGGCTGGGTCAGCATGTCGTAAAGATGGATGGTGGCCATGAAGAACAGGGCAAAGCCGGTCCAGATCTGCAGCCACCACAGCGAGGTGTCGCTGTGGCGCAGACGGTTCTTGTGGTCGATGAAGGCGCGGTACTGGCGATAGCCGGCCGGGAACTTGCGCATCGCCAGCCAGGAGTGGGCGATGAAGATCACCATGATGACGATGACCACGGCCGAGACCAGGATCGGATAGGGCTTGCCGAGGAAATAGGCGCCCTCGAAGAAGCGGGCGACGGTGTAGAAGGCCTCGTTGCTGATCAGGATGGTCGACACGAAGAACATGTGGGCCATCAGGAAGAGCGCCAGGAACAGGCCGGAGGCGCTCTGCAGCAGGTCGAAACGGGCTGGCCAGCGGCTTTTGCGCTGGCTTTGGCGAAGCGGCATTACCGTTGGCGCGTGGATTACCAGTTGCCCGGAGGTATCCGCGGCGAGCAGTTCGTTGCTGCCCTTGTTATCGATCAGTGCCGTCATGATGTTGCGTCCTTGCCATTAGCCTGCTTACCGTGTGGGCGAAGCGCTGGTGACCGGCAACGACGCGACGGTGGGTAACCGTGCTCGAACGCAGGCGTCCAGCATGATTGTCTTCCCCACCTTTTTGTTATGAATTCACTCTAGCACAGGGATTGCACGCCATATGGAATATTTGGTGCGGTGCAGCAATAATTCACGGTTTGCTGCCGGAATAGCAACATGGGCAGGCCCTCCAGCGCTCTTCGCCGGCCCGCCGGCAGTCGTTAAAAGACGCCCCATCTGCTAAGATTCGCCCGGTTTTTTCAGGCTCTTTTCCTTGTCCTCCCTTCCGGAAATTTTTTCTCCCGACGGGCCGCTGGCCAAGGCCATCCACGGCTATCGCGTGCGCGAACAGCAGGTCGAGATGGCCGAACGCATCGCCGCCGCCATCAATAGCTGTTCGGTTTTCATCGCCGAGGCCGGCACCGGCACGGGCAAGACCTTCGCCTACCTGGTCCCGGCGTTGCGCTCGGGCGGCAAGGTGATCGTGTCGACCGGCACCAAGACCCTGCAGGACCAGTTGTTCAACAAAGACCTGCCGATGGTCCGCGACGCGCTGAAGGCGCCGGCCAGAATCGCGCTGTTGAAGGGGCGGGCCAATTACGTCTGTCCCTACCACCTCGAACGGGCGCTGGCCGACGGCCGCTTCCTGACTCGCGAGGATGCTGCCGATGCCCGCCGCATCTCGGTCTTTGCCAAGGTCACCAAGACCGGCGACAAGGCGGAATGCCTGGAAGTCAATGAAAACTCGCCGGTCTGGAGCCACGCCACCTCGACGCGCGAAAACTGCCTCGGCCAGGACTGCCCGGACTACAAGGACTGCTTCGTCATGCAGGCGCGGCGCGAGGCGATGGCCGCCGACCTGGTGGTGGTCAATCATCACCTGTTCTTCGCCGACGTGATGTTGCGCGACGAGGGCATGGCCGAACTGCTGCCGGCCTGCAACACGGTGATCTTCGACGAGGCGCACCAGCTGCCGGAAGTGGCGACGCTGTTCTTCGGCGACACGGTATCGACGGCGCAGGTCATCGATCTGGCCCGCGATGCCCGCGCCGAAGGCCTGACCCATGCTCGCGACTGCACGCAATTGCAGACGGCGGCCCGGCAGCTCGACAAGGTGGCGCGCGACCTGCGGTTGGCTGTCGGCATCGACGCCGGCCGTTTTTCCTGGGGGCAGCTGCAGGAAAAGCCGGAATTCGCACCGGCACTGCAGGCGTTGGAAGATGAAGTCATCGCCTTCGCTGCCCTGCTTGAAACGCAGGCCGAGCGGGCCGAAGGCCTGGAAAAGTGCTGGCAGCGCGCTGGCGATCTGGCGCGGGCGCTTGGTGAATGGCGCCAGCTGACCGATGACGGCTACGTGCGCTGGGCCGAGGCCTTCACCCATTCGCTGCAGCTGAACGCAACGCCGCTCGATGTCGCCGAGATTTTCCGCAAACAGATGGGTGGCCACCCGCGCGCCTGGATCTTCACCTCGGCAACGCTGGCGGTGCAGGGCAAGTTCCACCATTACTGCGCCGAACTCGGTCTCGGCGAACCGGAATCGGCCTGCTGGCACAGTCCCTTCGATTACGGCAGCCAGGCCGTGCTCTACGCGCCGCTTGGCATGCCCGAGCCGAACTCCTACGGCTATACCGATGCCGTCGTCGATGCCGCCTTCCCGGCGGTGGTCGCTTCCGGCGGCGGCGCCTTCTTTCTGTGCACCAGCCTGCGCGCCATGCGCCGCACCCATGAGTTGTTGCAGGCGCGGCTGGAGGATGAAGGCATCGACATGCCGCTGCTGCTGCAGGGCGAGGGCAGCAAGAACGACTTGTTGCAGCGTTTCCGCCACCTCGGCAACGCCATCCTGGTCGGCAGCCAGAGCTTCTGGGAAGGCGTCGACGTGCGCGGCGAGGCGCTGTCGCTGGTGGTCATCGACAAGATTCCCTTCGCCCCGCCCGACGATCCGGTGCTGTCGGCGCGCATCGAGCAGATGAAACGCCAGGGGCGCAATGCCTTCATCGAATACCAGCTGCCGCGGGCGGTGATCAACGTCAAGCAGGGCGCTGGGCGGCTAATCCGCGACGAGACCGACACCGGCGTGCTGATGATCTGCGATCCCCGACTTCTGTCAAAGCCGTATGGCCGCCGGGTGTGGCAAAGTCTGCCGCCAATGAAACGAACCAAGGAGCTAGGCGACGTGCTCGACTTTTTTGCCCGCCGGAACGACCGTGTTTGACCGTGATGCCTTCAAGGCGGCGCTGGTGGATGGTGCCGGACTCGATCTCGACAGCCTGGCCGTCAGCCATCCGGCACTGTTCTCGCAGGCCGCCATCGCCCTGCCGCAGGCCTCGCTGCAGGCGATGGCCGATCTCGTGGCGGCCATCGAATCGGTCGTCGCACTGCCCGAGTACCGCCGTCGTGTGCTCGCCTGGGCGCCGCCTGGCGCTGGTGGCGAACTGCCGGCGCGCAGCGTCTTCTTCGGCTACGACTTCCACCTGGTCGACGGCCAGCCGCGGCTGATCGAGATCAACACCAATGCCGGCGGCGGCATGCTCAATACCCGTCTGCTGATGGCGCATGGCGCTGGCGCCGCGGCCGAGCGTATCGAGCAGGAATTCGTCGCCATGTTCCGCGAGGAATGGCGCCTGTCGCGCGGCGACGCGCCGCTGCGGCGCATCGCCATCGTCGACGAGAAGCCGGCGCAGCAGTATCTGGCGCCGGAGTTCGAGCTATTCCGTCGCCTCTTCGAGCGTCACGGCATCGCTGCCGCGATTGCCGACCCGGATGATTTCACCCGGGTCGGCAGCCAGTTGTTGCATCAGGGCGAGGTCGTCGACCTGATTTACAACCGGCTCACCGATTTTTCCCTGGATACGACGGCCAATGCCGAGTTGCGCACGGTGTTCGCCGCCGGTGGCGTGGTCGTCACCCCGTATCCGTTCGCTCATGCGCTCTACGCTGACAAGCGTAACCTGATGCTGCTCTCCGATCCGCTGGTGCTCGACGAACTCGGCGTGGCGGAACCGACGCGGGCCATCCTGCTGGCCGGTGTGCCGCGTACGGTGGCGGTGCGGGCGGACGAGGGCGAGCGTTTCTGGGCCGAGCGCAAGCGCTGGTTCTTCAAACCAGCCGCCGGCTTCGGCAGCCGCGCCGCCTATCGCGGCGACAAGCTGACCAAACGCGTCTTCGAGGAAATCCTGCAGGGCGGCTACATCGCCCAGGAAATTGCGCTGCCGTCGGAGCATCCGGTGCTGGTCGAGGAAGAATCGCAGGTGATGAAGGCCGACATCCGTGCCTATGTCTATCAGGGCCACGTGCAGTTGTTCGCCGCCCGCCTCTACCAGGGGCAGACGACCAATTTCCGTACCCCCGGCGGTGGCTTCGCCCCGGTCTTCCCGGCCTGAGCGCGTAAAATGCAGCCCATGAAAGTATTCGGCATCGCCGGTTATTCCGGCTCCGGCAAGACCACCCTGCTGGAAAAACTGATTCCCTGTTTCACCGCTCGCGGACTGAAAGTGTCGGTGATCAAGCACGCCCACCATGGCTTCGACATCGACCGTCCGGGCAAGGATTCCTATCGCCATCGCGAGGCCGGCGCCAGTGAAGTGCTGTTGTCCTGTAACGACCGCTGGGCGCTGATGCACGAGCGGCGTGACGGCGGCGATATCAGCCTCGACGAGCTGCTCGGCCGACTGGCGCCGTGCGATCTGGTGCTGATCGAGGGCTTCAAGCAGGAACCCGTGCCGAAGCTGGAAGTCTATCGGCCGGAGAACGGCAAGCCGCCGCTGTTTCCCGAGCGCCAGGATATCGTCGCGGTAGCCACCGATGTCGTCCTCGACACCACGCTCCCGTGCTTGCCGCTCAACGACGTCGAGAGCATCGCCGAGTTCGTGATGACCACCCTCCAGTTGCAGGAGCGCCCATGCTGAGTTTTGAACAAGCCCTCGCCAAGCTGCTGGCCGCCGCCCGGCCGGTCGAGGAAATCCGTAGTCTGCCGTTGACCGCCGCCGCCGGCCGCGTGCTGGCCGTTGCCCAGCAGTCCACGGTGGCGTCGCCGCCGCTCGACAATTCGGCGATGGACGGCTATGCCGTGCGCTGCGCCGACATCACTGCCGCCGGCGTCTGCCTGCCGGTCAGCCAGCGCATTCCGGCCGGCAGCATCGGCAGCACGCTGCAGCCGGGCAGCGCCGCCCGCATCTTCACCGGCGCCCCGGTGCCGCCGGGCGCCGACGCGGTGATCATGCAGGAGCTGTGCGAGCACGCTGAGGGCGGGGTGGTCATCAACCACCTGCCGCGCCTCGGCGAGAACATCCGTCGCGCCGGCGAGGATATCGCCATTGGCGCCGAGATCCTGCCGGCCGGCAGCAAGCTGCGGCCGCAGGACATCGCCCTGGCCGCCTCGGCCGGCCTGCCGGAGCTGCCGGTCTACCGCCGGCTGCGCGTCGGCGTCTTCTTCACCGGCGACGAGTTATACCAGCCGGGCGAGCCGCTACCGCCGGGTGGCATCTACAACTCCAACCGCTACGCGCTGCGCGCGCTGCTCGAAGGGCTGGGCTGCGAAGTGCGTGACCTCGGCACGGTGCCCGACACCCTGGCGGCGACGCGCGAGGCGCTGCGCAAGGCGGCGGCCGATAACGACCTGATCATCACCAGCGGCGGCGTTTCGGTCGGCGAGGAGGATCACGTCAAGCCGGCAGTCGAGGCCGAAGGCCAGCTCGACATGTGGAAGATCGCCATCAAGCCGGGCAAGCCGCTGGCGTTCGGCGAAGTCCGCCGCGGCGAAGGCGGCGGCAAGGCCTGGTTCATCGGCCTGCCGGGCAACCCGGTGTCGGCCATCGTCACCTTCCTGATCATGGTCCGGCCCTTCGTGCTGCGCCTGCAGGGCATCACCGAGGTGACGCCGCGCAGCTTCACCTTGCGCGCCGATTTCGCTTGGCTGCGCCCGGATGCCCGCGCCGAGTTCCTGCGTGGCCGGATGAACGACAACGGCGGCGTCGAGCTGTACCCGAACCAGGGCGCTGGCGTCGTCACCTCGCTGTGCTGGGGTGACGGCCTGGTGTTGAACAAGCCAGGCCTGGCGATCAACCGGGGCGATGCGGTGCGCTTCGTGCCCTTCTCGGAGTTGCTGTCATGAGCGTCAAGGTGCTGTATTTCGCCGGCCTGCGCGAGGCGCTCGGCCGCTCCGGTGAAAGCGTCGAACTGCCGGCCGGCGTCGCCACCGTCGGTGCGCTGCGCGACTGGCTGGTCGGCCAGGGACGCGACAAGCTGGCCAGCGCCAAGAATTTGCGCTGCGCCGTCAATCAGGATATGGCCGGGCTCGATGCGCCGGTCAGGGAGGGCGACGAAATCGCCTTCTTCCCGCCGGTAACCGGCGGCTAAACAGGAAACGCAATGTCCATTCAATGGTTCCCGGGGCACATGACCCAGGCCCGCAAGAAGGCCGGCGAGACGCTGGCCATGGCCGACGTCGTGGTCGAGGTGCTCGACGCCCGGCTGCCGGTCGCTTCCAGCAATCCGATGATTCACGAGCTGCGCGCCTTCCGTCAGCGGCCCTGCCTGAAGCTGCTGAACAAGGCCGACATGGCCGATCCGCTGGCGACCAAGGCCTGGCTCGACTATTTCGCCCGGCAGCCGGGCGTCATGGCGGTGGCCATTTCCTGCAAGAAGGCCAGCGACGTGGCGCGCATTCCCGGGCTGGCGCAGAAGCTGGCGCCGCACCGCAATGATGCGGTGAAGCCCTTGCGGTTGATGATCATGGGCATTCCCAACGTCGGCAAATCGACGCTGATGAACGCCCTGGTCAAGAAGAAGGTCGCCGCCGTCGGCGACCAGCCGGCGGTGACCAAGAGCCAGCAGCGCATCGACATCAGCTCGCGGCTGACCCTCTACGACACCCCGGGCATGCTCTGGCCGAAGATCGCCCATCCGGTCGACGGCCTGATGCTCGCCGCCAGCCATGCCGTCGGCGTCAATGCCTATATCGGCGAGGACGTCGCCATCTTTCTCGCTGACTACCTGCTGCAGGCCTATCCGGTGCTGCTGACCGCCCGCTACGGCTTCGCTACCGACGGCCTCGACGGCGTCGCGGTGATCGAGGCGGTGGCCAAGAAGCGCGGTTGCCTGCTCAAGGGCCGCGGCGGTGAATACGACCGGGAAAAGGCCTCGGCCATTTTGCTGACTGACTACCGCAGCGGTGCCCTTGGCCGCATCAGCCTGGAAACGCCGACACTGCGTGAAGCGCGCGCCAGGCAACTGGCCGAGCCGGCGCCGGCCGAACCCGAGGCCGAATAAGCCAATCCGGGCGACGCATTGGCGGAACTCGCCGGGCATCGTGGCGTCATAGTGCCTCCCGCCCTTGGCCGCTTGACGCTGATAAAGAACAACCAGGAGAAACAGCAATGAAGGCATTGTTCCAGCCGCTCCAGGCCGGCGCCCTGCGCCTGCCCAACCGCATCCTGATGGCGCCGCTGACGCGTTGCCGGGCCGAGGATGGACATGTGCCCGGCCCGTTGATGGCCGAGCATTACGCGCAGCGCGCCAGCGCCGGCCTGATCATTGCCGAGGCGACCATGGTCATGGCCGGCAATTCGTCCTTCTGGCACGAGCCGGGCATTTATTCCGAAGCCCAGGTGGCCGGCTGGAAGAAAGTCACCGATGCCGTGCATGGCGCCGGCGGACAGATCGCTCTGCAACTCTGGCATGGCGGCCGCGCCTGCCATCCGCTGCTCAACGACGGCCAGCAGCCAGTGGCACCGAGTGCGCTGGCGATCACCAACGACGAGGTGCATACGCCGCAAGGCAAGCAGCCCTATGTCGTGCCGCGCGAACTGCGTGACGAGGAACTGCCGTCCATCGTCGCCGGCTTCGCCCGCGCCGCGCAGAATGCCCTGGCGGCCGGCTTCGACGCGGTCGAGATTCATGGCGCCAACGGCTATCTGCTCGACGAATTCCTGCGCGATGGCGCCAACCGGCGCAGCGGTCCTTATGGTGGCGCCATCGAGAACCGTGCCCGGCTGACGCTGGAAGTGCTCGATGCGGTGTGCGCCGTCTGGGGCAACGACCGGGTCGGCCTGCGCAGTTCGCCGCTGAACAGCTACAACAGCATGATCGACAGCGACCCGGTGGCGCTGACCACCTGGCTCGGCAAACGGCTCAACGACTATCACCTGGCCTACTGGCATGTGATGCGTGCCGACTTTTTCGGCCAGCAGCAGGGTGATGTGATGACCCCGGCGCGGGACAACTACAGCGGCGTACTGATCGGCAACATGGGCTATTCGGCAGAAGAAGCGGCTGCCGCCATCAACGGCGGCCAGCTTGATGCCGTCGCCTTCGGCGTTCCCTTCCTGGCCAACCCGGACCTGCCGGCCCGCTTCAAGGCCGGCGCACCGCTGAACGAGGCCAATCCGGCAACGTTCTATACGCCGGGTGCCGCCGGCTATACCGACTATCCAGTCATGGAGACCCTCAGCCTCGCCTGATGCGGCAGCTGCCGCCTCAGCTTGCTGAGGCGGGCAGGGCTTTCAACTGGCTGGCGATAGCGCCGGCCGACAGCGGGTCGGCGAAACGCTGACGCCGGCGCCAGCCGCTGATCTCGTAATCGATACCCAGGGGATCGACGCCGAGCAGGCGGCTGCCCGGGGTTTGCGGCGCCTCGGCCAGCAGCCGGCTTTCCTCGGCTGCGTCAAGGGCGCTGGTGCCCTGCCAGGCTTCCGCATCCAGCCAGCCCATCCTGCCGATGCCGCCGATGTAGCGCAGGCGCTCGACGTGCAGGCGGAAAAACATGAAATCGAGCTGCAGATATTGATCGGCATCCGGCTGGTAACGCAGATAGCGTTGCACCAGTTCGGGCGTTGGCTGAAAGGGCTCGATACGCCCGACCAGCGTCGCCCGGGCAGCATCCTGGACGTTGGCCTGCCCGGCTTCGACGACGGCCAGGCTGGCGCGCGGATCGGCCAGCAGGTTTTTCGTGTGTTCGGCCAGGGCGCTGATCAGCAGAAGCGGCCGTTGTGCTTCATCGAGCACCAGCGGCACGGCGGTGCCGTAGGGGTAGCCGGGCAGCTGCGTCGAATGCGTCGACAGGATGGCGTGCGGCGCTTCGTGCAGCAGATGGATGACGGGAGCGGTGGCAATCTGCATGGCGTACTCTTTAATATGGATTCGGCGGCTGTCTGCATTTTAGGGTTGGGGACACGACTCCAATCGACTCAATGCTGTCTTATTTGCTTCTGGCGAACCGAGGCTGGTATCGCTACTTAGCCAGGTCCGACCTGGCGTTTTCCCAGGCGGCGTAGGTGATCCGGGGAATATCAAAGCGATCCGTCGTGCGACAGTAAACGGATGGCGAGCCGAGTCTGCCAATGGGCGAAAAATCATTGATGTGCAGGCGCGGGCCGATCAATTGGTCGGCCACATGGAACATCACGACTTCGCCGATGAACAGGGTGTTCGCCCCCAGTGGCTGGTGGCTGAACAGGGTGCATTCGAGACTGACTTGCGCTTCGGCGACGCGCGGCACCTTGATGCGGGCGGAGGGCGCCGCATGCAGCCCGGCGGCTGCGAGCTCGCCCAGTTCGGCCGGGAAGTCGGCCGCCGAGATATTCATCGCGTCGAACAGATCCTCGGTGACCATGTTCACCACGAACTCGCCGCCAGCCTTGATGTTGTTGGCGGTGTCCTTGGGCTGGCCGCGCTCGTTGTGGCTGACGCTGAAGAGCACATAAAGCGGGTCGGCGCCGACGGCATTGAAAAAACTGAAGGGCGCCAGATTGATCACGCCGCTCGGGCTCTGACTGGTGATCCAGGCGATCGGGCGTGGAATCACCAGATTGGTCAAGAGCTTGTAGTTGTCTGCTTTGGACTGCTGGGCGGGATCGATTTGCATGTGCGGCTTCCGGATGGGCGATGGAGAGCTGCTAATTATCCCGGCATGGCCATGGGCTGTCAGTACCGTCCATGGATCGGCTGATGGCTAAACCCTGAGCAAGGCAATCTTTAGCGGCGGTTGTCCATCGTGGCTGGGGAAGTCTTCCTCCGGCGCAATCCATTCGATCTGACGAATGCTGCGTCCGGCCTTCGTGGCGCAGCGTTGCAACTGATCGGCCCAGACCTCACGGGTAATCTGCGCGGCATTGTTGCAGCAGATCAGCGTGCCGCCCTCGTTGGTGCACAGCAAGGCCAGTTTCATCAGCGCTGCATAATCGTTGACGATGTCGACGACGCCGAAGGCGCTCTTGGCGAAGCGCGGCGGGTCGAGAAAGACCAGATCGAAGCCATGCTTTTCCAGTTTCGGAAAGGCCGGCATCTTCTTGCCGCGGACCATGCCGGGCTGACCGATGCCGGCCAGCTGGCGCATGGCGGCAAAGGCATCACTATGGACGAAGCGCAGGCGGATCGGCAGGTCGTTGAGGCGGGCGTTGTCCTTGCCGACCTTGAGGTTCGATTCGGCAAAATCGACATTGACTACATGCGCCGCACCGCCCTTGGCGGCGGCGATGCCGATGCCGCAGGTGTAGGCGAACAGGTTGAGTACCGACTTGCCGGCGGTTTCCTGCAGGACGCGGCGACGGCCGGCGCGCATGTCGAGAAACAGCCAGGGGTCTTGCCCGGCGTGGCGCCCCTGAACCAGGTAGCGCAGCCCCATCTCGTGGAATTCGCGGGGTTTCTGGGCTTCCGCCAGGACATCGGCCGGCAGCGGATTGACAATGCGCGAGTTGGCGCGGCTGCGGTCGTTGTAGATGCAGACCAGGCCGGGCAGGGCGGCGGCGTAGAAGGCTTCGATTTCCGGCCGGTCGTGGCCATCCAGGGGTTCATGGAAGGTCTGTACCAGCAACAGGTCGCCGTAGCGGTCGATGGTCAGGCCGGGCAGACCTTCGCTGCTGCCGTTGAACAGGCGGTAGGCATTGGTGTCTTCGGCCTGCAGGCGCTCGATGAGCGGCTGGCGGGCGGTGAAGGCGGATTGCAGGAGAGCGGTCAGCGGACTGGTGTACATGGCGGTTTCCGGTGGAGTGACAGCCATCTGCGCCGGGCGCCGGAAAGCCGGTAAACCGCGCATTCTACCGGAGGCCGTGGCGGCCACAGCGGCTCATTGGCCGCACCCGGCGCCAGCGACGTTATTCCTGAGGCAGATCCTGGCGAACCAGGGCGGACCAGATCTGCCAGTGGCCGCAAGCGGAGCGGGCGCGCCGCTCATCACCATCCCAGCCGCCGCCGATGCACAGCCCAGTATCGGTTTCCGCTTCGATGCCTACGCTATCCGGCGTCGCGCCGGGTTGGCGCGGCCCCTGCCAGCGTTCACAACTGGCGCAGCGCTTGCGGGCGATGGCCTGGTTCAGCAAGCCCTGGCGCTGCGGCAGGCAGCAATCACCGGGGCCGCCGGAATGACCGGCCGGCTTTCACGGATCCAGCCCTTGATGCCGGCCTTGACGTTATAGACCGTGGCATAGCCCGCCTGCTGCGAGAGGAACTGGCTGACCGCCTTGGTCCGGTTACCGGTGCGGCAGATGACGATGACCGGCTGGTCCTTCCTGGCGTAGGGGCTGACCTGGTTGAGCCAGGCCGCCGGATCGGCGCGACCGCGTTCGTCGAAGAAGGTGTGCAACTTGCTGCCACCGACGATGCCGGTTTCTTCCCATTCCGACTGCAGGCGGATGTCGATGACCGGCACGCCATCCTGCATCAGCTTGGCCAGTTGGGCATTGTCGATGTCGATGACTTCGGCCTGGGCGAAGAGACTGCACAGGGCAAGGGAGCAAGCAAGGAAAAGTTGGCGCATGGTGTCGGGAAAATAAGAAAACGCTGATTATAAGACCCGGCTCAGCGCGCTTGCTGCTGGCGCTTCATCAGTTCGCGGATCTGCGGATCGTTCATCATCTCCTCCATATTCATCTTGCCGCCGCCGGGCATGATGATGTCGCCCGGCTTCTGCCCCGGCTTGCATGGGCCGAGCCAGCGCGCTTCCTGGGTCATCTTCATTTCCTTCATGCCATTCTGCGGCGGATTGAAGCGGGTGACCATGTCACTACGGTAGCTCTTGTCGAAATCGCCGGTGATCACGGCATCCGTCGTTGCCGTCGTGGCACCGTGGCGGCAGACCGAGTGCACCGTCACCTTGCCGGCTCCGGGACGGACTTCCATGACCGGACAATCGGCCTTGGCGCGGGGATCGCTGCGCCCGTTCATGACGTTGTCGCTGGCCTGGTCGATACACATCTGCATCGGTCCCTGGCCCGGCATGCCGGCGGGCATGCCCGTCATCTGGGTGTTCACCTCCCACAGGCCGGATTTGCGCTTCGGCACGTCGGCAGCGCTGGCGGCGCCGGCAAAGAGCAGGGCCAGCAGGCAGGGGGCAAGGCGTGTGGTCTTCATGCGCTTCTCCGTAAGGGCTGTGGATTTAATCCTAGCCGGCTTTGCCATGGTCGTCATGGGATAATCCGCACTTTTTTCGGCGCCCGCATGGCACTCAAATCCACCATTTTCAAGGCCGAGCTGCAACTGGCCGATCTCGACCGCGGCTACTTCGCCGAGCACGCCCTGACGCTGGCCCGCCATCCCTCGGAAACCGATGAACGGATGATGGTCCGCCTGCTGGCCTTCGCGCTCAACGCCTCGGCAACGCTGGCTTTCGGCCGCGGCCTGTCAACCGAGGACGAGGCAGACCTACAGGATCTCGACGCCACCGGTTCCATCGAGCGCTGGGTCGATGTCGGTTTGCCTGACGAAAAGAACATCCGCCGGGCCTGCAACCGCTCGCGCCAGGTCTGCGTACTGGCCTACGGTGGCCGTTCGGCCGAGATCTGGTGGCAACAGACCGTGGACAAGGTCAAGGGGCAGAAAAACCTGCGCGTGCTGATGCTGACGGCCGAGGAGGGCAAGGCCCTGGCGGCGCTGGCCGAGCGTGGCATGAAGCTGCAATGCACGATCCAGGACGGCGTGGTCTGGCTGGGCAGCGACCGTCAGCAGGTCGAGTTGCGGCCGCAGGTGCTTTTGGCCAGCGATTCGGCATAGAATTACCGTCAGTTGTCCGACCAATTTCCCTTGTGAGGTAGATATGGCAGCAAATGACGAAGACGAATCGACGGCAGTCGTAGTGGGTGTCCTCGCCGGCATAGCGCTGGCAGTTATTGCTGTGATCTATGGTGCCAGTGCCGGCAAGCTGGCGCTACCCGATGCCAAGGCACCAATGGAACAGGGGGCGGATATCGCGCCGGTCGGCGAGGCGCTGGCCAAGGTTTATTTCGCTGTTGGTTCAGCGGCGCTGAGCGCGGCCGATCAGGCGGTGGTCAGCAAGACGCTGGACGCCCTGGCGGCCAATTCCTCAGCTATCGTCCTGCTTTCCGGTTTTCACGATCCCTCCGGCGACGCGGTGCGCAATGCCGAGCTGGCCAGGGAGCGCGCCGTTGCCGTGCGTGACGCGCTGGTTGCCGGTGGCGTTGCTGCCGAGCGGGTCAAGCTGCGCAAACCGGAAACGACGCTGGGCAGTGGCAGCGATGAGGAGGGTCGGCGGGTCGAGATCCGCGTTCAGTAGAAATGCTGTAGCGAGACGAGGCGGGCTGCGGCCCGCCTTTTCTTTGCCTGATCAGCGCCGGACCAGGTTCCAGACGAACTCGACACCGGCTGACAGCAAGTCGATAGCGTCGCCGATGCCGGCGTTCTCCGGCTCCTGTTTGAGGCGCTTCAGGCGCGATTTTTCCCGTTCGCGCATGACGATCGCGTCACCCAGGGCTTCCACATCGGCCGTGGTACGGCGGACTTCGGCGGTGTGGAAGCGCGACAGTGCCTGTTCGATGGCACCCGGGTCAAGGATGCTGATCGGCGCCCGGCAGTGGCCGCAGGCATGCTCGCGGCGGATATCGACCGGGGCGCCGCAGCCCATGCAGCGGATGATGCCGACCTTGGCCGATAGTTCATCGATTTCGGCCACATTGAGCTGGCGGACGAAACCCTTCTCGATCATGAACTGGGCAAAGGTGGTGAAGCGTCCGTGCTTCTGCAGGCAGCGGTGGTAATTGAAGCGGCCGCCATGCTTGGCGACGTCGAGGCCGTGCAGCAGGCGTTCCTGGCAGCGCGGACAGGCCAGCGGGTCGCGCAGCGGCAGGCGCTGGTCATCCTGGTGCTGGTGCAGCAGTTTGAACAGTTCGACGATGCCGCCGGGCGTGATCTGGGCGCTTTCGTATTCGTCGAACCAGATGCCGTTGCAGTGGAAGCACAGGTCGAGAACCACTTCGCCGTGCAGCAGGCGCTCAAAGCGGTGCTTGCTCATCGGTTGGCGGCAGGAGGGGCAGGCGGTTGGTCGCATGCCGGGATTATGCCGGACGGATGGTGCCGAGGTTAAGTTTGACGCCCTTCTTCATCTTGCCGACGACGTGCATTTCGCAGGCCTTGCAGTCGAACTTGAGGATCAGTTTTTCGCTGCCATTGATTAGCGTCATCGGGTCCGGCTTCAGGTGCTTCACTTCCTTCGGGCACAGGTTGAAGCTGTAACGCAGGCAGTGGCGAGTGATCATCAGCGACACCATGCCTTTTTCGTTGCCGGCCTCGTAGGCCTCCTCGATCAGCTTGACGCCGTGTTTCTCGTAGAAAGTGCGGGCCTTGGCGTTGAAGACGTTGCCGAGATAGGTCAGTTCGTCCTGCGGATAGGGTACCGGGTTCGGAGCCGGCACGGCGCGCGGCGGGCGCGGGTGGCTGGCCAAGCGAGCGGCTTCCAGCCGTTCGCTGGCGTCACGGCGCAGGGCGTTGAGGGTACTGACCGGCAGGAACCAGGCTTGTGACAAAGCCAGCTCGACTGGCTCGGCGACGAACATCGTGTTGCCGAATTTTCCCAGGCTGTCCTTCAAGGTGTTCAGTGCCCGCTCGGCGTTCTGCGCGACTTCCTTGGCGTGCGTCAGGTCGACGGTGACCGCCACGTCGTCCTCGTCGCGCAGTGTCAGGGCGAAGCCCTCAGCGGTTTCGGTGAAGTGTGGCGTCACGGCAATGCGCCGCTCGGCCGATTCCTTCTCCAGCGCCCGCTCGAATTCCTGGTCCCGATTACGGAACAGCGTGGCGCCCACGGTCAATTCGGCCGGAATCTCGGCCGGGTACAGCCGCTTGCCTTCGGCGCGGTTGATGCGCATGCCCTGCACATCGCCGTGCGCATCGTGGAAGCAGACGCCATCGCCGTTGTGGAATTCCTGCTCGGCATTGACGACGATCCAGCCGTCGCCGATTTCGTCCACCTCGCCGATCAACTCGCCGACAAAGGCTGGCGAATCGAAGGCGCCGATGTCGTCCTGGCGGTCGTTGGCGAAGTAGTCGGTATAGCCGCGATTGAAGGTCTTGTCCGGCTGCGGCGTGAAGCTGAAGGTCGAGCGGCCGCTGGAGGCGCGGACGTAATTCGGGTTGGCGGCGATGATTTCGTCGAGCAGCGTACGGTAGTGGGCGGTGATGTTCTTGACGTAGGAGAGATCTTTCAGCCGGCCTTCAATCTTGAATGAGCTGATCCCGGCCTCGACAAGCGCCAGCAGGTTTTCCGTCTGGTTGTTGTCCTTCATCGACAGCAGGTGCTGGTTCTCGGTGAGCACCTTGCCCTTGTCGTCGACCAACGTGTACGGCAGACGGCAGGCCTGCGAGCATTCGCCGCGATTGGCGCTGCGCCCGGTGTGCGCGTGACTGATGTAGCACTGTCCGGAATAGGCGACACAGAGCGCGCCATGGACGAAGTACTCGAGAGACAGCGTCGTCTCCCTGGCCACGGCTTCCACTTCGCCGATGCTCATCTCGCGTGCCAGGACGATCTGCGAGAAGCCGACGTCTTCCAGGAACCGCGCTTTGGCCGGGTTGCGGATGTCGGTCTGGGTGCTGGCGTGCAGCTGGATCGGCGGCAGATCCATTTCCAGCAGGCCCATGTCCTGAATGATCAGTGCGTCGGCCCCGGCTTCATACAGTTGCCAGGCCATTTGCCGGCCGCCTTCGAGTTCCTCGTCGTGCAGGATCGTATTGACCGTGACGAAGACTTTCGCCCGGTAACGATGGGCGAAATCACAGAGGCGTCGGATTTCGGCGACATCGTTGCCGGCGCCGTAACGGGCGCCAAAGGCAGGGCCGCCGATATAGACGGCATCGGCGCCGTGCTTGATGGCTTCGATGCCGAAATCGGCGTTCTTGGCCGGGGCGAGGAGTTCGAGCGGGTGTTGGGGACGGTTCATGGCGTGCTTAGTAGGTGAACCGGGGCGCAAGTTCCTCGATATTGAACTCGTGCAGGATGGCTTCGGCCCGTTCGCGGGCATTCTTGCGGGGGGCGCCGCGCTTGCTGGCGATGATCAGCTCGTTCTTCATCGAATGCTCCCAGCCGACCAGTTCGGTGACGGTGACGTCGTAGCCGTGCGATTCAAGCAGCAGGCAGCGCAGCACGTTGGTCAGGTGGCTGCCGAGTTCGCGGGTATGGATCGGATGTCGCCACAGTTCCGACAGTGGCGTCTTGCCCAGCGATTCGTTCTTTCTGGCCCGCATGGCGGCGGCCACTTCGGCCTGGCAGCAAGGGACGAGGACGATATGCCGGGCGTCCTTGGCCAGGGCGAAACGGATCGCGTCGTCGGTCGCCGTGTTGCAGGCGTGTAGCGCAGTAACGACATCCACGCGTTCCGGCAGCTCGGCTGAGGTCAGTGAATCCTCGACAGTACAGGCAAGGAAGCGCATGCGCGGAAAGCCAAGCCGGCTGGCCAGTTCACACGATTTGTCGACCAGTTCCGGGCGGCTTTCGATACCGATTATTTCGCCGCTGGCACGTTCCTTGATACAGAGATCGTAGAGGATGAAACCGAGGTAGGACTTGCCGGCTCCATGGTCGACCAGTGTCTCGGCTTCCGCCAGCAGCGGTTCGATGAACTGGACCAGGTGATAGACCTGTTTCAGTTTGCGGCGGCTGTCCTGGTTGAGCTTTCCATCACGGGTCAGGATGTGCAGTTCCTTGAGCAGGTCGACAGACTGGCCGGGACGGATTTCCTGGATCGCGGAGTTGGGATTCGGCTTCTTCATGGGGCGTGATTATCGCATTCAAAGAACTATGACTTTCGTGTCAACCGAATCGAAATCGCCTCGTTAATCGACACATGGTGCTAGCGCACCGAACTTCAACGGAGAAATAAATGGGTAGTCTGAGCAACGAATCCTTCGAGCAGTTTCTGGATTCCCTGAAAAAGGCTGGCATTGCAATTTCCAACGAGACTGAACTGCGTGAACGCCTAGCGGAAGCCCAGCGTTGGCGCTACGCCTTCCAGACTCTGGCCGCCAACGGCAAGATCATCGGCATCAGCTTCGAAGATCGCTCGGAAGGTCGCAACGAAGCCGAAATCGAGCGGGCATTCAACGAATTCGCATTTTCCGAAAAGAGCAGGGCGGTTTTCTCTGCTAACCTGAAGCACTGATCGACATTTTTACCGCCTTTCGCAACGGCGAAGGGCAAAAACGAACGGGCGCCGCAACGGCGCCCGTTTTGCATTCATCCCCGCGGCGGCCGCGGGAATGAGCCAGGTGATCAGCGGGTGATCGGCTTGTAGCGAATCCGCTTCGGCTTGGCACCTTCTTCACCGAGGCGCTTGCGCTTGTCTTCCTCGTATTCCTGATAGTTGCCGGCGAAGAAGTTCCACTGCGAATCGCCTTCGGCGGCCAGGATGTGGGTGCAGATGCGATCGAGGAACCAGCGGTCGTGCGAGATGACCAGCGCGCAACCGGCAAATTCGAGCAGCGCATCTTCCAGCGCCCGCAGCGTTTCGACGTCAAGGTCGTTGGACGGTTCGTCGAGCAGCAGGACGTTGCCGCCGGCCATCAGCGTCTTGGCCAGATGCAGGCGGCCGCGCTCGCCGCCGGACAGGTTGCCGACCAGCTTGCCTTGGTCAGCACCCTTGAAGTTGAAGCGGCCAATGTAGGCGCGCGACGGCATCTCGAACTTGCCGATCTGCAGGATGTCGCTGCCCTGGGCCAGTTCGTCGAACACTGTCTTGTTGCCATCGAGGCAGTCGCGCGACTGGTCGACGTAGGCCATCTTGACCGTCGGGCCGACGATGACCTCGCCGGAATCCGGCTGTTGCTGGCCGGTGATCATCTTGAACAGCGTCGATTTGCCGGCGCCGTTCGGGCCGA